>CANJRM010000001.1 GCA_947476645.1 Bacteroidota bacterium
ATAACCTGACCATTCATATTGGTAAAAGAAATAATGATGTTGTTGAAAGTGGCATTGATAAATGCTTTACCTTCTGCATCTACTTTTACTACTCTTTTCTTTGCCTTTGCTTTTGCAACTGCCGATGGTTGCTGAGCCGTTTGTTGTTTTGCCATTTCGCTTTTTGTCTTTGAATTTGTATTCTGTATTGTCTAACTACTCAATACTAAGTACTCACTACTTATTATTTGGTAACCATCTTCTTGTTAGCAACCGTCTTACGCTTACCCTTTCTGGTTCTCGCGTTGGTTTTAGTTCTTTGTCCACGAACCGGAAGACCTTTACGGTGACGGATGCCACGGAAAGTTCCGATATCCTGTAAACGCTTGATGTTCTGCTGAACTTCTCCGCGCAATTCACCTTCTACTTTCAGGTTGTCTGCCATAAAACGGAGAATACCGTTTATCTGCTCATCTGTCCAGTCCTTTACTTTGGTGTTTAGGTCTATATTATTAGAGCTAAGAATTTTTGCTGCTGTGGTTCTTCCGATACCATATACATAGGTAAGAGCAATTGCGCCTCTTTTATTCTTTGGTAAATCAACACCTGAAATACGTGCCATGAGTTAGGATATTTTTTTGATGATTAGTTATTGGATGACAAATTACCCTTGACGCTGTTTGAATTTCGGGTTCTTCTTATTAATGACAAACACAACTCCTTTGCGTCTTACAATTTTGCATTCCGCACTTCTCTTTTTTACTGATGCTCTTACTTTCATTTTTTAGTTCTTTACTTGTATCTAAAAGTTATTCTTCCTTTATTCAAATCGTAAGGGCTCATTTCTAACTGCACTTTATCGCCCGGCAAAATCTTTATGTAATTCATTCTCATCTTTCCCGAAATGTGTGCTAACAACTCATGACCATTCTCTAATTTCACTCGGAACATTGCATTGCCTAAGGCTTCTGTAATTGTTCCATCTTGTTTAATTAAATCCTGTTTTGCCATGAAAAAACTGTGTTAAATACACTACGCCCTTAAAAAGGGAATGCAAAAGTATTATTTACGAACACAGTTCCAAATATTTGGTGGAAAAATTCTTGGGCGGGTAAATAGCTTCCGTTTTACCTCTTCGGTTTATCTTTTTACCCCTCTCAGTTCATACATTCCCACCACCTTAAACACATCGGGCAGGTTTCCCGCAATGTAGTTGTCTTCGTTGTGTTGCGTGGCGGTATGAAAGCCCGAAACCTTTTCAAAATTATCGTGCGTGTAACTAACGGGCTGAATTATTTCAGTTTCAAAACCTGCTTTACTCAGCATATCGCGCATACCCGTTGGAGAATTTTGCTGCGCGGTAAATTTGAATTTGTAAAACTGATTGATGTTCTCCAGAATTTCAGCAAACCGACTTTCTGTTAAGCCGTTCAACGATTCATTCACCAAATAATCTTTGATATAAATAAAGCCACCGGGTTTTAAAACTTTATGAGCTTCGCGCAGCACCTGTTCGTAATCATAAGCATGACAGAAGGATTCGAAAAAATAAATGCCATCGTAAGTTTGAGCAGGAAAGTAGTTCGACAGAAAATGAAAATCACCTTGCCGCACAGTAAGTTTTGATGAAAGATTTCTTTCGGTAATCTTCGTTTGTGTAATCATGCGCTGCTCTTCATTAATAGTAAGCGCATCAATACTTACTCCATAATTCTCTGCAAAAAACAAAGCCGGTCCACCGAAGCCGCTGCCGGCATCAATTAGTTTTTGCCCGCTTTTTAATTGTATGCTTTGTGCGAGATAGTTCAGCAAATCTTTTTCATCCACTGTCCGCGAACCCTGAATTACATCGCCCAGATACGTTTGATAAGTCTTATTATAAGTGTCGTAATGCGTACTCACTTTGCCTGTGTGCCTGCCAATAAAATAGTTGCGGAGGAAGTTTGGCAGCTTCATAATTTCTGAAGCAGGGTGTTATAACATTGCGTAACCGGAAAGTCTGGCACCGTAAAATTGAAATTCTTAATGGCGCTGTTCGCCACCTCCACATTCGCATTACTCGAACGATAATCATCGGTATTAATAGAAGGTAGCTTTATCAGTTTCAACTGAAAGCCGATGCTCTCGCAAAGTTTGATGTATTCATGCAAAGCCAGGTGAGTAAAAATACGCATGCTGTCGGTTTCGCTTTGCAGTGTCTTCTTAAACGCATCCTCGCGACCTGTGGCATTCTTCCACAACACAAAATGATATTTAATGAAAAGAAACCCACCGGGTTTCAGAATATCAAAAGCATCGCGCAATACTTTCTCTTTATCATACACATGCTCAAACGATTCGAGAAACATCACCATATCGAATGTTTCTTTCTGAAAAATATTTTTCATGAAATGAAAATCTGCCTGCTGATAATGCAGATTTCCCTTGGTTGATTTATCTCCGTAAGTTTTTTGTGCCGTGGCAAATTCAGTTTCACTGAAAGTAATTGCCGTTACATCGCAATTCTTTTTCTGCGCCAGATAAGCCGCAAATGCACCAAGTCCGCAACCGGAGTCCAACACTTTCATACCGTCACTCACCGAAGAATCGAGAATAATATCTTCATAAGTTTCAGCAATATCTGTAGCGCGGTAACTCTGCACCGAGTTATCAGGAAAGGTAATTACCTGATGCACGCGATTGTAAAAATCCGCCACCTCCTTCGAAATACTTTTTAGTTTTTCTGTTTCGCTCATTTTATTTTTTGCAGCACCGATTCCAAAACCGGTTTTAAAATTCCCGGCATCACCACCGGAATTAAATTCTCTTTTCCTTCAGACATCTTAAGTGTAATCAGTTTGTCAATTTTAAGTAACACTTTCTTGTCGCCCACAAACCTAAAGTTTACGGCATACATTTTTTCGTTGAGCAAATCGGCAGGCACAATAAATTCAATTCTGTATTTGCCTTGGTCAAGATTGGTTGAAATAGTTGCCTGTTGAAGCGTAGATGAAGTAAAAGCAATCACTCCCGTTATATCACAAACTTGCACACTAAAACTTCCATTGATTGTGTTTGTAATTTCTACTTCGCAAAAAATGCGGAATGCTTTTTTATTGCTGATGCCCTCGGCTTCTTCGGCATAATCTGCCAAACCGTAATTCAGTATTTTAATTTCTTCGGTAGATGAAACCTCTTCCTTCTTCTTCAAATGAAAATGCTTTCCACCGTCAAACGAAAAATATTCAGGAATGGCAATCGTGTAATATTTCTGAATCGCATCGCTGCTGCCCGTGTCGAGAATCTTTCCGTTCTCCATCAATAAAATTCTATTGCACAAAGACGAAATCTCATTGAGGTTATGGCTGGCAATTAAAAGCGTTTTGCCTTGTGCAATCAACTCTTCAATCTTGGTTTTGCACTTCATTTGAAAGTTCGCATCACCTACGTTAATCACTTCATCAATCAAATAAATATCTGCCTCCAGACAGGTGATAATTGAAAACGCCAAACGCAGATACATACCCGCGCTGTAGTTCTTCACGGGCTCTTCAATAAAATTCTCCACCCCGCTGAAATCAACAATCTCCTGATATTTCTCTTCAATCTTTTCTTTGGTGAAATTGAAAAGCGAAGCAGAAAGAAAAATATTTTCTCTGCCCGAAAGTTCGGGATGAAAACCCGCGCCCACATCTAAAATAGAAACAGGCTTGCCGTAGAAATTTATCTCTCCGCTATCGGGCTGCATAATGCCGCTAAGAATTCTAAGCAGCGTAGATTTTCCCGCACCGTTTCTGCCGATAATGCCAATCGCTTCTCCTCTCTTTACTTCAATAGAAACATTATCGAGTGCCTGAAAAAGTGTAGCAGAATTTTTCTTCGATGAAAACAAACCAGCTATGTTTTCTTTCAAACTATCGGCTCGGCTTTCATGAATCTGAAAACTCTTCGAAACGTTTTTTATTTCTAATGCTAACTCGCTCATGGTGCTTTATAAATGGTCGGCAGTAAATTTTTCATTCTTCACAAAAAACACCAGTCCGCTCACAAACAAAACAAACGCTAAAGCGAATGAAACCACAACCTGCATTTCGTTCACCGCGGTGCCTATAAATATCCAGCGATACAGCGCAATCACATTCGCCACGGGATGGAAATAATAAATGAAGTTGAACTGCTGCGGCACTATCGTTGTCGGATAAAAAACAGGCGTGAGCCATATTCCGAAACCTACCAAATAAGGAATGATATGATGCAAATCGCGGAAGCGCACCGTGAGCGCACTCAACCAAATCCCTCCCGATAAACCTGTAATGACATTCGCCAGCACAACTAAAGGAAGAAAAAGAATACGCCACGAAAACGGACAACCCATGAACAGCATCAGTATTACCAAAAGCACAATGGAAATACTAAACTCAATCAGCCCCGTAAGCGCTTTTGAAAGCGGCAACACCAATCGCGGAAACTGAATCTTCTTAATCAACTGCTGATTATTCATAAGCACCGTGCCCGCCTGACCTATCAACGAGGTAAAGTAAAACCAGCCGATAATTCCGGTGAAAGCAAAAACCGAATAAGGCACATCAAGATGCAGCGGCATTACCCTTTGAAAAAAGAAACTGAAAATTATTAAACCCGTTAGCGGTTGAATCACCGACCACAAAAGCCCGAGGTAAGTTTGTGCATACTGCACCTTCAAATCGCGTTTGGCGAATGTGTAAATCAAATGGCGCACCTGCCACACATCGCGCAGGTAAGCTGCAACAGAAATCTGTCCCCCCCGAATGGTTTTGTAAATACGTTGTTCCACTTAGTGTGTAAGGGTAACAAAAATTTTGGAGAGAAATTTTGCCGCAGCAGGTTTTATTTCTTCTTCAACTCCTCAATTTCTTTTCTCAACTCCTCAATCATCTTTTGCTGTTCCTGAATAGCTTTTACCATTGGCGCCATCAAATCGTTATAGCGCACGCCATACATACCTGCATCATCCTTCGAAATAATTCCGCTGTGCGTAACGCCTGAAAGTTTAAGTGCTTCTTCTACTTCCTGCGCCACAAAGCCGTATTCTGTTTTTTTGCTTTCATCGTTATTGCGCACATAAGAAACAGGACGCAGCCTGCCTATAAACTCTAAACCAAGATTGGTATTCTCAATATCTGTTTTCCATCTTCTGTCACTCGTTATTGTCCAAGCCACCTGCACACCAGCGTAAGTAATATTCACATCGCCAATGCGCACCTGATTGCTTGCGGTAATCGAAGGCACCTGCGCATTGTAACCAATAGCAGTGTTATTGCTTCCGGTAGTTAGCAGACTTAGCGCATTGTAGCCATCTGCTGTATTGTTATTGCCCGTAGTATTTGCCTGAATAGTTCCGTAACCATTTCCGGAGTTCCCGTTTCCTGTGGTGTTATTATAAAGAGCATTGGCTCCGTTACCTGTGTTATTAATTCCGATAGTATTGAAGTAAAGCGCGTTCTGTCCGTTAGCACTATTGAAACTTCCGGTGCTGTTTGTATAAAGCACGTTGGCTCCGTTACCCGTATTGTTCCCTCCGCTTAAGTTCGAGAAAAGCGCATTCAATCCCGTACCAGTATTATTGGTTCCGGTGGTGTTCAACGATAAAGCTCCATATCCTGAACCCGTATTAAAACTACCACTGATATTCGCCTGCATTACACTCATGCCTATGCCCGTGTTACCATTACCAACCGTATTTACCAAAAGCACTCCTTCGCCACACGCAATGTTATAACTGCCGCTTACATTTGCTGCTAAAGAACTTGTTCCTACAGCCGTATTATTTGCTCCCACTGTATTAGCACTTAAAGCACTCTTTCCTACTGCTGTGTTATTGCTTCCGGTGGTGTTTACATAAAGAGCGCGGTAACCAATACCCGTGCAATAAATATTTGTATTGCTGTTTCCTGCCTGCATACCAAAAAATGTAGGCCCGTTAGGGTCTATTCTTCCGGCCTTCTGATTATTTACTCTGATATTAAAAGCAACATTATCTATAGTACCTAAGAAATTTGTGCCGTCAACTGTTCCCGTATTTCCTGTTAAGCCCCAGGCATTCGAAGCTCCGTTCTGCCCTGTAGCACCAACCGCTCCTGCCGGTCCTGTAGCTCCTACTGCTGCAGTTGCACCTGTGGCCCCTGTAGCGCCTGAGCCCGTAGCGCCTGTTATACCTATAGCTCCTGTGGCCCCTGTTAAACCAATACTGCCTGTAGCTCCTGTGGCTCCCGCTCCTGTAGCACCCACTGCGCCCGTGGCTCCTGTGTTTCCTACTGCACCCGTGCTTCCGGTTGCACCTGTGCTACCTATTGCACCTGTTGCTCCGGTTCCTGTTGCACCAGTTATTCCTATTGCTCCGGTTACTCCTGTAGCGCCTGTTATTCCTGTAACACCCGTAGCACCTACTGCTCCGGTTACTCCTATACTACCTGTAACTCCTGTGCTTCCCACTGCACCTGTACTTCCTGTTACACCTGTTACTCCAATTGCTCCTGTTGCGCCTATCCCTGTACTTCCGGTTAATCCTATTGAACCCGTTGCCCCTGTTGCTCCAATATTTCCTGTTGCGCCCGTAGCTCCTATAGCCCCTGTTACTCCTATACTACCTGTAACTCCTGTGTTGCCAACTGCACCCGTGCTTCCTGTAATTCCCATTACACCTATAGCTCCGGTTGCGCCTACTCCCGTGCTTCCGGTTATTCCTATTGCACCTGTTACACCTGTGCTTCCTGTATTTCCTGTTGCGCCCGTAGCTCCTGCTCCTGTAGCGCCCACCGCGCCTGTCGCTCCTGTGTTTCCTAAAGCGCCTGTGCTACCTGTATCACCTGTTGCCCCTGTGGTTCCCGTAGCTCCTGTTCCTGTGCTACCTGTTAATCCAATAGCACCTGTAACTCCCGTGCTTCCTGTACTTCCGGTGGCGCCTGTGGCACCAACTCCTGTAGCACCTACTGCCCCTGTAAATCCTATAGCTCCTGTGCTACCTGTAGCACCTACTGCCCCCGTGGCACCCACAAAACCCGTTGGTCCAAATCCCGTAGCCCCTGTTAATCCTATAGCACCCGTTGCCCCTGTTGCTCCTGTACTTCCCGTGCTTCCTGTAGCACCCGTTCCTGTAAGCCCTATTGCTCCCGTTGCACCTGTGGCTCCTGTACTTCCGGTTGCACCGGTACTACCCACTGCTCCTGTGACTCCTGTACCTGTGGCTCCTGTAAATCCTATAGCACCTGTTGGCCCTGTATGGCCATTAACACCTATAGGACCTTGCGGGCCCGTGGCACTGTTAGCTGCAAAAAGTGCATAAGGCACGCTGATTAACTGCGAGGTTCCCATGTCGGTATAAACTCCGGTGTTATTGATATCTGTTTCTACCTGTAAAAACTTAGCACCGTTCGACCAGTCCACGGTTCCTAATGACCCCACCGCACCTATTTGCACATTCACTAAACCAAATTGATTGGTAGTAGTAGTTTGCACTTCGGTAAAAACAGAAGCACCCGTGGCACTAAGCTGATGAATAGTAAAGCGAATTTTTATAGGGCTGTTGGCAATTATACTGCCGCTGTTATTGCGCACTACTGCCTGATAATTCATTTGTGTAGGCGATTGCGCAAGCACGCCGTTCATACTACACACAACACACAACAAGCTAAAGAAAATACAGAGGGGTGAGTTCTTTTTCAAAGGATATTTGTTTCGTAAGGTAGGTGAAAATAAAAACAGAAGGCAATAAAAGAAGTGCCAACAGCAAAATAAAATGAGCTTATCTAAAGAAGAGAATAAGTCTAAAAACTAAAAATTGGATATTTTTTGGGGATACTCTGTGATTCACTAAGTTAAGCTTTTTCTCTTCTACGCCTTTCCTCGCTTAAACATCTTGCTCATTCCTTTAAACAAATCGCTTACCTCTCCGCGTATAGCGTCAACAGGTCGCATGTTGGCTGCGCTCCAGGCAGGAATAAAACCGGCAAGTATTCCGGTTACAATAGAAATAGAAAGACCGATGATGATGTTTTGTGCAGTGATGTAGAATTTAAAATCAGAGCCATTGCTTGCCACTACCCAGCCCAACGTTTTAAAAAGTATAATCACCAATGCCAAACCTGTGAGCCCGCCAAACACACAAAGCATAACTGCTTCGAGCAGAAACTCTAAAAGAATATAGAGTTTGCGCGCGCCCAATGCTTTTTTAATTCCTATTTGATACACGCGCTCCTGCACACTCACAAACATAATATTGGCAATGCCGAAGGTTCCTACCAAGATGGAGAATCCGCCAATAAACAGACCCGCAATATTGATGATGGAAAAAATAGAAGCAATCCCTTCGGTAAAAACACTCACCTGATTAATCGCAAAATTATCTTCCTCATAAGGTGATAACCTGCGTATCGAACGCATGGCACCTTTTACTTCATATTTTAATTCGTCCATCGGTACACCTTTCTTTGGAACGACAGCCAGCAAAGGGTCGTTGCCGTTATCATACATGTTTACAAACATGCTTGTGAAACTAAAAGGCACAATCACATTGTTATCGAGTGTGAAACCAAAGAGGTCGCTGCCTTCTTTTTTAAGAACACCTATAACGGTCAGTTTTACTCCGCGAATTTTTATCTGTTCGCCTATTATATTGGTTCTGCCATTAAAAACATTTTCAGCTACCGAAGCACCAATCAAGGCAACCGCCTGCGCGTTGTTTGCTTCACCCGTAGTAAAGTAACGCCCCTGCTGAAACTCCATTTCTTTAATGCGGTTGTAGTCGTATGAAACTCCGAGAATCTGTGCGCGCTCTGCTTCGTTTTCTCCTGCGGCAACATTAGCACCACCCGCAAAATACAGAATGCAGATTCCTTTTGCACCTTTCATTTTTTCCTGCAACTGGTCTAACTCTCTGCGATTAGTGCCGGGGCGGTTCAAATATTTCCACCACGGATAATTTCGGTCATCACCCCAAATCCAGGGCCATTTTTGCACATACAAAATATCGTTTCCAAATGATGCCAATGAATTTTGAATATTCATTTGCATAGAGTTTACAGCCGTGCGAACCGAAATAATACAGAGAATACCTATGCTGATTCCAATGAGAGAGAGTGTCGAACGAAGTTTAGCAGCGCGTATTTCAGCGAAGGATAAAACCAAACTTTGCCATAAAATCTGAAAGAAAATGCTCACGCGGCAAACGTAACAAATCAAAAGAGAAATGTGATGCTGAGTCCGATGAAGCCTCTCCCTTATTGCTAAAAAGGCAATAGAAACCACATTTTTACTTGTCAAATCCGATTCTGCGGTTACTTTTGCGCCCTCGAAAATTCAGAAACGTTCTGAAATTTTGAATTCCGTAAAATTCAAAACCAATATACAAATGAAACTCTCCAGCTTTGGATTCAACATCCCGAAAGACGCAGTAGCGCAGTATCCCGCAAAAAACCGTGACGACAGTAAACTGATGGTAATTGACCGCAGAACGGGAAAAATTGAACACAAAAAATTTCACGACATCCTCAAATACTTTGGCGATGGTGATGTGCTTATTCTGAACAACACAAAGGTATTTCCTGCGCGTCTTTATGGCACCAAGGAAAAAACAGGTGCTAAGATTGAAGTATTCCTTTTGCGCGAGTTGAACCAAAAACAATTTCTGTGGGATGTGTTGGTTGACCCTGCCCGTAAAATCCGCGTAGGAAATAAATTGTATTTCGGAGCTAACGATGATTTGATTGCAGAAGTAGTAGACAATACCACTTCACGCGGAAGAACTATTCGTTTCCTTTTTGATGGCGACTACGACAAATTCAAGAAAATTCTTTTCGGCTTGGGAGAAACACCACTACCTAAATATATTAAGCGTAATGTTGAGCCGTTAGATGCAGAGCGTTACCAAACTGTTTTTGCGCGCGTAGAAGGAGCAGTAGCTGCACCAACAGCCGGTATGCACTTCAGTCGCGAGTTATTAAAGCGGATGGAGATTAAAGGAGTGGAACTAGCAGAAGTAACTTTGCATACAGGTCTAGGAACTTTCCGCACTATAGATGTGGAAGACCTTTCGAAACATAAGATGGATGCCGAGGAAATTAATATTCCTGAAAAAGCAGTGAAGACAGTGAACCATGCAAAAGATAATGGCAAAAGAATTTGTGCTGTAGGCACCACTTCTATGCGTGCTATTGAATCGGCAGTTTCTGCCGAGCATTATTTGAAACCATTCAACGGCTGGACAAACCTTTTCATTCACCCGCCATACGATTTCAGCATTGCAAATACTATGTTGACTAATTTCCATGCACCAAAATCGAGCTTAATGATTATGGCGGCAGCGTTTTGCGGTTATGATTTATTAATGAAAGCTTACGAAAGCGCAGCTAAGGAGAAATATAAATTCCTTTCGTATGGCGATGCCATGTTGATTTTATAATAGGCAGCCTGTGCCAATACAAAAAAACAAAAGCCACCCGAAAGAGTGGCTTTTGTTTTTTGTATTAACCGTGAACAGTCAACAGCAAACCATTATTTTTTTTCAATGCTCATCCTCATTAAAGAAGAAATCTTCTTTAGTGGGATAGTCGGGCCAGATATCTTCGATGCCTTCATAGCTTTCGCCATCGTCATCTAATTCTTGTAGGTTTTCAATTACTTCCACTGGCGCACCGGAACGAATTCCGTAATCAATCAACTCATCTTTAGTAGATGGCCAAGGCGCGTCTTCGAGGTATGATGCTAATTCGAGTGTCCAAAACATAAGCGTGTGCCTTTTTTTACAGCGCGCAAAAGTATATTTTTCCATTAAACAACAAACTCAATAAAATTTATTGTTGGTAAGCAGTTTTTATTCGCTGAAAAAATAGCGTTGCATCTGCTCCTTTAGTGCACAATCAAAACGGCTTTCAACATACAAAATCTGCAAAACTGTTTTGCGAACTCAACTGAATTAGGATAAGTTTACCACCGAAAATCAAGCATGGCTAACAGCAAACGCACTTCCTATTTCTATTCTATTTTCGGTATTACCCTCGTGTTGTTTGTATTGGGTTTAGCCGCTGTTTTAGGTATTGAGGCCAAAAGAGTTTCGAAAGACTTTAAAGAAAACCTTACCGTGGAACTGGTGCTCAAGGATAATATAAACCCGAGCGAAATCACTTCGCTTAAAACGAAACTCCAAGGGAAGCTGTATGTAAAAAACACACTTTTTGTTTCTAAAGAAGAAGCTGCAAAAATTTTACAAAAAGATTTGGGAGAAAATTTTTTAGACATACTGGGGTACAATCCGCTGTATGCTTCATTCAATCTTAATTTGTTTGAGGGCTACGCCAACAAGGATAGTTTCGAAATGATAAAGAAGGATTTGTCAAAATTTGCCGATGTTAAACTGGTGAACATACAAGGCAATCTGTTGGAGTCGCTCGATAAAAATGTGCGCAGTGCCACCTTTGTAGTATTGATAGTAGCTATTGCGTTTTTAATTTTTGCGGTGTCGCTTATCTTCAATACTATTCGGTTGGTCATGTTTTCGAACCGGTTTATTATAAAGACACAACAACTGTTTGGTGCTACACGTTGGTTCATTATTAAACCGTTTTTGGGTAGAAGTTTATTGAACGGTTTCATCAGCGGATTATCGGCAAGTTTACTGGTGGCAACACTGCTTTACTACTTCGACTATGCACTTCCTGAGCTTGGTTTGCTTAGTGATTTGGTTACATTTGCCGTCCTGTTTGCGGGGCTTATGACGTTTGGAATTTTGATTGCGTTTTTAAGCACCCTCACAGCAGTTCTTCGTTATTTGCGACTAAAAGTAGAGGACCTTTATTAAAAAGAAATTATGGCTAAGCAACAACCTCAAACTAAAGCGAAACAAACTGTCGCTTCTGCACCAAAAACAAATACTCCTTCAGCAGCTATTACTCCATTCATTTTCGATAAAACAAATTACATCATCATGATTGCCGGTGTGATCGTAATTTTGATTGGTTTTGCATTGATGAGCGGTGGTGCAACAACCGACCGAAATATTTTTCCGCAGGAAGAAATTTACAGTTTCAGAAGAATTACACTCGCACCTATCGTTATCATGTTCGGATTTGGAATTGAAATTTTTGCGATACTCAAAAGACCTAAA
Organism: Bacteroidota bacterium; assembly: GCA_947476645.1. Lineage (GTDB taxonomy): Bacteria > Bacteroidota > Bacteroidia > Chitinophagales > LD1 > Bog-950. The sequence continues at coordinate 12,095 of CANJRM010000001.1, forward strand.
GAATAATGACCACTGCCGAGGCAGTTATCCTGGCTGTAGTAGAGGGGATAACTGAATTTCTCCCTGTTTCTTCAACAGGGCATATGATACTTGCCGAAGCTGCATTGAAAATGCAGAAGAGCGCTTTTACCAATATATATATTGTAAATATTCAGTTCGGGGCAATTGTGTCTGTGCTGCTTCTGTACTGGCGCAGATTTTTTCAATCGTTCGATTTTTATTTCAAACTCGCGGTGGCGTTTCTTCCTGCTGCGGTACTTGGCTTTTTACTTAACAAGTATATTGACGCGCTTTTGTCGAGCGTAACTACTGTGGCAGTATCACTATTGGTGGGTGGGGTAATCTTGATCTTTACCGATAAGATTTTTCACGCACAAATTGAAGACATTCATGATGACGATGACAAAATGCTGTTGAAAGAACGCGATGAATTTGGTGTGGAGGTTACCAGAAAAGTTTTGAGAAATTTGAAAGCGAATTGGAAGCAGGCGTTTTTGATTGGTTGTTATCAATGCATTGCCATGATACCCGGGGTTTCACGCTCTGCGGCAACTATCATTGGCGGCTTGCAACAGAAACTGAATATTAAAAGAGCAGCTGAGTTTTCTTTTTTCCTTGCTGTGCCTACTATAACCGCTGCGGCTTTATATAAGCTGATGAAAAATTTTAACGTCATCCGTGGTACTGATGTGAATGTATTGCTGATTGGAAATGTGATTTCGTTTGTGGTAGGAATGATTGCCATTAAGTTTTTTATAGGGCTTATCACCCGCTACGGCTTAAAGTTTTTCGGATACTACCGCATTATTCTCGGTGTAACCATTCTGGTTATGCTCGCTCTGGGTCACAAACTGGAAATAGCCGAGTAATGAATTTTGCCGAAGGAGAAATTCTTCTCATCAATAAACCTCTCACCTGGACATCGTTTGACGTTGTCAACAAACTTCGCTATTCTATTACACGAAAATTAGGAAACAGAATTAAGGTAGGTCATGCGGGTACTCTCGACCCGTTGGCTACTGGTCTGCTGATTATCTGCACAGGCAAAATGACGAAGCGCATTGATGAACTCACGGGAATGGACAAAGAATACACCGGAACTATTTTGTTGGGTGCCACTACACCTACTTACGATTCTGAAATGGAAGTTGACGCAACTTTTCCTGTTGAACACATCAACGAGAATTTATTGAATGAAGCGGTGAAAAAGTTTTTTGGTGTAACGCAGCAGATGCCGCCAATTTATTCTGCCATTAAAATTGACGGCAAAACTTCCTACGCACAAGCGCGAAAAGGAAAGGAGGTTGAAATGAAAACGCGAACCGTGGAGATAAAAGAATTTGAACTGACGAAGATTGATTTGCCACAAGTGGAATTCAGAGTTTTGTGTAGTAAGGGAACTTATATCCGGTCACTGGCTTTTGATTTTGGTAAAGCAGTAAACAGCGGAGCGTATTTAAAAGCGTTGTGCCGCACAAAAATTGGCAACTACGAATTGAGTAATTCCATGACTGTAGAAGAATGTGTAACCATGATTTCAGAAACTGTTGTTGGCGATAACACCAACAACAGCTAACATTGCATTTGTATTGGCTGTTACTATTAACCGCTATCTGTTAACCGTTAACTATTTTCCATGCGCGTTTTTCGTGACTTAAATAATCTTCCCCCTTTCAAAAACTCGGTGCTTACCATAGGCACTTTCGATGGCGTGCACAAAGGTCATCAGAAGCTGATTGAACGAATCAATATTCAGGCAAAGAAAAATAACGGAGAAAGCATCATCATCACTTTCCATCCGCATCCGCGCATTGTTATCAATCCCGAAAACAAATCACTTCGACTACTGAATACGATTGAAGAAAAAATTTCTTTACTCGAAACGTATGAAGTAGATAATCTGGTGATTGTTCCTTTCAGCAGAGATTTTTCTGAGCAAAGTGCGGAAGAATATGTTTCTAATTTTTTGGTGAAGAATTTTCAACCCAAAAATATTGTAATTGGTTACGACCATAAATTCGGAAAGAACCGAAGCGGAGATTTTCATTTGCTCGAAAAAATGAAAGAGCAGTATGGCTATTCGATGGAAGAAATTTCGAAAGAAACGTTAGATGATATCGGCATAAGTTCCAGCAAAATCCGCAACTCGCTTCAACATGGAGAAATAAAACTCGCCAACGAATTACTCGGACATAGCTATAAACTAACGGGCACTGTCGTGCGTGGTTTGCAGAATGGTAGAAAACTTGGATTTCCTACTGCTAATATTCAAGTGAATGATGAATACAAGCTTATTCCTAAAACAGGAATTTATGTTGTGAAGGTGTCTGACACTTCTAAAGTGTCAGACATCTACAAAGGCATGTTGAGTATTGGTTACAATCCAACTTTCGAGGGCAAGGAACAAACGATTGAAGTAAACATTCTTGATTTCGATAAAGACATTTACGGTAGCTCACTCACACTTGAGTTCATTGATTTCATTCGAGAGGAAAAGAAATTTGACTCTGTGGAAACACTGATTGAGGAAATAAAAAATGATGAACAGGTAACAAGAAAAACTCTTTCAACTTCTTAAGCCAATACTTTCGCCACCAGCTCCTTCAGCAATTCACCTTCCTTAATATTGTTCGTAGAGTTCACGCCTTTAGACCGCAGGTCGTATTCTTCGAGTAAATAAAAAATCTGTTCCAGCTTTTGCTCGCTATAATTTCGTGAAGCAGTTTTATAATCCTTCACAAAAAATGGGTTCACTTTAAGAACAGAAGCAAGGTCTTTGTCCTGTGCATTCTTGTTTTGGTGAGCCAAATAAACTTTTGAAAAAAATCCCTGCAAGGTTCCCAGCACCAAAACAAAAGGTCCGTTCTTGGGGTTAGCTGCAAAGTAGTTGACAATCTGAAATGCCTTGGTTTTGTTCTTGCTGCCGAGCGCGTTGTTCAATTCAAACACGTTGAAGTCTTTGCTGATGCCTACTCCCGTTTCAATATCATCAAGTGTAATGGTAGCGCCTGCCCGTTTGTTGATGATTAGTTTCTCCAACTCATTGGCAACCTTGCTCAAATCGGCTCCCGTAAATTCAACTAATAACTCAGCCGCCTGCTCTTCAATTTTGTATTTGCGCGCAGTCAACCAACTCTTAACCCAAGGAGCCACCTGATTTTCGTAGAGCGGTTTCGATTCAAAATAAACGCCTGCCTTTTTAATTTCCTTCGAAAACGATTTTCTGCCATCGGGTGTGCCGTGTTTCCAGGCAAAAACAAGAATGGTGCTCTTTACGGGGTTCTTAATATAACGAAGGTATTGTTGCTCTTCTTCTTCCTTTAAACTGAGTGACTGCGCTTCTTTAACAATCACCAATTGCCGCTCTGCCATTATGGGTAAACGTCCACAGGTTTCAAGCACAATACGCGCATTCATGTCTTTGCCATAAGCAATAGTTTGATTGAACGCTTTCTCCATATCGTTCAGCGCGTGCGCTTCAACTAAATCGGTAAGTACATCAATAAAAAAATCTTCTTCGCCACAGAAAAAATAAACCGAAGCAAACTTCCTGTTCTTAATATCAGATTGAATGGATTCAAAACTTTCCGCCATGATTGCGCTAATGTGCTTATTAAAATGAAAATACAAATAACACTTTGCAAAGAAACATGTTTACTTCACACGTTCAATTTCGGCTATGAAAAATCTCCATTTTATTTCGGTGCTTTTAATTTTTGCAGCACTTTCATCATGTGTTACACTTCCTAAAACGTATCAAACCAAAGACGAAGTAATTACAACTGGCATAGGACCCGAAGATATGGTGGTTGATAGCATTACTGAAGAGCCGCGTTTGTTGCTTTCGTGTAGTGCGAGAAGGAAAAGCGAAAAAAATTACGGAACTATTTATGTGTACTATCCCGAAACAGGAGCGAATAAAATATTGAAACGCACTAACGAACCAGGTGATTTATCTTTCAATCCTCATGGCATTGATTTAGTAAAAGTGAATGGAGATTTAATTCTGTTAGTAGTAAACCACGAACACAAAAAGCATATCAATTCTATTTTGCGCTATCGGGTTTTGAAAGATGAAATTGTTTTTCAAAACAAAATTGTTAATCCGCTTATTTCTTCACCTAACGCAGTTACGGGTTTTGCTGACGGCACTTTGCTCGTGAGCAACGATGCGAAGAAGCAAGGTAATGCTGCCGAAATTCTTTTCAAAATGAAGAAGGCGCAAATCATTTTTTGGGATGGCACTAAATGTTCGGTGGCTTCTGAAAAATATTGTTTTACCAATGGCATTACGAATAAGAACGGCAAAGTTTATCTGGTTTCTACCATGCAGAATAAAGTTTGGCAATTTGATTTTAAAGAGGGCAAAATGCTTAACCGCGAAGTAATAGCACAAGCAAAAGGAGCCGACAATCTTCGTTTTGATGGCGATGATTTGTTGGTGGCTTGCCATCTTCGTTTCCTTAAATTTCTGAAACATTATAAGGATGCAAAGAACTTATCGCCTTCTACCGTTTACCGAATTAACCCTGCTGCAAAAACGAGAACCGTTGAATATTTTGACGATGGCAAACAGGTAAGTGCAGCTTCTACTGCACTGGTGTTTCACAACGCGCTTTATGTGAGCGGAATTTTTGATCCGAAAATTGTGAGGAAGAAGCAGTAACCGATAGTCATTATTAACTTCTTATTTCCCTTTGTGTTTGAGATTAAAAACAGGATTGTTTTTACTGTTATTTAGTTCTGTCTAAAAAGTGGAACGTGATTAAAACGAATTAACCGTAGATTCATGAAACTTTTGACGGTGGAAAAAGTAAACAAGACCGAAATTGTAGCTCAACAAGAAGGAATGGCAAATAATTACACCAGTGCGGCTGAACTTACCTTGACCGATAAAGCTGTTGAGTATGAACAAAAAGTACACAACAACGAAATCAATCCGTTTACTGCCATCTACCGTTCGCTTGTAAATTTAGGCGCTGATTTTGCAATTGAAAGAAACGACCGGAAACATGTGCGCATCTCTAATTTTATTGCTCTCATCTATTTTGCAGGCTCACTTCTATATCTGAGTTTCGGAATTATTTGGGACAAATGGGAGTGGTTCGGAATCATGCTCGGTCTTACATTTTCAGCTATACTTTTATTAGTGTTGAATGCTTTCGGGAAAATAAATTTATCGCGTCTGCTTTTTATTGTGCTCATGAACACTACTCTTTTTGTGAGCGCACTTTACATAGGTCCACACGCACAAGGGTTGAATTACTTTATCATTTCGGTGGTGATTCCGTTTTTGTTTTTCGATGTAAAAAAGGTAGGCTACATATCTTTAGGTGTTGTTCTTCCATTGCTTTACATCTATGCTTATGAGTTTATTGAACCTGCTTTTGCTTCCAGCAATTTTTTGATTGGCGACCAGATTTTGATGGCGCGTATGGGAGTGATTTTGCAGTTCATGCTCATGTTGCTCGCTGTTTATCAGTTTGTGTTTTACAACCGCAAAGCCGAAAAAGAATTAGAAGCCTCGAATGCACAAATGATGTTGCAGACTTCAGAACTGAGACGTTCGAATTCTGATTTGGAACAGTTCGCTTATATTATTTCGCACGATTTGAAAGCGCCTGTTCGAAATATTTCGAGTTTCATGGGTTTGCTTTTGAGTAAGCACGGCAGCACTATGAACCCCGAAGCAAAAGAGTTTGTGGACTATTCGCACCTTGGTGCAAAAAGATTGGAACGATTGATTGATGATGTGTTGGCGTATTGCCGCATTGGAACAAATCTTCCGAAACCAATTCCTGTAAACCTAAACGATGTGGTGAGCACTATCCGTTTTGAGTTGCGCGATAAATTGACAACAACAGGCGGTCAAATAAATATTAATAGAGAATTGCCGATTGTAAATAATGTGCATTCGTCACTCATGTATCACGTGTTTCAGAATTTAATAAGCAACGGTTTAAAATTTAATAAGAGCGAAGTGCCGACTATCAATATCAGTTGCACCAACTCACTCAACTTCTACACGTTCACCGTTTCCGATAATGGTATAGGAATTTCAAAAGAGTACTCGGCCACAATTTTCCAAATGTTTAAACGCCTTCATAACGAAAACGAATATGACGGAACGGGAATCGGACTTGCCATCTGCAAAAAAATTGTAGAATACTATCATGGCGAAGTTTGGTTCGAAAGTGAAAACGGAAAGGGAACTACTTTCCATTTTACGGTAAGGAAATTCTAATCTCCTAAATTTTTCATGTAAATCCCTTTTTCCAGATTGACAGAGTTGTTGGAGAAACTGTAAATCTTCGAAGGATACTTATCAATCAATTGGTAATTGTGTGTAGCCATCAACACGCTGGTGTTGTGTTCACGATTGATTTTAATAAGCAGCTTTATAATATCATCTGAAGTTTCGGGGTCAAGATTTCCTGTTGGTTCATCAGCTATAAGTAGAGGTGGGTTATTAAGAAGCGCCCGAGCAATAACCAAGCGCTGTTGCTCTCCACCTGAAATTTGATAAGGCATTTTAGCAATGAGATGCGATAGCCCCACTTCATTCAACACTTCTGCAATTCGCTCTTCCCGTTTCTCGTTGTGCTCCCAGCCGGTAGCTTTCAAAACAAAATCGAGATTGGAATGAACAGTTCTATCGTTCAGCAATTGAAAATCCTGAAATACAATTCCGAGTTTTCTGCGCAGAAAAGGAATTTCACTTTTTTTCAACTGCTTTAAATTGTAACCGCAAATAGTTGCTTCGCCTTCTCTTATGGCAACTTCGGCATAAAGCGTTTTAATGAAACTGCTTTTGCCGGCACCCGTTTTGCCAATCAGGTAAATGAATTCTCCTTGCTTCATTTCAAAATTCACATCGCTCAAAACAAGCGAGTTGCCCTGATAAATATTAACGTTTGAATAGCTGATTACGTTTTCTTCCATCTTTTAAATTACGAAATACGAAGTTAGAAATACGAAATAATCCCAAACTCCGTTTACCAACATTTCATGTTTCGTGTTTCCTGTTTCGTATTTTCTTCTAAACTACTTCGAGGTGTTTGTATTTAAAGAATACTAAACAAGCCAGTAAATTGGTGAGCCAGTAAACCCACTCTGCTGTCCAAATCCAGAACGTGCTTACAAACGGCATGGCAAACATTACCTGAAAATATACGATGTAAACAATCACTACCACTACCTGAATTCCGAGCGCTATATAAATATCACCAAGACTGATTACGCCATTGAACAAAATATTTGCGAACGACATTAAAATGAACACCACAAAAATTACAGGCAGAATTTCGGTAGCCATAGGAATAAGCGCATAATCCTGCGGACTGGTAAAAATGCCGATACAGAATCTCGGAAACACCAAAATGATTAAGCAGGAAATAACTGCAAAGAACAAACTCACCAACGAAATTCTGCGCACTGCCGTTTTAATTCCACTATAATCTTTTTGCCCAACCATATTGCTGATAAGCGTATTGGCAGTAGAACCCAAACTCCAGGTAGGAATAGTGAAAAACAAAATCAACTGACGAAAAATAGAGGAGATAGCGAGTGAATCTTTTCCTAACACCGTTTCAATGCGCGCAAAGAAAAACAGCCATGAACCTACGGCAACACCTGATTGTATCATTAACGGAATAGCCATGTTGCTCATTTGTTTCATGAGTGGCACATCGAATTTTTTAAAACGGAACAAAGAGAAATCGTGAATGCGGTGTTTGTAGAAAGTGCCGAGAAACAAAACCAGCACCGCCAGCGTTTCAGAAATAGAAGTAGCAAGACCTGAACCTCCAATGCCAATGCAGGGCAATCCGAATTTACCATACACCAAACCGTAATTGAGAAACACGTTGAAGAAAGTCATTACTCCAACTGATGCAGCAAGAATAGGTGTGCGCCCAATGCCCGAGTAAAACGCAATGAAAACAAAACTTACAAAACTCGGCAGCAATCCCCATAAACGGTAATTCAAAAACTCTTCGCTCTTCGAAATAATATCCTGATTGCTCAGCATGAAACTCAAAATCTGGTGCGTGTAAACTTTCAGTAACACAAAAAACAGTACTGCTACAGAAAGCATAGCCACGATTGTGGTGTCGACAATATTTCCTACCTCGTGTTTGTTGAGTTCTCCCATTCTGCGCGCAATAAGCATTTGTGTGCCGCGTGTAAAACTGAAGCCCATCATAAACAAAACCGAATAAAAAATGGATGCAAAGCCGATGGCATCTAATTCAACCTTGCCGAGGTTGCCAACAAAAATTGTATCGAACACACCGTTGCTCGTCCATGCCGTGTTGCCGAGGATAAGTGGCAAGGAGATGATGAGTATTTGCTTGTACGTTGCTTTTAGTTGTGCCATTCACCCCTCCTAACCTCTCCGAAGGGGAGGAACTTGTTTTGTCTTGTAAAAATAGATGCCTCTTTCATGTTGATACTAAATTATTCCCTCTCCTTCGGAGAGGGTTAGGGAGAGGTGATTACAGCCATAGTCGCGCTTCCTTTCGCTACTATTACTTCTTCTCCATTTTTCAAATAATAAACTTCGGCTTCGCAAAAATGAAATCGCTTGCCCGGCTTAATAACGCCCCCGCGCGCATAAAATTTTTGCGCATCACCGGGATTGAAATAGGAAACCTTTGCTTCCACAGTAAAAACTTTCTGTCCTTCTTCCACCAAAGAATATGCAGCAAATCCCTCTACCATATCCAATATAGTAGCTATGGCTCCGCCATGTAACCAGCCGTTTTGCTGTTCAAGTGTATCTTTAAAATCAAGCTCGCCTTCTAAATACCCAGCTTCAATTTTTGTCATTCTAAAACCCATCCAATTCATAAACTTATTGCGCGAAACCATCAACTCCACATACGCTCTAAAATTCGGATTTCTTGACTCTAACTTTTTCATGCTTTTCAAACATAGGAATTTAGCGGGAAGTGGAAATGAATAAATAGATGCGAAACACAAGTTTCACTTACATCCCACAATTCTCTACTATATTTTATCGTTTCGTAATTTGCTTTTATGGCAAAGTCTTTATAGCGGTGGTGTTCATCAATAATTTTTTCGGGGCATTTTTTATTATGTCTTCATTCTCCTATGTTCCATAGTGAATTTAAGACAACCTTTCTCATCAACTGTCGTTCCGCCAAGGCCAGTTTGCGTACGCACCGCATAGTTGATTTCATCAACCAGTTTCTGTCTTTCGGTTTTGCTTAAATCGTAGAATGCCATGTATAGTTTTGCGTTAACTGTGTTTACATAAATAAAAAAGTCCGTTCAAAAATGAACGGACTTGTATTTATTCTGAATCCTAAATTCCGCATTCGGAATTAGTTTGCTCTGTCTTCCAATGCTTTTACCAAGCCGGCAATTTTTTGAGCAGATGAACCTTGTAATGCACTGATAACATTGCTGGCTGGTGATTGCAACAAGCCAATGATTTCGCCAATCAATTCCTTCTTGCTCTTCAACTTAGCCAACACGTCAATTTGTGTATCGCCTACAAACACTGAAGCATCAATGTAAGCGCCTTTCAATACGGGTCTGTCGTTTGTCTTTCTAAACTCCTTCAACACCTTAGCCGGTGCTGCACCGTCAGCCGAAAACATAACGCCTGTTGGTCCGTTTAAAAGCGGATAAATTTCTTCGTAACCAACACCCACTTGCTCTAAAGCTTTGCGGATAAGGGTGTTCTTAGATACGCGGTACTCAATTCCTGAATTGAAACAAAGTCTGCGGAACTTATTGATTTTTTCTACTGATAAAGTAGATGAATCGGTAATGTAGAAGTATGAAGTATTGCTGAACTTTTCTTTCAGCGTTGCTATCTCTTGATTTTTTTGATTCTTTTCCATTTGCTGTTTTTTTTGATTCGTTATTTAAAGTCTAACGTCTCTTATTAAGATTGTAGTCCTCCTACCGATTTGTAATCAACGTTAATTCCCGGACTCATAGTAGAAGCCATGCTGATTCCCATAAAATAAATTCCTTTAGCAGTAGCCGGTTTCATTTTCGATAAAGTCTGAAGCAGGGCTTCTGCATTCTCATTGATTTGAGCCGCACTGAACGACACACGACCTACTGAAGTGTGAACGATTCCGAACTTGTCAACCTTAAATGCAATTTTACCTTTCTTTACTTCACCTACAGCTTTACCAACTTCCGGTGTTACCGTTCCTGACTTTGGATTCGGCATTAAGTTACGAGGTCCTAAAACCTTACCTATTTTCGCAATCTTTGCCATTACGTTTGGTGATGCTATAACTACATCAAATTCCATCCAGCCCGCTTCAATTTTTTGAACGAACTCATCAAGACCTACAAAATCAGCACCTGCTTTTTTTGCTTCTTCTTCTTTATCTGGAGTAGTGAGAACCAAAACGCGTTTGGTTTTTCCCGTTCCGTGTGGAAGGGCGGTTGTACCGCGAATAGCCTGGTCGGCTTTCTTAGGGTCAACACCTAATTGAATGTGCAAGTCAACAGATGCATCGAACTTGCAGGTAGTTACTTCCTTTACAATTTTGGAAGCATCGGCTAATGAATAGAGCTTGTTAGCATCTACTTTGCCAGCCACGGCTTTTCTTTTCTTTGATAATTTCATTGGTTTAGTTTTTTGAGGTCAGGCGGAGCAATGAACTCCTCCCTCGTTAGTAAATATGAATGATGAATTCAGATTTCGGAATTTAATTCCGCACTCCGCATTCGTAATTCCGAATTCTTAGTATCCTTCTACATTAAATCCTGCGCTCTTTGCAGAACCTGCCACCATGCTCATAGCCGATTCAATAGTGAAACAGTTTAAGTCAGGCATTTTTTCTTCAGCTATCTTTCTGATAATGTCTTTGCTTACCACGCCTATTTTTTTACGGTTTGGCTCAGCAGAACCCAATTGCTTCTTCGTCAATTCCATCAACATAGCATGAGCCGGTGGAGTTTTAATTACGAAGTCGAAACTTTTATCTGTATAGACGGTGATAATACACGGAAGAATTTTTCCCTGTTTGTCCTGTGTTTGCGCGTTGAAGCGTTTGCAGAACTCCATAATGTTCACACCCTTTGAACCTAGAGCCGGTCCAATTGGAGGAGCTGGGTTTGCTTGTCCGCCCTTAACCTGTAACTTGATGAATGTTTGAATTTCCTTTGCCATTGTATTGCGTTTTGTATTCTGTATTTCTAATTACTAAATCCTATTCCGTTTTGTATTTAAGCTATCTTCTCTACCTGCATAAAACTCACTTCCACAGGAGTTTTGCGTCCGAAAATTTTCACCACCACTTTCAATTTCTTCTTGTCGTTGTTTATCTCTTCAATAGTTCCTATAAAATCGTTGAATGGCCCATCTACAATTTTCACATCTTCATTCATAATAAATGGTTCAGCAATTGTTTCTCCTGCTTCAAGCATTTCGTCTGCCTTACCAAGAAGTTTGAAAACCTCTGCATGAGAAAGTGTTCCTAAAAATCCAAGCACACCGTGCACCTGACGAACATGCGACCACATTTCCTGACTCATTTTTTTGTCTTCCACTTCCATGTAAACATAGCCGGGGAACAAAGTTTTTTCTTTAATGGTCTTCTTTCCTGCCTTAATCGTATAAATCTTCTCGGTAGGTACCAGAATATTCAAAACGATTTTATCCCACTTTGAACGGTTTACTTCGAGTAAAACGTGCTCGCGTATCTTGCGTTCCTGTCCGCTTATTACGCGGACTACATACCACTTTTTATCATCTGCCATGATTACCCGATAATGATTTTGTAAAGTTCCTGAATACCGTATTTAAATACCACATCAATAAACAAAACAATCAACGAAATAATAATAGCAGTAATAAGCACTATCACCGAACTATCCTGCAACTCAGCCCATGTAGGCCAGGTCACTTTGTGAACCAACTCATCGTAAGCTTCCTGAAAATATAAAGTGATTTTATCCATTGCTTTTTGTGTTTCTGTCTTCTGTTACTTCTTACTATTTACCACTCACTATTTGCAGGGGCAGCCAGATTCGAACTGACATCAAGGGTTTTGGAGACCCGTATGCTACCATTGCACTATGCCCCTAATTCTCTTTGCCGGAACGCTCTCCAAACCTTCGTTTACTCCAAATCTTTATCAGCCCTTCGGTAAAAAGGGACGCAAATATAACCACCGAACCGAATTTTCAAAAGATTTGGAAAGAATAGTGTTTCGGCCAATATTTGCGTAGCCCGCATTTGGCGCTTATCCAAATGCATCATTTCAGCGAAACCAGCACCACCCCGCCAATAATTACCGCTATGCCTACCATTTGCCTTGTGGTAAATGCTTCGCCAAAAATAAAGTAAGCCGAAAGCGACAAGCCAACAATGGTCAACGAAAAGAAAATAGCGCTCGCCACCTGCATCTGAATGGTTTTAAGTGCCTCGGTAAACAATACCGAATTGATTAAACCGAAAACCAAACCCAACGCCAGATAGCCCCACTTTTTTGCAGGAATGGCATCGTTCAAAGCAGAGTATTTGAAACTGATATTCGTAAGTACATTAAAAATAATAGAACCGTAGAGAAGGATTTCTTTCATAATTTAAAGTTGGATTAATAAATGAATATAGAAACCTTACCAAAACATTGCATACAACGCCACCAACAATCCTGCAATAATCAACGAGCCAACGAGGAATGAATTGGAAACCTTGAACAGGGAACTGTCCACTTCCAACGCGTGTGCTTTTTTGCCATCGGCATTTTCGAACATGCTGATGATGAACATGCCGATAATGCAAAGCGCAAACACAATTCCCATTCTATCCAAAAAAGGAATTTCAAAAACACCTTTTGCATTAGCACTTGAAAAACCAATTGAAGCAAGCGAAGATAAATCCATCGTGCCTGGCAAAAACTTCAAAAGCACCGAAAAAAGAAATCCTCCGATAGTTGCAAAGAGCGCGGCATTGCTTGTTGTCTTCTTCCAAAAGAAACCCATAATAAACATGGCGAAGATACCCGGTGAAACAAAGCCAGTATATTCTTGGATGTAATTCAATCCGCCCTTGTCGATGCCTAAATGCGGAGCAATGAAAACTGCAATGAGCATAGCGGCAACCACAACTATTTTCCCAACCTGCACTTGTTTGTTCTCATCGGCATTTTTGTTCAACACTTTCTTGTAAATATCAAGAGTGAAGATGGTAGCGATAGAGTTTGTTTTACCCGCCAACGATGCCACAATAGCGGCAGTAAGCGCGGCAAAGCTCAATCCTTTTAAACCCGCAGGAAGAAGATTCAATAAAACAGGATATGCTCTATCACCTGCAATCACTCCATCGGCATTCAGCAATTCGGTTTGAAAACTTCCCTGCTGATACAGCACAAATGCAGCGATACCCGGCAGCACTACAATCACCGGCATCAATAATTTCAAAAACGCGGCAAACAAAATTCCGTTACGCGCAGTCGGCAAATCAGCACCGAGAGCACGTTGCGTAATGTATTGATTGCATCCCCAGTAACTGAAGTTGGCAATCCACATACCACCGAGCAAAACAGTCAAGCCCGGCAAATCCAAATAACTTGGATTATCACGTTGCAAAATCATGTGAAAGTGGTCGCCTGCATGTTGTGTCATTAAATGAAAACCGTTCAGCACACCGGTAGTTCCGAATTTTTCTGCAACGAGATTAAGCGCGAGATATGTTGTAACCAATCCGCCCAACACCAAAAAGAAAACCTGAATCACATCGGTAAAACCAATCACTTTCATTCCACCAAGCGTTATGAAAATGGCAAACACAGCTAAGCAATACATACAGAGCGATAAACTCAAACCCGAAATACTACTGATAGCCAATGCACCGAGAAATAAAATGGAAGTGAGATTCACCACTACATAAAGCAACAACCAAAACACAGCCATTATCATAGCCACTGTGCCGTTATAGCGCGTGCTTAAGAACTGCGGCATGGTGTAAATTTTATTTTTCAAATACACCGGCATAAAGAAGACTGCAACGATAATCAGCGTTGCCGCTGCCATCCATTCATAACTCGCAACGGCTAAACCCAATTTGAAACCTGCACCACTCATGCCTATGAATTGCTCGGCAGAAATGTTTGATGCAATCAATGATGCACCGATAGCCCACCAGGTCAATGCCCCTTCAGCCAAAAAATAATCTTTGGAATCTGCATTCGCTTTTTTCTTGCGCTGGTAAATCCAAAAGCCGTATCCGGCAACAATTAAAAAATAGAATAGAAAAACAATGTAGTCGAGGGTGGCGAGTTGATGCATGTGTGGTGGTTTACATCAAACCTACATGAATCGTTTAAAAAACAAAATTTAAGTTCCTTACGGAATAATCACCGTTTTGCTTTTTATGGAATGTGCACTGAAATATCCCATCGCGGCAGGGGTGTAAACCGGGTCAGGATTTGCAGGAGCAGCTGGTGCTCCAAAATTGTTTTGATTCTGGTCGAACTGGTCGAAGAAAGTATAAACCTGTTGGCTGATGCTCCAAAGTTCAGCTTCTAATGTGTCACCGGAAGCTAAATCCTTATGCGGAATATTAAACTCACGAATTTTGCCATCCCAAAGACGGTCGCTATGTTGGCCGTGATAACCATCGCGCACAGAAAATACCTGATAATAATTGGGCACTCCTGATGGGTCTCGAATTTGCATTTTGGTAGTGGTTTTCAGTTCGCCTTGAAAATTTGTTTCGGTAGAAATAAGAATGCTGTCAATATCTACAGGAGGATTCATTTTGCAAAGCGAAACATAAGTAGTGCCTTCAACGGTTGCACTCAACTTATACGTTCTGCCAACCGTGCCTTGTATAAAATTGGTTTGATACAAACCGGTAATAAAACCAGGCGCTAGAGTATCTATATTGCCCGCATCATCACTAATAACTACCAGTGCGCCACCTATGCCGATAAAATCATTGTTCTCGGTGTAGAGTCGCGACTTGGTAATGGCTACATAATAAGGACCGGGCTTATCGTTCACTCGTCCTTCAATAGTTACTTGCGGCTCAGAGTTCTTCAGCTTCAAATCAATTTTTTCGGTGCAAGCCGAATTGACAATAACAGCACCTAATGCGATGGCGATTGTTCTCAAAATGTTTCTCATGATTATTTCTGCTTTTTCTTTAGTGGTGCAAAACTGAATTTGAAATTGTAGGTGATAGAAGGAACAATGCGGAAGAGATAAGTCTTTTCAGCATAGCTTGTTCCCGTATTGTAATCGGTTTTAAAATCAATACTGTAAGCGTTCTTGCGCGCATACAAATTGTAAACGCTGATGTTCAAATCATGTTCCCATGTTTTGCGTTTCTTCAAAACAAAAGTTGCTCCTATATCCAAACGGTGATAAGCCGGAAAGCGGTCTTGATTTCTATCGCCATACAGCGGAACTATTTCTCCGTTCAACACATATTTACCAATGGGAAACGTAGCGGCAAGTCCTGTATAATAAACCCAGGTAGCAGAAATATTTATGCGCGGAGTAATGTCATACATCAGCACAATACTCAAATCGTGTGTACGGTCATAGCGTGATGCAAACCATGTTCCGCGATTCACAGTAGGAAACTTTCTTTCGCTACGCGAGAAAGTATAACTCACCCAACCCGTAAATTTTCCTTCTTTCTTTTTGAAGAAAAATTCAGCACCATACGCTCTACCTACTCCATACAGCAATTCAGTTTCCACTGCTTCATTTGCACGAAGCGTAGCTCCGTTTTTATAATCAATTTGATTTTGCATCCACTTGTAATATCCTTCTACCGAAAGCTCGAACATATCTTTATGAAAGTTGACAAAGTAACCCGCGCTCACCTGATCAGAAATTTCAGGCTTCGTGTTGTTACTTGTCATTATCCAACGGTCAGTAGGAGCAGAAGTGGTAGTGGTAGAAAGCTGATGTAGATTTTGCACGTTGCGCGAGTAAGCCGCTTTAAAACTCATGCTCGGAATAAAATTATAGCTGATAGAAACGCGCGGCTCGGGATTAAAATACGTTTTACCAAACTGCCCTAACTTTAAATTGAACGTGTCAATCGCATCTTCATTCGGAAACTTGAAATATTTGGAAGGCCCCACCTGACTGAAAACAGAAAGACGAATGCCATAATTGATATTCACTTTGTTCCAAAGTGAAATTTCGTGTTGCGCATATACCGAACTTTCCCATCCATAATTTTTAGTGAGTATAATATTTCCTATGCGAGCAGTATCGCTCGATATAACCTGACCGGGAACAATCGTATGAAACGTGGTGAGGAAACCAAACTTCAATTTGTTTTTTGAATTGAGGTAGTAATCCAAATCTTCCTTCAAACTAAAATCGCGAATCTGCGATTTCACATCAATGCTCGCTACGTTTATACCAATGGTATAATTGAATTCATTGTAGATAAAGGAAGTGTTCGAAAAAAGTTTGTCGCTAAAAATGTGATTCCAGCGAAGAGTAGCCGTAGCGTTTCCATACACAATAGTGAACCGGTCCTGCAAACCAAATTTATCCTGACCGAAATAACCCGAAAGAAAAATTCTATCGCGCTTACCAATTCGATAATTTGCTTTGGCGTTGATGTCATAGAAATAGAGAATACTCTTTTTAAGATTCTCCTTCTTCGACAACTTCAAAAACAAATCGGCATACGTTCTTCTTCCGGTTACGATAAACGAACCTTTGTCTTTTACAATTGGTCCTTCAATATTCAAGCGCGAAGAAATTAAACCTATGCCACCGCCAATCACATATTCTTTGCTGTTGCCTTCTTTCATTTTCAAATCTAACACACTCGCTAAGCGTCCACCGTATTCCGCAGGCATATTGCCTTTGTAAAGCGTAGCATCTTTAATGGCATCATTATTAAACACCGAAAAAAAACCGAGCAAATGCGCAGGACTATAAACAGTTGCTTCATCAAGCAAAATCAAGTTTTGGTCGTTGCTCCCACCACGCACATAATAACCTGCATTGCCTTCACTTGCCGGCTGAACACCAGGCAAAAGCTGAATCGTTTTCAGAATATCTTTTTCGCCAAACAGTACAGGAATTTTTTCAAGCTGTTTTATATCCAACTTAATAGCACTCACTTGTGAGGTGGTAATATTTTCGTTGCTCTTAGTGGCTTTTACTTCTACTTCTTTCAATGTTTTTGATGCAGGCGAAAGCGAAACATTGATGCTTTGACTTTTCATCGAATCAAGCGTTACGCTATAATCTTCATAGCCAACGTAACGAACAGCAATTTCCTTTTTTGAAGCGGGAATAGTGAGTGAATAAAAACCGTAAGCATTCGTAACCGCACCAATGCCGGTGGTATCTTTCAAAAAAATCGTTGCCCCAATTAGCTCCTCTCCTGTTTTACCATCTTTAATGGTGCCACTGATGGTAAATTTTGTTTGAGAAAAAAGCGAAACAGAAAACAAAAAACTCAAGACAATCAATAGAACATTTTTTCTCATTCTGAATTTCAATTTAGGGCGCAAATGAAGAAACATATACTTACTTATGGTCTGTTTTTATTCAGAACGTAGGAAACAACAAATGAAACGTTTATTTTGTTCGATATTTTACTGAAACATAAAATCCACATGAAATACTTTTCTTTCCTAACAGCAGTTCTGCTTTCCCTGCAAATTCAGTCGCAAAACATTTCACCCCTTTACGAAGGCGTTCCCGTTTTTCACGGAGCAAAAATTACAGGCAACTTTCCCAACACAGAATTTCTTTTTACCGTTCCGGCAACAGGCGAACGTCCAATTTCGTTCTCCGCGGAAAATCTCCCGAAAGGATTAAGCATTGATGCAAGCACCGGAATTGTTCGCGGCACTGTAAAAGAGAAAGGCTCTTACACCGTGAAAATTTTGGCAACCAACACGAAAGGAAGAGCAGGCGAGAATCTAAAAATTGAGATTGGCGACAAACTTTGTCTCACTCCTCCAATGGGCTGGAACAGCTGGAATGTTTTCACCAACACGCTCGATGAAAAATTGGTGATGGAAACTGCCGATGCCATGGTAAGTACCGGCATGCGCGACCTCGGCTATCAATACATTAATATGGATGACTACTGGCACGCAGTTTCGCGCGATGATGATGGAAAGCCGGTAGCGAATGCTGAAAAATTTCCGCACGGAATTAAATGGCTTTCCGATTATGTTCACTCCAAAGGATTGAAACTCGGTATCTATTCCGATGCCGGTGATAAAACCTGTGGCAAATGTTTTGGTGGTTTTCAGCATGAAGAAATTGATGCCAAGGTGTATGCAGAATGGGGAGTGGATTTGCTGAAATACGATTTCTGTTTTGCTCCGCTTAAGAAGAGCGAAGCTATTGCGCGTTACACAACTATGGGAAAGGCACTTAAAAATTCCGGCCGCTCTATAGTTTATAGTATTTGCAATTGGGGTGTTTTTGCTCCATGGAAATGGGGCGAACAGGTAGGCGGAAATTACTGGCGCACTACACCCGATATTATGGACACATGGAAACGAACTCCGTTTTGGACGGGAAGCTTTTCAAGTATTCTGAAGCGGGAAACGAACCTTGATAAATATGCCGGTCCAGGTCATTGGAACGACCCCGACATGATGATTGTAGGCAATTATGGAAAAGGAAAAGCGACCGGTGGCGGTGGTCAATACAAAGGTTTGAGCGACCTGGAATATCAAACACACATGAGTTTGTGGTGTATGCTCAATGCGCCTCTGCTTTCGAGTTGCGATTTGCGTAGTATGAACGAGCCGACAAAAAATATTTTGCTTAATCCTGAAATTCTTGCCATTAATCAGGATGAAAAAGGCGAGCAGGCAAAATTGATTCAAACCAAAAACGGAGTGCAGGTTTATATGAAGCATCTTGCAGATAGTTCTTTGGCAGTAGCTTTATTCAATACAAATAAGTCGGATACAAAATTTGATTTCAAAGCAGAAGGTGAATTCAAAGGCACATGGAACGCCCGCGATGTATGGCAACACAAAGATGGGGGTGTTCTTAAAGATAAATTAACCTTCAAGTTAAAGACGCATGAAACACTTGTGCTTAGGTTAGCGCCTTATTATTTTTCGTTTTAAAAATTTCATCATGAACAAAATTCCTTCTGTCCTTTTCATTCTTTGTGTAGCAGTTTCATTTGCACAAGACGTTCCCAAAACTCAAAACGTAATCCTCGTAACTTTTGATGGCTACCGTTGGCAGGAAATGTTTAAAGGCGCACAGAAAAAACTAATCGGCAATAAAAAACTGGTGAGGGATATTCCTACACTGGAGAAAAAGTATTGGGCGGACGATGCAATTGCCCGTAGAGAAAAGCTAACTCCGTTTATCTGGAACACCGTTGCTAAACAAGGAAGCATTATTGGCGAAAGAAAACACTCCAGTAAAATGCAGGTAACCAATATACACCGTTTTTCTTATCCTGGTTATAGTGAAATCTTCAGCGGATGGGGCAACCGCAAAATAAACAGCAACGATTATCCCGATAATCCGAACCATACCATTTGGGATTTTCTGCAAGCCGATGCAAGTTTCAAAAACAAAATTGTTGCGGTGGCAACCTGGGATGCCTTTCCGCGCATCATCAACACCAAGCGAAACGGAGTTCCGGTTTATGTAAACATTAAAGACACTGCCGGCACTTGTCGCAGCGGAAATATTTTGTTACAGGGCTGGGATACTAAATGTCCCGCATCAAACGGATTTATCACCGAAGATTCACTCACCTATCATTTCGCAAAAGAATACATCGTAAAAAATCATCCGCGCTTCGCCTTTATAGGTTTCGATGAAACTGATGAAATGGCGCACGAAGGCAAATACGATTCGTATCTCAACAGCGCGAACCAACTCGATGGCTACATGCAGGACCTTTGGAATTTTATTCAAAGCGACCCGCAATACAAGGACAACACAACATTGATTATCACCTGCGACCACGGTCGCGGACATTTAGGCATGAACATGTGGAAGCATCACGGAGGGTTGGTTTTCTCTTCCAACAAAATATGGGTGGCTGCTATTGGTGCCGGAATTAAAAGTCAGGGAGTGTTGAAGAAGGGGCATTTCTATCAGAAACAAATTGCCGCTACCATCACTAAACTTTTCGGAAAGAAATTTTCAGACGAGCAAAAAATCGGCAAGCCGATTGATGCCATACTGAACTAATTATTTTTTCTCGGCATTCAGGTAAAAACTAAGCGCACCGTTCGGGCACTTCTTCACCTGTTCCATAATTTCTTCGGTTGAGGCGCTCTCGGGTTTTATCCAGGGGTTTGCTCTGGAATTAAAAACTTCGGGCAAACCCTGCACACAATTTGCAGAGTGCTGGCAAAGCGCGTTCTTCCAAACAATGGTTACTTCTCCGTTGGTGTATTCTTTGGTTACTTCTTTCATTCTCCAAGTTTACTGAAAAATAAATTATCTAGACTATATTTTCCAGCCCCCTTAAGTAACAGCGTAACGTAAATAGCGAGATATAAAAACGCTGTTTGTCCGTCCCCAAAAACATCTCCGCTGTGCGCTTGAAAAACAGCAACCAGCATAGTGATGATAAGCGGAATCAAAGCAAAGCGTGTTGCTAAACCTGCAATTAAAAGTAGCGAGCAGAAAAATTCGGCAAACACAACTAAAGCAAGCGATGTGCTCATGCCCAAGCCCATAAAGTCCATGAACTTTGCTTGCATTTCTGAAAAGTGTGTGAGTTTTCCGTAACCGTGATGCGCCATCAACACACCGGCAGTTACCCGAAGAATGAGCAGGGCAATGTTCACCTGCGAATCATTAATTTTTGCGGAAAGAATTTTCTTAATCATGATTATGGATTTTGCTTTTTGCGAAGCAAACTATCCATAGGATAGGTTGCCTCCATCTGTTTGCGAATATTTTTTGTCCAGCTAATCAAGGTTTCTTTTTGTTCTGCCGAAAGCACCGCATTGCGGTGAATGAAGGTGTAAGAAGATAAAGGCATTTCGCCCTCGGTCAGCAGTTCTTCGGTTTCTTTCAATTTATTGTATTGCCTCCGCGGACTGTAACTTGCAAACTCATCAAAGTTCAATTTTCCTTTTGCTTCTGTTACATGATTATTCAGCCACCAGGCCACGGGCTGAATGTTATTATACCTGGGATAAACAGTGTTATTGCTGTGGCAATCATTACAGCTTGTCACCAGAATAGTTTTCACTTCTTCGGGTGTGGTATATACAGAAGCAATATTATTTGCCTGAACTCCACCGGCAACATTCTTTTCAGGATGAAAGAATTGAATGGCCACTATAATGATGACCAAACCCAACAAAGCCATTTTTAGTTTATTCATTAAACACCTTTTTAGTTGCTACTGCTTCGGCTAGCCAGATAAACTCATTGCTAAAGCTCATAATGTTGTTCGAAAATTTTTCTTCGATCAAACATCCGTTACCATCAAAGCGTTGCGCCATGTTTCCTATCACCAGCATATTGGGACAAGGTATACCAAACCAGGCACAGATTTGATTTTGCATGGCCACTGCTGCACGTATTCCCCCCATGGCTCCTTCACTGGCGGTTACAATTCCGAAAACTTTCTTCGTCTGCTTTGGAAAATGGTCGAAAAGATTTCGAAGAGCAGAAGACATACTTCCATTGTATTCAGGGGTAACAAGCACAAAGGCATCTGCTGAATAAATTTTTTCCGCCACCTCTTTAAACTCGGCAGGTACATCGTTAATCGTGCTCCACACTTTTTGAATGAAAGGAATTTCATGTTCACGCAAATCCACAAACTGAAACTGATGGGCCGGATATTTCTCTGAAAAATATTTCAGCAAATATTTAGCAATACGAACGGTTACACTTTCCTTTCTCGGGCTTCCACTTACGATGGTGATTTTCATTTTACGTTTTTAGTTTTTACAAGAGACGCAAAGACACAAAGTTTTTTGTAATTACTTAGTGCCTCCGCGTCTTTGTGTTCAGATTTAATCTTCCAGGACACCAAACTTACCACTATTCACATCGTCATACGCCTGAATAATTTCTTCTTTTGTGTTCATCAGGAAAGGTCCGTAAGCAACAATTGGTTCGTTAATAGGTTCACCGCTCAGCACTAAAACTTTGACATCGCTCAATGCTTCCACTGTAATTTCCGTTCCCGAATTTTTGAAAAGCAGGAAGTGGTCAAGCGGAACATTTTTTTCATCATTCACTTTTATTTCTCCCTCGGCTACCAGTAAACCGGTGTTGAAATTCTCGGGTAATTCGAAAGAGATTTTTGCGCCTTTATTCAGATACAAATTGTAAACGTGCATTGGCGTAAATGTAGAAGCCGCGCCTTTCACTCCTTTAAATTCACCGGCAATAACATCCACACGTCCACCGTTGTCAGGCAAAATGTATTTGCCCATTTGGTCAACAGAAATTCCCTGATACTTCGGCTTGCTCATTTTATCTTTTGCGGGAAGATTCACCCACAACTGCACCATCTGAAACGCTCCGCCTTTGCGTGCAAATTCTTTCTCGTGATATTCTTTGTGCAAAATTCCTGATGCAGCAGTCATCCACTGTACTTCGCCTTCGCCAATTATTCCGCTGTTGCCCGCGCTATCATGATGCGCAACTTTTCCTGCATAAGCAATCGTTACGGTTTCAAAACCGCGATGCGGATGCACGCCCACACCGCGCTGATGTTCCGAAGCAGGAAACTCAATCTTTGCACCATAGTCCATCATAAAGAAAGGACTCATGCGAGTCATTTCACCATAAGGTCCCGGGAAAAAATTATGCACGCGGAAACCATCACCCACCATATGCGGTGGGGGTGGAGAGAGAACTTTTTCAATTTGCTTTTTCATTGTTCAAAATTTAATTTCTTCCGTATATCTTTAATTATTTCTGAATTTTCGTAAGGATACTGATATCCCGGTTCGGTTATTTGCGTATTCGGTAATTGCTGCTTTACGTAGGCACGAATTCTATTTCTCTGTTCATCTGTATATCTGCCTCCAATTAAAACTAAATCAATTTTTGGAAGCGACTTTAGTAATTGCATTCCTTCTTCTTCAGAAAAAGAACCAATGGCTGTAATGCCACCAACATTCTTTATCAAGGTAACCACTTCGTTCATTCTGTTCGGGTTTCCTCCGAACAGAATTATTACCGGAGCGTTCACGTCAGCAGCTTTAAATTCTCTTATTAATGTATCGTTCATAATATGAACATTTTGATTTGACAAAAGGTTCGAACATAATGTTGAGTGGAGTAGAAATGAAATTGCATTAAACATTTATGCCGCGTTGCATTGGAACTTCAACAAAAATTAAATCCGCATCTGATGTAGCTGAGATCGTCACAGCCTCCCCTTCATATGCTCCCAAGGCATCTCCGGCATTCAATTCATGCTCATCTATTTTTACTTTTCCTGTAGCACAATGAATATAAACTCCGTTCTCAGCCATATTCATTTTGTATTCTATGGTATTTCCTGATATCAATTTAGATACGCTGAAAAAAGAATCCTGATTAATCACAGCTGTTCCATTTCTGCCATCCGGTGAAAGGGTAAGCAGTATTTTGTTGAGCTTGTCTTCGGGTTCATAACTAAACTTTTCGTGTCGTGGTTTTACGTTTTTAATTTTCGGATAAACCCAAATTTGAAAGCTGCGAAAAGATTCCGTGTCAGAGGCATTAAATTCGCTATGCATAATTCCGGTTCCCGCACTCATGGTTTGAACAGAATTATCGGATACAACTCCTTCGCTTCCGGTATCGTCCTTGTGAGCCTGTGCACCGCTAATCACAATAGTGCTTATCTCCATATTTTCATGTGGGTGCATGCTAAACCCCTTTCCTCGATAAACAACATCATCGGCCATTCCGCACAACTCTCCAAAATTTGTTTGGAAAGGAACAAAGGCATAAGCACTCTTCTTCATAGAATCCTGCTTATGCCATCTACTTTTATCGGGTCGTAATAGGTATTTCACAAATTGAATTTTGCTACTATTATTTCAATAATTGCAATTGAACATTCAATACCAACTTAACTTCGTTACTCAGCACAATGCCACCGGTATCGGTAACTCCATCCCAAACTAAACCGAAATCTTTTCTGTTCAGTGTGCCTGTTATTTCAAAACCCGCTTTAGTGTTACCATAGAAGTCCACCATTTTGCCGCCATATTCTACATCTAACTGAATAGGCAACGTGGTATCGAGAATGGTGATATTGCCTTTCAACAAATAAATAGCATCCCCAATTTTTTCCATTGAAGTAGATTCGAATTTCAATTGCGGATACTTTTCAGCATTAAAAAATTCTGCTCCCTTTAAATGAGAATCGCGCATTTCCATTCCGGTATCAATGCTCGCTATGTCTGCGCTGAAAGAAACCTTTGCTTGGTTGAAGTCCTCGTTAGTGGTTTCAATGCTACCTTCAAACTTATTGAAGCTACCGGTAACTGTGTTAATCATTAAGTGTTTCACTTTAAAATAAATTTCACTGTGCGTGGGGTCAATAGACCATTTTGAAATTGCTTGAGTTGACATTTTATTTTGTTTTTAATTTTGAAAAGATTTTTGAAATTATTTGCTGAAACGGGGAATACCAAATGCCGCTGCCAAGCCCGCTGCGAAGTGCATAGGCAACGTTAATATGGCGAAACCTTGAGGTGTAGCTGTTCCGTCCGGTAAAACAGGTTGAAAGTTGCCGTAAACGCTTAGCACGGCTAGAACTATGCATAGTGCCGTAAAGATTTTAGAACCATTGCTGGTATATTTTTCCAATAGAAAGTAAACCACCGCTGCTAATAATAAAGGAGCAATTGAGGATACTGCCACCATAATTGCCCATGGCCCTGCCGGTGCTACCGATCCTAAAAAATGAAGGGCAATAAAGCTCCAAATCTGGTTAAATACTAAAGCGATTACTCCGCTGATAAGTGCACCTTTAAGTGCCTGTGTAATTGTTGGTTTCATTTTGCTTGTTTTTTGGTTTTGCGAATTTGATTTCGACAACAAAGGTAAAAACAATACTTGTATATACATGTATTGTTTTAAAAAATTTTATCTTCTTAACTTATCCAATATCCTGTTCAGTTCCTGTGCTTCAGCTTTTGTAATGGTTTTAATAGAGTTATTCCACTCCTCAGCTTCGTTATCAATTTTAGTAAGTAGGGAGAGTCCCTTTTCTGTAATAACAATGTCTACCTGTCTGCGGTTGGTTTCGCATTGTTCACGCTCCACATAACCCTTTTGGCGAAGCTTTTCTACCAAGCGTGTAGCATTGCTGGATTTATCAAGCATTCGGCAGGTAATTTCACCTAGCATTAACGGTTTTGGATAAGAGCCGCGAAGAATTCTAAGCACATTAAACTGTTCCGGAGTAATGTCATGTTTTTTCAGTCGCGAAGCATTACTATTATATAACCAGTTGCTGGTGAACATAAGATTCACGGCAGCCTTTTGATGCTCGTTGTCAAATTTCTTTTGCTGTTTTATTTCTTCTTCTATGCTTGCCATGGTGCAAAAGTAAACGAAATAGTTGTATACACAACTATTGCAGATGGATATTTATAGACTTGGCACTTTATCAAACCACGGTTGCGCCTTTTCTAATTGTGCTGCAAGCTGAAACAAAGTTGCTTCATCTTGCCATGGCGCGGTGAACATTACCCCGACCGGAAGATTTTCGGGAGCCCAATGAAGAGGAACTGTCATAGATGGTTGTCCGGTGATGTTGGCTAATGCAGGATAGGGAATCCAGCTAAAAGTTTGTGCCGCGATTTTTTCAATCATGCCGGTATATCGAACGATTGTTGAAATGCCCAATGCATTCAGCATGCGCAAGGCATTTTCTTCAAATGGCGGATTCTTTAATGCGCCTATCTTGAATGGTCGTCTGCCCAATGTTGGTGTAAGTAGCAAATCGTATTGGTTGTGGAAGTCGGCCATTTTTCGATTCACCAGATTCCATTTTAATCTTGCTAAAGCAAAGGCGTTGGCGCTGAAAGATTTGCCGAGTTTATACAGTAGCCATGTGTTGGGTTCGAGTTCGTGGCGCTGTGGTTTGGATCCTCGTTGCTCGCCAATGTTGTCCAGAGTGGAACTTAGTTCACCCAAGACAAGCATATAGAGAAGTTCGGCATTGAGTTGATGGGTGAAGGGCAGAGGCACTTCTGTTACTTCGTGTCCTGATTCGCGTAAAAGCTTTAAAGTAGTTTCTATTGCACGGATATTTTCATCATCTATATCGGCCTTTAACCCTTCGGGCATTTGATAGCTGTAACCTATTTTGAGTTTGCGCGGTGTTGTCTTTACTTCTTCACTATAAGGAATAGTTGGCGATGGAATTGTATAAGGGTCGCCTTTCATAGCTCCACTTACTAAATCGAGATAGGCGGCAGCATCGCGCACACTACGGCTGACGATGCCCGAGCAAACGGCTCCGCTCCATACTTCGCCATAATGTGGGCCGTTGGTGATTCTTCCTCGCGTAGGTTTTATTCCAAACAAACCATTGCAGCTTGCCGGTATTCTGATAGAGCCTCCGCCATCGCTGGCGAAAGCCATGGGCACGATGCCCGCTGCTACGCTGGCTCCCGCGCCACCACTGCTACCTCCGGTAGTATGATTTAAGTTCCAGGGGTTGCGGGCTGAGCCGAGTAATTCGCTTTCGGTGAAGGGAGTTAAACCAAACTCAGGAGTGTTGGTTTTGCCGAAGATGACGAGGCCGCCTTTTTGAATTCGATTAACTACTTCGCTGCTTTGGATGGAGACAAAATCTTTGAGCAGTCGCGCGCCGCAGGTGTAGCGCGTGCCTTTGAGTTGGGCATCGAGGTCTTTGAGCAGAAAGGGAACGCCAGCGAAAGGAGCGTTCGCATCGAGGTTCTTTATTTGCTCGGCTGCTTCTTTATATAAAGGAGTGACTACCGCGTTTATCTTGGAGTTGACTTCTTCGTTGCGCCTGATGGCCATGTCGAGAAGTTCGGTGGGAGTAACTTCTTTTTTTCTGATTAGTTCAGCTAGAGAGGTGGCATCATGTTTTCTATACTCTTCGAATTTCATGAGATTGCATTTACTATGATTAATGAGAACTGATTTTATTTCTTGAATTTCTTTTCGTGAATCCATTTGAACAGACCAGAGTATTTTACCGGAAACCAGCGCGCAATTTTATCAATGAGTTTTGCATCTACTCCAACCAAAATTTTCTCTTTCCCTTTTTTAATTCCATTGATGATAATTGTGGCGGCATCTTCGGCTGTGGTGATAGCTACTTCATCAAATTGGTTGGCACTTTTGTCTCCGTCTTTATAATGAATACCGTTGCGCGCAATGTTTGTTTTAATACCACCGGGATGAACACAGGAAACGGTAACGTTTGTATCTGACAATTCCATACGCAAAGCTTCGGTAAAACCGCGAACGGCAAATTTGGTAGTACAGTATGGAACTTGTGTTCTTACCCCTATTATTCCAAACACACTCGATGTGTTTACGAGATGCGCTTCGGGTCTTGAAATTAAAGTAGGAAGAAATGCACGGGTGAAATGAATAACACCCCACATGTTTACATCAATAATTTTTTTTAGGTGCTCGTCTTTTACTTCCATGAATTCAATTTCGCCAAGAGCCATTCCGGCATTATTGAAAAGCACATCTACATATTTTTCTTCTGCCAAAAATTTTTCTTTGAAAGCGTAAATCTGTTGCTCACTTCCGCTATCTACTACATAGCTTTTGCATTTACCGCCTTTCGAAATTATTTCCTGCTCGGTTTCTTTCAGCGTTTGTGCGTTGATATCAGTAATAAAAATTTCCGCGCCTTCATTCGCCAATTGGTAAGCAAGATGTCTACCCATGCCTGAACCTCCACCGGTGATGATTATTTTTTTGTCTTTGAAGTTTTTCATGTGTGAGTTTGTTGTTTAGGAAACGGACCGACTTTACTGATGTGATAATCGGGATAATCTTTGGTATAGTAATCGAGCACGTTGCGGTCGCTCGGGTCGGGGAAAAGTTGGAAGATGATGCGCAGTTGAATCCACATATAAATCTTTACTCCGTAGCGATACATAAAGTTTGGTTTTGGAATGCGGAGTGTTTGTAAAAGAAAATCATCGAACAAACTGTAGTAATACTGCTCTCCGGAATATTGCATAAACGATGGATACCAGCGTTCTGCAAATTCTGCTGCAAGTGCTTCGGCAATTTTTTTGCCTTCATCGCTGTACGCGTAACTCTTCTTTTCAAAATCTTCATACCATTCATAAAGTTTGTTTTCGTCTTCCGGAATGGAATGAATGCTCATCATCTCCGCCATACGCTTCCACATATTATACACGGCATGAAATTCTTTTTTCGAAAACAAATCTTTGTTGCAAAGAAAGATGGCATTGCGCTTAGGCTCGCAAACAATTGTGGCGAGCGTGTAAAGGTTTTCTTCGTTGGTAATTTGAAAATGGCTGTGAATGAAGTTCAGCAATTCTATCGCTTCTCTTCCTTCGTTCTTATCGCCATGCTTGTAAAACTCACCAAAGAAAAGCAGCGTGTCGTTGTTGCGCTTTTTTGTGTTGGTTATGATTCCTCCTTTGCCACCACGATATAAAACCCTTGCAATGCTAGGAACTGCTGCCTGCCGAGCAAACGCCACTGAAAAAATAGAATGGGTAAAAAGCGGAGTGCCGTAACGTACCTCAAACGCAAGGTGCGCAATTTCGTGTGCGTCTTTATCGGCATCGAGTGTTGCAATTTTTTTGCGCGCCCAAAATGGGTTGAGGAAGTTCATGTGACTTAGTTGGTACCGGAAAATAAAAAAGCCCGAACAATTTTTCGTTCGGGCTTCGTATGCTAAGAGTAAATCTTCTCTACAATGTCTTTATACTTTTCGAGAACTACTTTGCGTTTCACTTTCATGGTTGGAGTTAACTCCCCACCATCGATGCTCCATTCGTTTTCCATTAATTCAAATTTTTTCACGGTTTCCCAATTTCCGAAGTTTTTGTTCTTCTCTTCAATGCTATCGCGGAAAAGTTTTTGCACTTCTGCATTCTTCGTTAATTCAGCAGGAGATTTTGCTGTGATGCCGTGCTTGGTTGCCCAATCTGATAAATTCAAAAAATTGGGAACGATAAGTGCCGAAACAAAATTACGGTTCTCTCCTACTGCCATAATTTGTTCGATGTAAGGAATCTCTTTCATTTTATTTTCAATCTGCTGCGGAGCAATATATTTTCCTCCCGAAGTTTTGAAAAGCTCTTTTACGCGGTCGGTAATCTTGATGTACTTGTTGCCCTTGTATTCTATAAACTTCCCAACATCTCCTGTCTTTAACCAACCGTCAGCTGTTACTGTTTCAGCAGTAATATCAGGGCGTTTGTAGTAGCCCATCATTACGTTTGGTCCCTTCGCCCAAATTTCGCCTTCGCCTTCACCCATGCCTTCGCGGTGGTCAAGTTTAACCTGAACCCCATCAATCACCGTTCCAACCGTTCCGAATTTTATTTTTTCTAACGAAAACGGATTGATTGAAATTACCGGAGAAGATTCTGTTTGTCCATAGCCTTCCATAATTGGAATACCCGCGCAAGTGAAAACTCTTGCTAACAACGGATTCAATGCAGCCGCACCGGTGCATATACCCATACATTCACCGCCTAATGCCTCGCGCCATTTTTTGTAGATGAGTTTGTCATACAATTTGTGTTTCAATTTATCTGTAAAACTGTATTCCTTTTCCACATCATAAGTTTGAGCAAACGCCAAGGCGCTGTCATACAAACTTTTTTTCCATCCATCGAGATTTGCAGCAGCTCCTTGCAATTTGATGTAAACTTTTTCGAGGAGACGCGGAACTGAAGTAAAGAAATTCGGTTTTACTTCCTTTAAATTATCTGCAATGGTTTCCATGCTTTCGGCATAGTAAACCGAAACACCACGAACCATATACACATACACTACTACACGCTCGAAAATATGACAAAGAGGAAGGAAACTTAAGCAACGCATGTTTTCGTTCAGCGGCAACACAGGCATTACGGCTTTAATGTTACTCACGATATTATCGTGCGAAAGCATTACCCCTTTAGGATTTCCTGTAGTGCCTGATGTATAAATAATAGTAGCCAGTTGCGATGGTTTAACTGCCGCTTTTCTTTTTTCTACTTCGTTCAAATCCCCTCCATCAGCCAATGTGAGAAACTCACTGAAGTGTTTACACCCTTCTACCTTTTCGAAACTGAAAATTTCTTTTAGCGAAGGAACCGAAGATTTAATGCTATTGATTTTATTGAACAAATTTTTGTCGGTAACGAATGCGTATTTGATTTCGGCATCGTTGAAAATGAATTTGTAATCGCTTTCGCTGATGGTGGGATACACGGGCACATTCACCGCACCGGTTTGCAAAATTCCCTGGTCAACCATGTTCCATTCAGGACGACTAGTAGATACCAACGCAATTTTTTCATCGGGCTGAACACCAAGTTTCAACAAAGCAAGACTTACTTTGTTTGCGGTGTCAACCAGTTCTTGCGTGGAAACTTTTTTCCATTCGCCATTTACTTTATTGGCAAATGCATCGGGTTGAGGAAAATCTTTTAACTGCACATGAGGGATGTCGAAGAGACGTGTATAGTCTGTCATGTCAAATAGTTTTTGGTTAGTGTGAAGCGTGAATATAGAAAAGAGAGACAAAAAGTTAGAGGTCAGAAGTCGGAAGACAGAAGAAAACGCGTTTCCAAAAAATAAGCAATAAACAAAAGCCCTTATTCTCCCAATGTCTGAATGCCCAAATTCCCTCGTATAAAACTACATAGCCGCCATTCTCTTCGCAGCATTCTGCGCAGAGGTAGAACTGTTAGAGCCGCCAAAATTTACAACCAGCTGAACGGTATATGTTCTTGGCTTATCAGGTTTCGCAACGCGAATGGCATAATTAGAGTTCATTACATTCTTCACGAGGAAGTTGAGCGACACATTTCTATTGATGTCATATCCTGCTCTCAAATCCCAGATAAAATCTCCCTTGTTTCGGTTTTCTCTTCGAAGGCGGTTGATATCAGGAATAAAAATTCCGAACACTTTATCTATCTGCCCCATATAGCTATAGTATTGGAACGAAGTGCCGAGGTGAATTTTATTGATGAAAATAAAATCGAAATCTGCTTTAAACGTGTGCGGGTTTCTATAGCGCAACATACCTGCAGTAACCGAATCCCAATCGTGGTCAGACTTGGCTGTGGGCAATGAGAAGTGAGTGAACGCATCAAGAATAAAGTTACCGACTTTTGCATTTCTTTTTGCCGCGCCATACATGGTATCGTTCAAATCTACCCCGTAGAAATATGTGTAACCAAACATGGTGGTAAAATCAACGGGACCGATTTTGCCTTCTCCATAAGCCGAAAGTTCCCAACCAAAAATACGAGCGCGCGCCACGTTTTGCGATTGGAAATAGAGATGCGTATTGTAGTTCGTATCCAACTCTACATTGAATTTAAATTCAATCATGTTTCTAAACTCTGTCCAAAATACCACCGCATCTAAATAACCCAGCCAGTTGCCTATTTTCAAACTGCGCTTGTAACCAAGTTCAGCAGTAAAACCACTCTCTGGTTTAATATGTGCGTTCGGTCTTATTTCAATTCCTGCTAATTGATACACCACAAATCTTTCACCAATACTCGGCACGCGAAACGACTGACCAAACGATGCACGGATGTAATTATACTTTCTGATTTCAAAATTAAATCCAGCACGAAACACGGGAATGGTTGGTGTGATAGCACTATCCAAGCGTACAAATTCTTCGCGCACACCCGCACTAAACGTTAGCCATTTGTAATTGACTTCGCCTTGTAAAAAGCCGCCACCAAAATCAGCTTTGTGATGACCGAGCGTTCCATCCTTCACAATCCAGTGCTCGTTGTTTACTCCGCAAAGAATGCGACCAATCTTTCCGAAGTCGTGGCGAAACTGATACTCGGCACGGTAAATCCAGAAATCGGTTTCACCGTCAATATTATTTTGCCGATAGATTCTTCCGTAAATTTTATGCTGATTATTTCCTTTATCTACGTACCGAATTTTCGGGTCAATGTAAGCATGAAAGTATCTTTCATTTAAAGTAACTCCCGAAGCCGAGATATACGGATGGCCTGCATCCTGCCAGTAAAACTGAAATCCGCTTTTGCGATAAAGAAGATTGGCAGAAACTTCAAGTGTTAAGCGTTTCAACTTGGCAGGCTGCCAACGAATTTTAGAACTGAAACGAGCAAAGTGGTCATACTCCGACTGCAAATGACTTTGGCTTCCCTGCATCATACCGCTGATAACAAAATCAACCGCACCGAATTTTTGCTTATGCAAAAAGCTAACGCCCATTGTATTCGGGTTTTGAAAAACCTTTCCATCGCGTTTCCACCAGCGAAACGAATCAACGGGCGGCTTGTCCATGCCCTCATAAAACACCGTGAACTTGGTAACGGGTGTATCGCGCGCATAAGCTGTTGTTACATTGATAACCCCGTTCAAAGCCGATGAGCCATACTGCACCGATGAAGCACCTTTGTTCACTTCCATCTGCTCAATATTTTCCACAGGAATAAAAGGCCATTCAATATCGCCACGGTCAGCTGTCATGAGCGGCATTTCGTCAATCACCAGCATTACACGGCTGCCCGAACCATAAGCGTAACCGCTTCCCCCGCGAATACTCATTTGCCCGTCAAGCACTGTAACGCCCGGAATTTTTGTAACCGCCTGTTGCAGGTTCGTAATGTTATTACTCTCGAGCATACGCGGCTTTATCACATCTACCGACTGCGTAGCTTTCTGTAATTTGATCCCCACTTTGTTTTCGCCCACCACAATGGTTTGCAGTTCCACCGGGCCACCACCCATAGTCTTGTTCACTATTTTGAGTTCGCCATCTTTCACTGTAAAATGCTGGGTATCGGCTTTCATGCCGAGATAGCTGATAACAAGTATCACATCACCCGGGGTAACCTTCAGTTCATAGTTTCCTTTATCATCTGTAACAGTGCCATTGCTGGGCAACTGCACCACGTTTGCGCCTTCGAGCAACTCACTTGTTTTTCCGTCCTTAATGGTTCCGCGAACGGTGGCTGTTTGAGCAAATGATATGGAAAGGAACGACAGAAATAATATAATGGAAAGAGAAAATTTATGCATGATTTCACATTTGGTTCTCCAATGTGGACGCAATGTAAAAAAATATTTTGCGTAAAAAACGCAGTATAAACACAGGTAACCAATGTTTTAGAAAAGAAATGGTTATATAATATAGAACGCGCGCGCGCGAGTAGTTTGTTTCTGAAGAGTTTTGATACAAACTCCGGGAGTTTTGTTCAAGATACGAAACGTTTGTATACAAACGCCAAGTGTTTTGATACAAACGCGAAGCGTTTTGTTCAATTCTCTTCGCGTTTTGAACAAGATACGAAGTGTTTTGATGCAAACGCCAAACGTTTTGATACAAACTCGAAGAGTTTTGATACAAACGCCAAGTGTTTTGTTCAAGATGCTTCGCGTTTTGATACAAACGCGAAGAGAATTGAACAAAACTCTTCGAGAACTGTTTGTTTCTGAAAACCGCGCAAACCTTTCACTTTAGCTAAATTCTTACATTTACTATATGCGGTGTTTAGGTCTTGCTTTTCTTTTGTGTTTTGGGCTTTTGTGCGAGGCGCAGAAGTATGATAATGTGTGGCTGTGGGGTAGATATCCTTCATATCAGGATTCTTCTCAATTTTTTTCCGGAAATGGCCAGGGTGATTTTTCATCTGATAGTCTTCAGGTATATCCTAAATACCGGAATATGCCATTCATGGCAGCGGCTGGATATTTTTCAGATGAAAATGGAAATCTTTTAATCTATACCAATGGAATGCAGATAAAAGATACTACTGGCAGTATCATTCAAAATGGAGATAGTATAAACTATGGTGTGTGGTGGTCTCAGAGTTATTATAACATGACCCAAGGCGCAACAGGATATTACACCCCTCGTGACATAATAATATTTCACCAACCCGAAAATGATTCTGTCATATTATTAATACATGAACATACAGGAGATGGCCCGAATACTCTGGCTTCAAGAGTAAAAATGACGAAGGTGATTATTACTCCTCATAACGGATTTAAGGTAACAACCAAGAATAGAATCGTTTCAAACTATCCACCTGCATTTGCAAATTTGGCGGCTTGCAAACACGGGAATGGTAGGGATTGGTGGGTTTTATTTACACAGACAAATACTAATTGCGTTGTAAAGCTGCTTGTAAATAAAGATACTATAATAGAATTTGACAGGCAATGTATAGGCGATACAATAGAAGGAGATTGGAGTCTAAAGTCCACCTTTTCTTTAGATGGTACCAAGTTCGGAAGCAGTGACGCTGTAAAACATGGTACGAATATTTTTGATTTTGATAGATGCACTGGAGTATTATCCAATTATCAGCACTTGAATCCGTTAATCAAACTCGACACTTTTGGAAATTATAATGATTACGTAATTACGTTTGATTTTTCACCTAACAACAAATTTCTTTATGTTTTTATGGGACAAATGATATTGCAATATGATTTAGAAAGCCCTCAATTTCCCAATGACTTTGATACAATCGCTGGCTGGGACACTTTCGTAGATTCAGCAATAGGGCAAATCTATCCGTTCACATATTTTTCATGTACTTATGGCCCCGATGGAAAGATGTACATAGGTAATGCTGGAGGCCAGCGGTATCTGTGCACTATAAATAATCCCAATGGAAAAGGAGATTTGTGTGACTTTCGAATGCGAAGTATTTTTTTGCCAAAAATCTGGACGTATACAACGCCTAATTTCCCCAACTACCGCCTCGGTCGCTTAGCAGGCAGTGCCTGCGATACTGTTTACAGCGATGTAAAACCTATTTATACTCAAACGCCCTGGCTAAAAGTTTTTCCTAACCCCGCCACCAATGATGTGCAGTTTGATTACAACTGGATTGAATGGGAGAAGATTGCGGATTGCGAATTGCAGATTTCGGATTTAGAAGGCAGAGTGGTTTTAAAACAACAGGTGCCTAAATATTCAACGCGACAAAACTTTAGTGTGAAGGAATTGGCAGCGGGGGTTTATACGGTGGCGTTAACCGCAACCCCTAAATCCCCTAAAGGGGACTTTAACAGCCCACAACCAATAGCCGTTTGTAAACTTACGAAGGTGCAATGACAGAACAAACACAAATTTTTCGTCAGCGGTTTCGCGAGGATTTTATTACTAAAAACTACTCGGGCAAACTGCATTTTGTTTTCATTACGCTTTGGTGCGCGGCAGGTATTGGAGTTTGTGTTTTAAATATTCATGAGCCAACCTGGAAACAACTGCTCGTTATTCCGCTTACCTTTCTTTACACCAATCTGTTTGAATATTTCGGGCACCGCTATCCCATGCACCATCGCTACCAACCGCTTAAAGCGGTTTTCAAACGACATACTTTACAGCACCATCATTTCTTTACCAATGAAAATATGAACTGCGACAGCATC
Source organism: Bacteroidota bacterium (assembly GCA_947476645.1). Lineage (GTDB taxonomy): Bacteria > Bacteroidota > Bacteroidia > Chitinophagales > LD1 > Bog-950. The sequence goes on from CANJRM010000001.1 coordinate 47,636, forward strand.
AACGATTTTAAAATCATTCTCTTTCCTCCGGTGCTGCTTATTTTTTTTTCGCTGTTTTTTGTAGCACCTGTTTTTGCGCTGGTGTATCATTTCTTTTCGCTCAATGCCGCTTTAATTTATGTGGTTACTACACTCGCTTACTATCTCAATTACGAATGGCTTCATCTCGCTTACCACCTACCCGAAACCAATTTCATTTATAAAATTCCGTTTTTGAAAACGCTTCGAAACTTGCACCACGAGCACCACAACCTTAAAGAAATGGATAAATACAACTTCAACATTTCGTATCCTGTTTTCGATTTTGTGTTTGGCACGTTGAGGAAATAGACTTACCATAACTTTTTCGCAATAGAAGTTCCACTTCTTGAAGAAGTGGAACTTCTCCAGGCGCTCACTGCTGCGGCCTACTGCTGCTTCTCAACTCCCCATTGCTTCTTCGGCTTCCCTCCCATTTCAAACTCCAGCTTTCCTCCGTTTATAATATCAGAATGATGCAGAAAAGGTTCAGTCAAAACTTTTCCGTTGAGCGAAACAGATTGGATGTAAATATTTTTTTTCGATACGTGGTGCGCAATTATTTCAAATTTCTTGTCCTCAAAATGAATTGTTGCTTTAGTAAACAGCGGAGTGCCGATAGCATAAACATCAGTGCCTGGAGTAACCGGATAAAAACCAAGCGCGCTGAAAACATACCAGGCACTCATTTGTCCGCAGTCGTCATCGCCCGTTAACCCATGCGGACGATTGTGATATTTAATAGTGCGATAGTGCGCCACTTTTTTTTGTGTGCGCCATGCAGCATCGGCATAATCATATAAATAGGTGTAGTGATGCCCCGGCTCGTTCTCGTGCCAGTAACGCAGCCAATGAAAATTCTTGTTGAGTCGCTTCACAAAAGTTTCTTTACCGCCAAGCAGTTTTATCAATCCCGGAATATCTTGTTGCACTGCAAAAAGATAAGTCCATGGTCCGCCTTCGGTAAAACCTGCTCTTGTGTTTTTATTCCATGTGCCATCCGAATTTTTAGGAGCCATGAATCCCGTTGCAGGGTTATAAACGTTCACATAATTCTTGCTTCGCTTCATCAGCATTTCGTAATCATCATTGTGTCCGGTTGCTTTAGCTACCTGTGCTACACAAAAATCATCATATGCCCCTTCGAGCGTGTTTGACACTGATTCATTCGTCTTATCAACGGGCACATAACCCAACTTCATATACCAACTTAAACCTGCACGGGCTTCCACAGCAGTCCACAGCGCGCGGTCAGCCCAACGATTAGTGCTGTCGCCTTTGCTCGGCACCATTGCATCTTTCATGCAAGCACGATAGGCGCCTTCCAAATCGAAACCTTTCACGCCTTTTACTACCGCATCCGCCACTACAGCATCGGCATGTGTGCCAATCATAATTCCGGTGTAAGTGGGATTGGGCCATTTCGGCATATAGCCGCCCTGCTCATACATTTGAATAAGCGATTGCACCATTCCACCAACATATTCAGGTGCAACAAGTGTTAGTAAAGGATGTTGCGCACGATACGTATCCCACAAAGAATAATCATTGTAACAAACACCGCTGTGAATGGTGTCGTCAAACGCGCTGTAGTATTTGCCGTATTCTGAAAACTGTCTTGGAAATAAAAGCGAATGATACATCGCAGAATAAAAAATGCCTTGTTGTTTTTTGCTCACTCCCTCAACTTCAACTCTGCTCAAATATTTATTCCACTCCTGCTGCGTTTCGTTTTTAATCTGCTCGAAGCTTTTACCCGCAACTTCTTTCTGCATGTTTTCTTTCGCCTCCTCGATGCTTATAAAAGATGTAGCCACTCTCGCTTCAATAGATTTGGTTCCCGCCTTAAAACTCACCCATGCACCGCAACTGTTTGCGAGTTGTTCGGTGCTATCGAATTTTAATTCATCACCATTCCAAACACCATAAGTTTCAAACGCTTCATCAAACTGAATTACAAAATATCCTTTGAAATGCGGAAGTGGTGGACCAAGGTGTGCCGATTGTCTGTCTGCATTCCAACCAATGATTTGTTTTTTGTCGGGAATAATTTTTATCCAGCCGTTGCTATCGGGCAACTGACTTGCCTCCATAAAAACAACAGGATTTTCTTTTCCTTCAAATTCAAAATGCAAAACTCCGCAACGCGCGGTGGCTGTCATTTCCGTTTTTATTTTTTGAAATTGTTGCGTGCGAAGTTTTACCGAGTAGTAATAGGATTTTGAAATTTCGTTGCTGTGAGCAAAATGCAATTTCTGTTTCAGCAACTTCAAACTCACCTTACCTGCCGATGGCTTCAACGTTACATAACCGTAATCACCCATCCACATGGCAGGTTTATGTGTGCCGCGAAAGCCGGTGATAGTTCTGTCGTAATACTGATAGTTCGGAATATGAATAATACTGTTTCGCGTGCAGGCAGTCCAATGAGTCATGCCGAAAGGTGGGGTGACAAACGGAGTTGTCCTGCCATAGAACCAAACGCCTTTGGTGCCAACAAGCGGATTGGCTAAATCAGAAACAGAAGTTGTTTGAGAAAAAGAAAAAGAAGAGAAGGAGACAAAAAAAACAAAAGCGATAAAGCGAAATAAAATTCTGTTCATCACTCTTCCGCTTTCAATTGAATGTTTACCAATTCAATTCGTTTATCGCTGGCGCGCAGAATTTTTAAATGGAAATGGTCTAAATCAATTTTGGTTCCCGGCTCAGGAATATCTTCAAACACACTGATGATATAACCCGACAGCGTGGTATATTCTCCTTCGGGAATTCCGAGGTCGTATTCGTTGTTTAGATAATCTACTTCCAACCTGCCCGCAAAAACAAATTCCGTTTCCGAAATTTTCTTTTCGGTCATATCTTCTTCATCATGCTCATCGGCTATTTCACCAAAAATTTCTTCCATCAAATCTTCCAATGTAATAATGCCCGCAGTGCCACCGTATTCATCCACCACCCAGGCAATATTTTTACGCTCGCGAATAAACTGTAACATCAAATCACGTGCAGTCATACTTTCAGGCACCACCATCAGCGGACGAATAACCTGCTTGATAGAATCAAAACTTTTGAGCAAATCGAAATGATGAATGTAACCAAGGAGTTTGTCCATAGTTTCATCATACACAATCAACCGCGATAGCTTTGTTTCAATGAACTTCCGTTTCAAATCTTCTTTGCTATCTAAAAAATCAATGCCCACAATTTCAGGACGCGGCACCATGCAACTTCTCACTTTTACATCTTTGAGGTAAAGTGCTTTTTCGAAAATTTCAGAATTTAAATGGTCGGCTTCATCCTTGCCATCATCATCGGTTACAGCCGTTTCTTTTACTAAATATTCCAAATCTTCTTTGGTAAATGACTGACGGCCTTCCAACAATTCGGTTCGTGTAATTTTTGTAATCAACCAGCGCGAAATGTTGTGAAACAATTTCGACAGCGGTTGAAGTGGTAGATAGAAAAGGTATTTAGCAGGATAAGCAAGCAACAATAAAGTTTGGTCAGCGTTTACGCGAAACAAAATTTTAGGAAGCAACTCGCCAAAAATCAAAATGAAAAAAGTGGTGAATACCGTTTGCACTAACAGCAATTTGATTTCGCCCGCAGGCAGAAACAGAAAATGTTCGTGTGTGAAATAGTTGGCGTTTACGCTACCGAAAAGCACCAACGAAATATTTAAACCAATCAGCATAGTGCTGATAAACTGCGAAGGGTGATTATTGAAGTCGGCAATAATACGCGCGCGCGATGAACCTTTTTCTTTCAGTAATTCAATGCGTAGTTTATTGGCAGAAACAAAAGCAATTTCAATTCCCGAAAAAAAGGCAATAAGAAGAAGCGCAATAAACAGAACGAAGATTTCCATTGGTTACGGAAAGTATAAAAAGATTGTCTTTGTTGAAAGAAACACGAATGTGGTGATGTTAGCCGTAACTGTTGTTTTCATCAATCTGGTTCGCGACCCAAAATGATTCTGAACTCACCGTATTTTGCAAAAATGTTGTTTCCTGCTTTAGGTGATAGTCCGAATTTATCGCGGTCTAACCCCAAACCGTAATCAAACCCGAGTAAACCAAACATAGGTAAGAACACGCGCACACCCGCACCAAATGATTTAGCTAAATCGTAAGGTTTGTATTCACGAATACCTGTCCAGTAATTTCCCGCATCAGCAAAAAGCAAAGCGTAAATAGTAGCCGACTGATTCAAAGAAATTGGATAGCGCAACTCCATCGAGAACTTGTTATAGATAGGTGCGCCCCCTTGCGGAGTAACCACCGGATAACCGCGGAACGAAACAATATCGCGACCTAACTGCGTTCCCGCATTTTGATTACTCAAACCATCGCCACCAAACTCAATACGCTCAAATGGCGAATAACCCACGCGCTTGTTATACACGCCAAGGAACGCCATGTTAGCCGATGCTTTGAACACTAAATTTTTCCAGATAGGTGTATACCATTCAAACGCGAGTTTCCATTTGTGGAACTCCACAAATTTATAACGCTCCGAAGCCGGCAACGCAGGGTCTTCGTAATTCAAATCTTTACGCGAGTTGAACATTAAAGAGTAAGGCAGTGTGAACTTACCTTGCACCATGAAATAAATTCCTCGGTTGTAAAACGTAGGTGCGGCTAATTCGCGCGAATCGCGGGAGATAGTCAACTGCAAATTCAGATTGGTTGAACGACCATTGCTGAAAACAAAGAAGGTGCTGTAGTTGTCGAGAATATAATGCTGAAATTCCAAACCAATTTCTGCGGTGAAAAAATCATCAGGCCATTTCAAACGCGTTCCTAAACCAACATAAACGCTGGTTGAAAAATACTTGCCTATGATTTTTGTGTAGTCGTAAGGGTTAAGCGAGTTAGCACGCAAACGATTGAACGCAATACTCAGCGATTGTGGCTTTTTACCACCTAACCAAGGTTCAGTAAACGAAACGCTATACGACTGAAACGCTCTTCCGTTTGAGTTAGCACGAATACCTAAACGCTGACCATCACCCGATGGAAGCGGAGTCCACGCTTTTTTATCAATAATATTTTTGAGCGAGAAGTTGGTAAAGTTTACACCGAGTGTTCCGAACAAACCACCTGAGTTTGTAGAAGTAGCTGCTCCACCATAACCCGCAGAAAGCTCCAGCTGGTCAGAAGGTTTTTCTACCACGCGGTATTCAATATCCACCGTTCCTTTTTCGGGATTCGGAATAGGCACCACATCTAATTGTGAAGGGTCGAAATAACCGAGGTTGATGATTTCGCGTTGTGAACGAATCAAATCTGTACGGCTGAATTTATTTCCAGGCAACGTGCGCAATTCTCTGCGAATAACTTTCTCATTCGTTTTAGTATTACCCAAAATGCGCACTTCATTAATAGTTGCCTGCGCACCTTCATTAATACGCAATTCAATATCAATTGAATCGCCTACCACCGTTACTTCCAAAGGCGTTACACTAAAAAACAAATAACCGTCATCCATGTAAAGCGAACTCAAATCGCCTCCGTTCGGATTCATGAAAATTCTTTCGTCAAGAATTTTTTGGTTGTAAACTTCTCCGCGTTTAATGTTCACGATTTTTGCAAGAACAGAATCGGCATACTTCGTGTTTCCGTTAAAAAAGATGTTGCGGAAATAATACTTCTTACCCTCGTTCACATAAATATCAATATTCATGTTCTTCGGGTCTTCCATCGTAATAGTATCGCTTACAATATGCGCATCGCGAAAACCCTGACTGTTATAGAAATCTACAATCTTGCGCTTATCTTCTTCGTAATCATCTTTCTTAAACTTCGATGTTTTGAAAACATTGAGGTTGATATGTCGCTCTGCATAATCCTTCGCACGCATCACCGAAAGATTGCCGATAATCTGGTACCATTTTACGGTGATAGAATCGCGTGCAAAGTTTTTCTTGAACTGAAACAAACCATCTAAATCAAACTTGATTTTCTCGTGCGTTTCCTTCATCTGGCGTTTCAACTTCGCTTCAGCAACTTCATGGCTTCCGTAAATATTGATGTGGTCAATTTTCACCTTCGCTCCTTTATCTACCGAAATGCGAATGAGCACGCTGTTCACCAGCAAGGTATCTTTGAACTCTTTCACATCTACATGCACATCTAAAAATCCTTTGTCGATGTAATAATTCTTTACCGTGTTAATGGTAATAGCGCGCATGTTATCGGTAAAAATACTTCCTGCGCGCAGGTCGAGTTTCTTTTTCAGTTCATCGCCATCGCTGCTCTTAACTCCTCTTATGGAGTAGCGCGAAATACGGGGACGCTCCTCCACGTGAATCACTAAATAAATTTTACCCGCTTCAATTTTTGAAGCATCAATAGAAATATTGGTGAAAAGTTTTTGACGCCAAAGTGCCTTGATGGCTTTTGGAATTTGCTCTCCGGGAATTTTGATTTTATCACCCTTCGCTAAACCCGAAAGTGTGGTGAGAATATGCGCATCCAAAAACTTTGCGCCTTCTACTTTTACATCAGCAATTTCGTATTCACCACCTTTGCTGTAATCAAAAGGCTGCTTTTCATCCTGCGAAAACACGAAGAGTTGCACTAACAATAAGGGGAGAAGAAATATCTTTTTCAGAGGGGTGCTGTTTTTCTATGAATAACTATTTGCCGGTTGCTAATTGCTCGCTCGTTTTACCAAATCTACGTTCGCGGTTTTGAAATTCTATCACTGCTTTATACAATTCTTCTTTATTGAACTCGGGCCAAAACACATCGGTGAAATAAAACTCAGCATAAGCCAATTGCCATAACAAAAAATTACTCACTCGTTTTTCGCCACTTGTTCTAATCAGCAATTCCGGGTCGGGTCTTCCCGCTGTATACAAATTCTCAGTGATGAGATTCTCGTTGATATCGTGCAACGAGGTTTCACCGCTTTGCACCTTCAACGCAATTTGTTTTACCGCGCGCACCATTTCATTTTTCGCTCCGTAGCTCAACGCCAAAATCAATTCCATTCGTTTGCAATGCGAAGTTTTTTCAATGGCCTCGCGCAACTCCTTCGCCACTCCTTTTGGCAACGAATCAATATCGCCAATAGCACCGAGGCGAATATCATTTTTCAAGAGAGTTTTCAATTCTCCATTAATCGTTTTTAACAGCAAGGTCATCAGCGCGCTTACTTCCAATTGCGGACGGTTCCAATTCTCAGCACTAAACGCATACATGGTTAAGTATTCAACTCCTAACTCAGCACATGCTTCAGCCGTTTCCCGCACCGCATTTACTCCATTGGTGTGACCGAAAATGCGGTTCATCCCTTTCTGCTTTGCCCAACGCCCGTTACCATCCATAATCACAGCAATGTGCTTGGGCAGTCGGGTTAAATCTATTTGTTCTTTCAAACTCACGCGAACGATTAAACGCTGTTTTAAATTTTTATTTCACTACTCTATTAAAAGAGGGGGCGAAGATATTAAAATACGGTAGGGGGAAAAGTTATTGGGAATTGCTGTAAAGAGCGACTATCTATACGTTCCATTCGGGCTTGGGCACTGCACTTTCATAATGGTGTATGAAATAGTAATGCCGCCCATGAGGTAGTCATCGAACTTACCCGATTGCCCGCGCTGATAGCCGGGAGTTCCTGCTTTTTCACCACCATGTTCGGCAGAGCGGTCAGAAAGGGCAGCCGCTAAACCGGTAGAGCCACCGGGCAGCGAAGCATAGCTAGGATAGTTTCCGCTCACATCATCTAAGTAATCGGTAAATGTTTTGCGCACGCCCGCTTCAATAGCAATGTTCCAGTTTCGCTTGAACGAAAATTTAAATCCGCCAACGATAGGAATGGCGAAACTGTAAAGACGATATTTTTTTACGCCTGAGTAACTCGGGTCGTTTTGCCCTTCAGTGCCGAGTGGTTGCAGATAATACCACTTGCCGTTGTATTCCGCCTTTGGATTAAAAAAGAAAAGTGTAACACCTGTGCCTATGTAAGGCGTCCACCAATGTTTTCCTTTTGAATCGGCTTTGTCGTACTTAAAAAAGTTGAACTCAATAATGGAGGTAAGGTCGAAGATGTCTGTTTTAAAAGAGAGATTTCTTTTTTGGTTCCAGGCATCGCTGTTAGCTTCATCTTTAAATTCGGCAATGCCCCAACTGAACATCGTGCGCCAGGCACCTCGATATTTAATATTGTAACGATAGAAAACTCCTGCACCCGGTCGCGCAAACTTGAACGATGATTTGGTATTAAGGTCACCAAAATAATTGGTCATGCCTCCCCAAACTCCGAACTCATGAATCTGAGAGCTCGCTATTTGACAAAGCAAAAGCGGCAGCAGCAATAAGCAGTATGGAGAAACCTTTTTCATTTTCGAGGGCGCGAAGAAACTATTAACGGAGGAAAAAGCAAAATGTTGTTTGGGAATGGCTTTAACTTCTTAATTACGCTGGTCGCTGCCCCAGTTCAGTTTTGTTTTGAGGGCAGTAAGAAAACTTTGGTCGGTCAGGCGAATGATGTTGGCGCAGAAGGGCGCTTTTTTAACCGCCAGTTGAAATGAAGAATCAATGGCTTTGTAGCGCGCATCGAGTGTGCACAGAAAACTGTCGCCTCTTCCGGTTATTTCAAAAGAAAGCACGGCTTCATCGCTCACTACCATTGGGCGCACATTTAAATTGTGTGGCGCTACCGGAGTGATTACAAAATTTCCACTGGTAGGATACAGAATTGGTCCGCCACAACTAAGCGAATAGCCCGTAGAGCCCGTGGGTGTAGAAACAATTACACCATCTGCCCAATAAGTATTCAGCAGTTCGCCATTCAAATAAGCGTTTACGGTAATCATGCTGCTTTGGTCTCTGCGCTGAATGGTCATATCGTTGAGCGCAATGTTGTCGTCAAACAAAGGTTTATTGCATTGCAGTTGCAGCAGCGTTCGTTTGTCAATCATATAACTGCCGCTGGTAATAGCGTTTACTGCTGCATGAATTTGCTCTCTGCCTAAACTTGCCAAAAATCCTAAGCGGCCAAAATTAATTCCGAGAATAGGAATTTCTGATTCTTTAATCATTACCACCGCATCCAGAATGGTTCCATCGCCACCCATACTGAATACTACTTCGGTGTTCGATTTTATTTCATCAAAGCTTTCGAAACTATCGGCACTTACATTCAGTTTCAATTCTGTTTGCAGCAGTTGAAGAAATTTTTTCTCCACCGTAAATTTCATTTTCTTCTTTTCGAGCAAATCGAAAAGTTCCTGCGCGTGTGGTGCGTTGCTTTTGTTGAAGGTTTTTCCGTAGATAGCAATCATGGGGCTAAGTTAATAGTGAATAGTTAATAGTGAATAGAAAGGCAAATCCATCCCTCGTCCTTCGCTCTTGCCCCCTGCTAAAATCCCGGTTGAAACGCCAGTTTAATTCCCCAGTTCTGTCCACCGCTGTTGCGGTAAGTGGCGCGCCATAAAAAGTCTACCCGAAATAAATACGCAATGTTTTCAATGCCGAAACCTAATTCAATATAAGGAACAGGACCGGGCGAATGAAGTTCCGCAGGTACCACCAGCACATCGGCATTTTTTTTACTGAAACTTCCAATCAAACTTTTGAAAATTAAAACCTCGCGCAACTTCAATTTATTGAAGCCCGGAATTTTGTTGAAGATAAAGCCGTTGAAGTGATGCTCCACCCAAAGTTGCGCATATTGGTCGCTGATAAATTCAAACTCGCGCAAGAGATTGTAGTTGAATTTATCGAGAAGGAATCCAAGGTTTCCCTGCGTGAGATAGCAAACCGTATAAGGTGCTTTGCCAAATATTTTTCCCGCCTTTAAAGAAAAATTAGTAGTGCCTGCTGGCGATGAAAGGCGTTGTTTGAGTGTAAAATGCAGCGTTTGATAATTGAAATAATCGCGCTCCATATTCACCATTCCAAAAGAATAGCGGAGCATTACTACCGGATATTTAGTGGTTTGGAAATAACGATAGAATGCTCCTACGAAATATAAATCCTTATACGAGTAACGCGTGTCCAACATAAATTCGGTGACGTTGAAATTTGGAACGTGATGAATTACTTCATTTTGTTTGCGCATAAAATCGCTCACTCTCGGAATTTCGTAATAGATTTTATCGTTGATGGTGAAGATGGTGGAGAAATCACGCACCCATTCTTTCTCGTACGAAATTTGTGCTTCACGCACCTTCATAATTTTATTGAGCGTGCGCCCGCTAATGAGCGTAACTATATTATCGAACGTGAGCAGCGTTTGGTTTTCATCCTGCCCCGGCACCCGCATATCGTAACGATACATGGCTTCGAGCGATTGCCATCGTTCATTTTTGCGCGGCAAATTAAACCGCATCAGCGCGAGATATTTTAAGTCGCGGTCTTTATAACCCAAGGCTACATAACCCGTGAAATAAAATTTGCGCAGAAAATTATTGGCAGGTGTGCCACGATGCTGAAAGCGCACATTGGTTTCAAAACCTAAACGCACACGCCAGCCTTCTACGTTATTTCTGCTTAAAAAATTTAAAACCCGGCCAAAGCTGATAGGCCCCGCATCAGCATAAGCAGCAGTGAAAAACCGCCCGAACCACTCGTAAGTTTTCCAGGCAGGAACTTTTTTAATAGTGTCTGAAATTTCGAAAACACGGTTTTGCGAAAAAGTCAATTTTTCAAAGCGTACAGAATCCCAATACTCTTTACTCATGTTTCGGGCACTATCTTCAACAATTGTTTCCTCCACTCCTTTAAATATTGAATCGGGAAAAACGATATTGGTTTCGAAGTTTTTTTTCTCTACTAATTTCTCTACGAGCAAACCAATTCTGGTTTTCTTTTTAAAAATGGAACCAACGCTCTGCATCTGCTCACGACTCTTCATCCAAAATTTTCCATCCACCAAGGTGTAATCTAAATGCGCGTTGTATTCGTTAATGAAATTGAGATTTGCTTTTTCGTTCGGCTTGAAAAAGATAGTGCGAATTGCCCAGGTTGCAGAATCAATCCATGCGTAACCTTTCAATGCTAAATCTTCTTTTGTTTTTCCTACGAAATGGATTTTGTAAGAAATGCGCCCATCAATTTTTTGTGTATCAGTAACGTAGTAGTAATACGTATTTAAAGCACCCGCTGCAAACGGTGCATTGAAATAAGTTTTAGCGAAGTAGTAGAGATTGTCATATGCATCGGTTTCACGAAACTCATAATTGGCAACGCTTACCGCAGCGGGGTTGTCAATGCCCGTCATGTGTTCGGCTTTTACAAAAGTTCGTATCTGCTTTTTCGGATGCAGACGGTAATACACATCGCTCACCGTTTCTTTGATTACACCCGGTATGTATAAACTACCATCCATCGTAGTATCGGTGTTTTCAAAAACAAAGTGGAAAGGTTTGAACAGAAAGAAATTGACTAACTTTTTACCCGGATTGAGTAAGGAGATTTCGAGTTTATCATAATTCTCGTAATGATAACTATACGAAGCGCCAACCCTATTTTGGTCTTTGTGTTTTAGCACCTGATAAAAAACATAATTGGCAGTGGTATCAATTTCGCGCTTGCGTTTCTTTCCCGCTTTCACGGTAATTTCCACCAACTTCAACTCTTCGGAACCCATTTCAATATTCAGCTCTTGTGTGCCGCCTCGTTTTATACGAATGCTTCTGTGCCCGTAACCTAAATACGAAAACACAATGGAATCTACCTTTTCAATGCTTCGGATACTGAACTCCCCTTTAGGGTTTGTCATGGTAGCTTTGGGAACTCCGCCATACAAATGCACGTTCACATAACCCATCGGTTCTTTTGTTTTGGCATCGGTTACCTTGCCAAAAATTTCTGTATTGATATTGGTTTGACCAATAGAAATTTGGGTGATGAATAAAAATAAGAAGAAGAGAAATGGTTTAACCCTCATTCGTTTTTGCGAGGCGCTAAAATAGAAGAATTGATGAGGGGGCTTAACAAAGAGGAACCTGTTACACGTTCAAATAACGCATCAGCAAATCGTAGCGGTCTTTCATGTCTTCTGCGTATTCGGTGTCGTTATAAACAGAAGTAACTTCGTATTCATAACGTTCAAACGCAGCAATGATTCCTGAAACTTCCGTAGTGTTTAGTTTGATGGTGATTTCTGCTTTTTGTTCGCGCTGATTAATGTTGGTGTAAAGACAAAGAATCTCCGCATCGTTTTCTTCTACAATTCGCGCTACTTCTGAAAGCGAGTAATCTTTTACCGCAACTTCTAATTCCAGAATTCCACCGGCATCTTTTACAGAATTTAAAACTGCAAAAGCGCGCAGGCAACTTTCTGCCGAAATCATTCCGAGATATTTATGGTCATCGTTGATTACAGGAACCACGCGCACATTATATTCTAATGCCGATTTCATTACATCAAAAATATGTGCTGTATCTTTTACAAAAGGCTTGCGAAGTATTTGAGTGAAGTTTTTTAGCGGCTGATTAAGATGTTTCATGTTGATGACATCTTCCATGGTCACCAAACCGATATAACTGTTACCATCAACTACAGAAAGCTGACTCACATTGTATTCGTGCATAGCAAGCAATACCTGCTCACCAGTATCATCTAAATGCAGTGGGGGAATGGAATGCGATATGAGGTCTGGTGCAATCATTTTCTTGTTCTTAATGGTTAGACGAATAAAACATTTAAAAGGTTGAGGCGGTGTTCTGTTATTACTTGTTTTTTACAATTCTATGACAATTCATCAAACGCAAAAACCTTCAAGCATTCTTTTTCAAAAACCCGTCCAATATTTTATTGAACTGCGCGGGCTGCTCCATCATGGCAGCATGTCCGCATTGCTCAATAATGTGTAACTCTGCATTCGGCAATAGTTTCCGAAATTCTTCACCAACAAACGAAGGCGTAATGATGTCTTCCTTTCCCCATATTAAACATACGGGTAAATTTATCTTCAGGATTTCATCGCGAAGATTATGACGAAGAGCCGACTTTGCCATTACCACTAAACGAATTGCCTTGGCACGGTCGTTTACAATACCGAAAACTTCATCGGTCAATTCTTTAGTTGCCATAGAAGGATTGTAAAAAGTTCCTTCGGTTTTCTTTTTCACGTATTCGTAATCGCCTTTGCGCGGGTAGGTATCACCTAACGAATTTTCAAACAAACCTGAACTGCCGGTGAGTGTCATCGTCTTTACTTTCTCAGGTTTGCGCAGGCAATACATTTGTGCAATGTGCCCGCCCAACGAATTTCCAATCAAATGAACCTTTGCATATTTTTTGTGCTCAATAAACTCATCAATGTAATCTACCATTCCGGTGACGGTGGTTTGGTCTATTTCTAAAGTGTACAGCGGTAAAAGAGGAATGGCAACTTTGTAATTCGGAGAAAAATAAGTGATGAGTTCATTGAAGTTACTGAGTGCTCCGAACAAACCATGCAACAAAACAATTGCCTCGCCTTCACCCTCTTCGCAATAATTGAAACGTTGTTCGTGCTTTACTTCAAATGACATTCAGGAAATTTCGTTCAGGACGAAAGTAATTTTTTGAAGAGAAAGTAAAATTGCGTTTGCGTTAAGGAATATGAACAACGGGTTTTGTTTGTAGTGTAAACCGACCATAGACCACTGACCGCTGACCATTGAAATACAAATTCTGTTTTACAATGGTCAATGGTCGTTCGTCAATTGTCAATCTCTCGAAACCAATTCTTCATTAACTGCAAACCGTGTGGTGTAAGAATAGATTCAGGATGAAACTGCACGCCTGCAATTTTTAATGTGGGATGCGCAATCGCCATTACTTCATTTTCTTTTGTGATGGCAGTTATCCGCAATTCGGTTTTCTCCAACTCCGTTAGTATTAACGAATGATAACGCATAACGGCAAATTCGGCAGGCAGGTTGTTGAAGAGGTAGCTTTTGTTGTGTGTGATGAAAGAAGTTTTTCCGTGCATCGGTTTTATTGCCTTCACCAGCTTTGCTCCGAAAAATTCTCCTATTGCCTGATGACCGAGGCAGATGCCGAGTATTGGTTTTGTTTGATGAAAGCGTTCGATGAACTTCATCGTAATTCCTGCTTCATGTGGCGTTTTAGGTCCGGGAGAAATTATTGCGGAAGAGAAATTGAGTTGTTCAATCTCCTCTAAACTCATTTCATCGTTGCGAATAACACGGCATTGTTTTCCGCATTGAAGAATATAATCGCGGAGGTTGTAAGTGAAAGAGTCGTAGTTGTCGAGAAGTACAATCATAATACTGAGTTACACAGAGATTCACAGAGGAGCGCAGAGTTACACTGAGAAAAAACACTTTGAACCAACACCTCTGCGTATCTCTGCGCTTCTCCGCGTAACTCTGCGTTACTTAATTCCAAAGAGCTCATCAAACTTTCCAAACGTGTCTTTAAACATAGGAACTACCGAGCCCGAAACTTCCATCACCTTGGGAGCGAGATTGGAAATGTATGGATACACATGCGAGGTTTCTTTTTGCTTTGCAGGAACCACATCTAAGCGGTTCAAAAACCAAATGAAAACGCACAACACATACAAGCCAACAAGCGAATGAAGTATGCCGCCAAAAATCTGGTTGAACAGATTCATGGAAAATGATTTGAGGATTTGTTCCAATCCCCAGCCTATTAGTTTCATTAAACCAACTACTATGGCAAGCACTAAAATAAAAGCAATAATGGCGAGTGTTTTAGGTTCGAAATGCGCGAAGCCGTGCAGCAGGTTCACCATCATATAGCTGAACTTGAGTGCGGCTACAATACCGAGGAACCATCCGAGAATGGAAAACAGGGAATAGATAATTCCGTTTTTATAGCCCTGGTAAAAACCAAGCGCAACGAAGATTAAGAAGAGAATATCGAATACCATGGGTTAAAGTTCAAAGTTCAAAAAACAAAGTTCAAAGAATTAAACCAACAAACTCTTAACGGTATCTGCCACTAATTTATTATCTGCTTTGCCCGCTAATTGTTTGCTTACGATGCCCATTACTTTTCCCATTTCTTTTTGAGTGGTAGCGCCCGAAGAGGCAATAGCCGCTTTTACAATCTCCACCACTTCGGCTTCGCTCATCATAGCGGGTAAATATTTTTCAATTATTGCCGCTTCTTCTTTTTCCTTATCAATTAAATCCTGACGGTTTGCTTTTTCAAACTCAGTAATTGAATCTCTGCGTTGCTTCACCATTTTCTGCAACATCTGCACTTCTTTTTCGGGGCTTATAATTCCGTTTGCGCCTTTTTCGGTTTTGGCTTTAATTATTTCGCTTTTAATGGCGCGCACTGCTCTCAGGCGCGCTTCGTCTTTAGCCATCATGGCGGCTTTAATGTCGTTGTTGATTGTTTCTTCGAGTGCCATAGTTTTAGAATTTATGAGGCGAATGTAGAAAAGTGAAGCAGAATTTTTTTGCATCAAAAACAGAAGTTTTATATTTAATGCAAGGAACCTAACCGGATTTCATTCACCCAAATAAGGCAGTATGAAAAACCCGGAAAACACGCATGACCCTAAACCAACCAAAAGAGAATTAGAAATTTTAAAAGAGCTCGCCACAGGCTTAACTTCTAAAGAAGTAGCCGCCAAGCTTTGCCTTTCGGTGCGCACGGTTGAAAAACACCGCGAAAATATTTATGTGAAACTGAACGTAAAAAACGGTTGCGCTGCCATGAACAAAGCCAAAGACCTGAAGTGGCTTTAGTTTAAAAACTACGTAGTTTCCCGTATAGGACAAATGCGTACTAGTACAGATTTTTGCTGCCATTAATTAATCTAAAAACAGACAAATGGCAAACGTTACTACCAACCTCGTTAACAGCATCATCATTCCCGCTGACCAGACTGCACTCAACACAGGCACTGCTGCAATGATGGCTTTACTGCAACCCTATTTTGTTACCCTAACCGATGAAGAGCGCGCTTCGCTTTTCAGCCTGCAGGAAGAAAACCTGGTATTTACCTCGCTGGCTTTGCAACAGGCACAAAGCCTCGGCAGTTTAATGCCTCCGGCTTTAAGCAGTCTGGTTACTAACCTCAGTAACGATTTAGAATTGCAACAACAGTTAGCCGAATTTGAAAACAATTTTATTAAACAGCTGGCACAAAAAACTGCAGACACTAAACGCAGAGCAGGGCACGAAGCCTTTGTGGGGGGATTGGCTGTTTACAAAATTATTGAAGCACTGGCGGCTGTGGGGGTTGACAGCGCGCAAACAGCGTATGATATTTTGAAAGTAAGATTTGCTAACCAGGGCGGAAACGGAGGAGCGCAGCCCAATCCGTAGTTTGTTTGAAGAAAACGTAACAGGCATCCGGCACCGGATGCCTGTTTTTGTTAGTCTTTAACCTAACGCTGTAAGGTTAAACTCTAACACGGTTAGCCGATAACCTAACACAGTATGGATTTAACCAAACGTTGTTTCAAAATAACCAAACGCTGTTTGGGCAAACACTAACAATGTTCTGTTTAAGCCTTACGCAGTTAGCCTTTAACCTTACAATGTTTCATTTAAACCTTACAAAGTTCTATGATAACCATCCCTCCCTCTCCCGATTTGGGCAAAATGCTTACCAATTACATTAAAACCAACCGTAAGTATAAAAGCGGAATTGCCAATTGGCTGGGCATAAAACGAAGCAGTGTGCAGGCTTATCTCAAAAAGCCCGATATGAAAGTAAGCACGCTCTGGCGGCTGTGTCATGTGCTGAATTACAATTTTTTTGAGGAAATAACCGCGCAACTGCCCCCAGAGTTTACTGCCGTTACCGAAAACCCCTTACAGAAAAGAATTGATGAACTCGAAAAACAAAAAAGCGATTTGGAGTTACAGGTTAAAACGCTGGAGAAGGTGGTGGAGTTGATGGGGAGGAAGTAGAGTAATGATTACTATTTGCTTTCGTCCTTTGTGCCTTCCTCTGTCGTTTCGGTCAGTCTCATTTTAATGTTGTATTTGTAAAGAATGCGTTGGAAACGGTCCTCATTTACAATGTTTCTAAAAAAAGCGTCTTTGGAAAATTCCCGCTGTATTTTCTCGTTTTTAAATAAAGCCCTATCTAAATTTAAATAAAATTCAGGAATATTGTTTTGAATGAGTTTTATTTTAGCCAATAGGTAGAGAGCTTCCTTTGAGTTTGGTCTTAATTCAAGAGATCGATATACATGTCTGCCAGCCAATTCTGATAAATTTTTCTGTTTAAAAAAATATTCTGCTGCCTGCAAATGAATTTTCCAGTTTTTATCATCCAGTTTTAATGCTAATTTAAGGTCTTCAAAAGCTTCAGTTTCTTTTTTTAGTGCCAAATAAATATTAGAACGAATTGCATAGTAAGTTCCACTATGTTGATTTAGTTCAATAGCCTTATTTATGTGCTTCAAAGCTTCCTCATACCTATTTAGTTGGCTATAAAAATTCGCAATAACTGAATAGTTGTTTTGTTCATTACCATTTTTTTCAATAGCTATATTGTAATCTTCTATTGCTTTTTGGATTTGCCCTAATTGGAAATAAATCCTTGCCCTTGACATATAATAAATGTCATTTTCTGGCACAAGCAAAATACAATCAGTCAGGAGTTGTAGACGTTTTGTTAAATCCTGAGTGATAAGATGTTCTTTATACAGACTTTCGGCTCTTTTTTTCCTTTTAAAACTTTCATAATGATCATGTTCAAAATCATCCTCTAATAATTTATCAAAGAAGCTTTGATAATCATCAGAAATTCGAGTGTTCTCATCCATTTTTAATGTTTCTTCCCATTCTAACTCTGGATCTGAATGAATAATGGATAATCCCTCAGATTCAATATCCATTTGCGATATTTCGAACTCAATATCTTGAAGGGTAAAAAATTCTCTGTCTCTAGAATCAGGATTAGGGTCGTCCGGCAATCGACTTAATATAAAATGAATTTTCTTTTTTGCATTGTTATTAGCTGGGATAAGGTTATTTTTAAGAATCGACTTCGCTACATGCGAAGAGCCTAAGATATTTTCGCGATTATTGGCTAACAATATTACTACTTCATCGGCTAAAATGTCTATAGCAATACCTGACAATTCGCTTATTCCTGTTCTTGAATCTACTAAAAGATAGTCTGGTTTTATCTCTCTTTCTATCAATGCCTTTAAATGAAGGATAATTGGCACCCCAATAGGAGCAACTCCATAAAAAAGTTTTTTCCAATCAATATTGGAAAGTGATCTCCAATAGCTCGAAAGGTTGATTTTACCTGCAGGAATTAAGGACAACTGGGAATGCTGTATATCGCTATAATGAATTTTTACGCAATAGTCCTTAATAGATGAGATAGGGTTATCCGTTTCCCTTTCGGACTGGCATATAAAATCAACCACTCCGTTTTGAATAGTGCCAATATCTAAGGCATCAAATTTATAAGGTAAACCAGGTGCCTCTAAATCAAAATCCAACATGCAGACATTTTTGCCAAATTCAGCCAAACGCTTCGCTATATTAGCTAGTATTAATGATCTACCAACGCCCCCCTTATAAGAGTAAAAGGTTATTGTTTTCATGCCACTTGTTCGTTCGGTTCATCAAAACTAAAGAAACCATTTTCTGAAATATTTTGTTGCAACCTAATCCGGTCTTCGCTGGTGTATCGCTGTGGCAAATAATATTGCAAATGTCCTAATTGAGAGCATTGTTCGTTACTCAATAAATTTACTACAGCATAAAATTTATCATTTATATCCAGCGCTGAAGCAATTTGAGTGAGTGTTCCAAACTTCACCTCTTGATAATCGTTTGCTTCATACTTCTGTATTTGTTGCGCATGTAAATCTGCCTTTTCCGCTAATTCTTCCTGAGTTAATCCTTTAGCTATCCTTGCCTTAATAAGCATGTCCGATAAATTACTGAACGTCTTACAGATAATATTTGTTTTATCACCATTCTTGTAATCTTCATACTCCAATAATTCGTCTTCAATTTCTTCAATCAGAGAAGACAAAGCTTCGCCATCTGATTTAAACTGAATTGAGTTTTTATCTAAATCAGAAGCTAGCAACTTATTAAGTTGAGTTTGATATTCCAAAAGCGTGACTTGGCGCTTACGGAAATGTGATTCGTTTTTTATCATAGATTGTCGATATTAATTTCTACAATTCCCTTAGATAAGGTACGTGATTTTGGTCTGTCATCTTGTTGAAATGTATCTAGAAATGTTTTCCCATTATCCGCATTTATTAATCCTGCTCTGAAAAACTCGCCTAGAAATTCTTTTTTTTGTAATGCTCTTTTATTGTCAAACTTGAAAAATGTAAAACACATTTTATAGCACTCATCTAAGTCTAATCCTGCATCATCCCAAACTACATCATAATCTCCGGGAACAGGTTTATCATCGCGTAAAAAACTCCCATCCAGAAAAATTCGCTTACAACCAAAATCTTTTAAAATAGAAATAGCATCTTTCAATTTGCATAACATTTTTTTTCGTTCAGGGCTATAGCCAAATCTTGCTACTACCTCCTGCAATGAATCTGCCAAATGAATTCCTGGTGGTAAATAATGGGTTTCAGAGTCATTTGGGGGTATCATTCACAACGATTTTCTTGTGT
The DNA here is from genome assembly GCA_947476645.1 of Bacteroidota bacterium. Lineage (GTDB taxonomy): Bacteria > Bacteroidota > Bacteroidia > Chitinophagales > LD1 > Bog-950. Next base: position 67,228 of record CANJRM010000001.1, read on the forward strand.
ATATGTTGCGCAAAGTAGGTTTAAAATCTAAAATTCAAAATAATTGCGGCAATAATGATCAAAAAATTAAGACTAAACAATAAAAAAGTTGTGAATAAATTGTTTTCGCCCATTCTTTAGGGCGAAGAGAGTTTTTTGCCCATTGATTCCTCAAATTTCCCCGCTTTTGTCCAAATGGGGTCTAAGCCTCGGGTTATTGTTGTAGAGATCATTTAAACCTACCCCTCACTCCTCAACTCACTATAAACACACCGCGCCAATGCCACGGGCTCCTGGTTTTCGTCCTGATATAATTCCACATCTACCTTTATTATTGTTTTGCCGTTCTTGATGGTTCTGGCTTTAGCATAAATATCTTTTTTAACCGCCCCGTGCAGATAATCCATACGCATGTCAATGGTGTTAATGCGGTCGAGCGGTGAATGCAGCGCGGTGGTTCCGGCAATTCCTCCGGCAGTATCGGCAATGCTTGCCAAAAAACCGCCATGCCAGCGCCCTTGGATAAAGTCTCCAATGAAATCATCTTTAAACGGCACGCGCAGCAGCGTGTAACCCGATTTTATTTCAATTATTTCTATCCCCAATATTTTGTTGGCAGGCATCAACTCATGAATGCCGTGTTTAATCAAGTCCAGTTTCTCCTGTTCGTTTTTGTAAGCTATATCCATGGCGCAAATCTATTGTTTAAAATTTCCCTTCTTCGCCCCATGTCCCTTTTCATCGCATCTTTAAACAGCGGCAGTAACGGCAATTGCTATTATGTAGGTAATGAGCGCGAAGCCGTGCTGGTAGATGCGGGCATCAGTTGCCGCGAAACCGAAAAACGCATGGCTAAACTAGGGCTGGAGATGGGGAAAGTAAAGGCCATTTTTATTTCGCACGAGCATGGCGACCATATAGGCGGCTTGCCTATGCTCGCAAAAAAATATCATTTGCCTGTTTATATAAGTGCCGCTACGCTACGAAGCAGCGGAATGATTTTGCCAAAAGAATTGGTGCGCGATATAAGCACCACCCCTATAAGCATAGGTGCACTGCGCGTAACAGCTTTTGAAAAACTGCACGATGCTGCCGACCCTTACAGTTTTATTATTGAAGGCAACGCAGTAAAAATTGGTGTACTTACCGATATAGGCAAGGTGTGCAAACAAACCATTCATTATTTCAAACAATGCCATGCGGTTTTTCTCGAAAGTAATTACGATGAAGAAATGCTGGAGAAAGGCGGTTATCCTCAGCGGCTGCAACAACGCATACGCGGAGGCAAAGGACATTTATCAAACTTTGAAGCACTCGATTTGTTTGTGGGGCACCGCGCACCGTATTTGAGTCATTTACTTTTGTCGCATCTTTCAGAACACAATAACAGCCCCGAAGTGGCGCTCGATGTATTCAGTGCGTTTGCCGATGAACTCACCATTGCCGTGGCATCGCGCTATCAGGAAAGCCCCGTTTATCATATTCAGCACAACGAAACTTTTTCTGCGAATAAAAATCTGGTGCCGTTTCAAACGGTGCAGTATTCACTGTTTTAAATCATGGGTAATCATTTCCCCATTTGCCGAAAATCTTCACTTTCGTATCATGCAAAAAAACATAACCATAGTAGGCGCGGGTTTGGTGGGCTCTATGCTTGCCTGTTACCTGAGCAAGCGCGGTCATAAAGTAAGTGTATATGAGCGCAGAGGCGATATGCGCAAAGTGGGATACATAGGAGGGCGCTCCATTAATTTGGCGTTGAGCTATCGCGGCTGGAAAGCGCTCAGCAAAATAGGTTTGGACAAAGCGGTGACCGACATGGTAATACCCATGCACGGGCGAATGATTCATGACCTCAATGGCAATACGCAACTAACACCTTACGGCAAAGAAGGACAGGCAATTTTTTCGGTGAGCCGTGGCGATTTGAATCGCCTGATGGTGGAAGAAGCAGAGAAATTTAAGGACGTGCATTTTTATTTTGACCACCGCTGCACCGCCATTGATTTTGATAAAAACAAAATAACTTTTGAAAAACCCGATGGCGAAAATGTGAGCGTGGACAATGCCGAAATTATTTTTGGTGCCGATGGGGCTTTCAGCGAAGTGCGCTATAAAATGCAAACCACGCCTAACTTTAATCTGCATCAGCAATACGAACCTTATGCTTATAAAGAGTTGCACATTCCACCGGGCGAAGGCGGCAAACATTTAATGGAGAAAAACGCGCTGCACATTTGGCCGCGCGGAAACTTTATGATGATTGCGCTGCCCAACATGGATGGAAGTTTTACAGTTACACTCTTTGCACCAATGGAAGGAGAAAATTCATTCGGTTCATTGAAAACCGATGCCGATGTAACTGCTTTCTTCAAAAAACATTTTCCCGATTCGCTGCTGCTTATGCCGGAGCTGAATAAAACATTTAATGAAAATCCTACTTCATCGCTCGTTACCATTCGCTGTTTTCCGTGGGTGTATAAAAACGCAGCCCTTATTGGCGATGCGGCTCATGCCATTGTGCCGTTCTACGGACAGGGAATGATTTGCGGTTTTGAAGATGTAAAGGAACTTGATGAAATACTCGATGCCACGAATGAAGACTGGAGCACCGCGCTCGATCAATATCAGCATCAGCGCAAACCCAATGGCGATGCCATTCTCGAACTGGCTTTACACAACTATGTAGAAATGCGCGACCTCAGTGGCCGTAAAGATTTTCAGCTGCGCACACAAATAGAAAAGCGCATTGCCGAAAAATTTGCTCCGCGGTTTATGACCCATTACAGCATGGTGGTGTTTAGCGACCTCAGTTATAACGAAGCAAAACTTCGTGGCGAAAAACAAAACGAACTGCTTGACAAAATAATGGCACTGCCCGATATTGAACAACGCTGGCAAAGCGAGGATGTTTTGCAAATGGCAGAAAACTGGATAGCCGCCAACCCCGCTTAACTTTTGTATCTGTATCTTCGTCTTATCATTAAAATGAATTTTCTAAAGCGATTTATGAGTAAATCCGTTTCGTTATTTTTTGCGTTCTGCTTTTTGTTGACTTCAACAAAATCGTTTTCTCAATTTACAGAAGAAGACAATCGAATATTAAATGAGTTTATCGTTATGCTGAAACCCGCGCATTCCATTGATGCGTTGTTGCAAAACACAATATCACTTAAAGTAAAAGAGGTGCTTTCACCGCGCATGAATATTTATTTGCTCGAAAGAAATTCAACAGAAACTCCCGATGATTTTTTGCTTTCACTCAAACGGAATGAGCATGTAAAACTGGCGCAGTTCAATCATACAGGCATAAAAGAACGTTCACTTATTCCCAACGATTCGTATTTCAATCAGCAATGGAATATGCTCAATGCAGGACAAGGCGGTGGCTTGCCCGGTGCCGATATTCAGGCAACGGATGCCTGGGCAATTAATCACGATGCAGTAACCTGTGCAGGCGATTCAGTAGTGATTGCCATAGTTGACGGCACTATTGATTTAAATCATGAAGACGTAAATTTTTTCACCAACTACAATGAGATTCCCGGCAATGGCATTGATGATGATGGCAACGGATACATTGATGATGTAAACGGATGGAACAGTTATCAGAACAATGGCAATGTTCAAGGCACTAATGACCACACCATGCATCTTGCAGGAATTGCCGCAGCAAAAGGAGATGATAGCGTGGGTGTTGCAGGGGTTTGCTGGGGCGCAAAAATAATTCCGGTGATTTATGGAACCACAACAGAAAACAATGTGGTGAAGGCGTATGATTATGTACGCGAAATGCGTTTGCTTTACAACAGCACTTTTGGAACTAAGGGCGCTTACATAGTAGCAACCAATTCTTCATTTGGGATTGATTTCGGTACTCCTGCTGCGTATCCCATCTGGTGTCTGATGTATGACTCCATGGGGTATGTTGGAATTTTAAGTGCTGCTGCTACAGCCAATTTGAATATTGATGTAGATGTTCAGGGTGATATGCCTACAACATGTCCGAGCAACTATTTAATAGCTGTCACAAACACCACACGAACCGATTCACGCAATTCAGCCGGTTATGGAAAAATAAATATTGACCTTGGTGCTCCGGGCACTATGATATATTCAACGGTTCATGGTAACGGATATGCGCTGAATACCGGCACCTCTATGGCAGCACCTCATGTAGCAGGCACAGTTGCCGCTATGTATTCGGCTGCTTGTTGCGCACTGATTGATTATTCGTATGAGCATCCCGATGAAGCCGCTTTACTAATTCGCGATTATATTTTGCAAGGCACAGAGTGGCTTTCATCTATGAATAATATTACGACCACTAACGGACGGTTGAATTTATATCGTGCCATCATGAACCTCAATAAATACAATTGCGATTCCTGCGATTTCAGTATTGGTATAAACAAAACGGCTATCACCTGTAAAAACAGTAACGATGGCATGTTGAGTTTAGCGATTGATTCAGGGAGCTCTTCTGTCCATAATATTCTCTGGTCAGACACTTCTTCCAATGTAAATCTTTCAAACCGAGGCGAAGGCTTTTACACTGTAACTGTTACGGATAGCAGCAGCTGTTCGCGTTTTGCATCGGCTGAATTGCATAATCCCGATTCGGTTATTATCAGCAATGTAACTACACATGCCGCTGACTCAGCAAACGCAGGAACTATTGCTATAGGTGCATTTGCATTCAATGAATCGTTGATGTATTCTATAGATGGGATTAACTACCAGTCAAACGCTATCTTCAGCATTCCTGCTAATGGAAACTATATCGTGTATGTACGAAACACTTCGGGCTGTGTAGTGCAGCAAAATGTTTTGGTGAGTTCTGTAGATGAGTTGCAGGTTGCTGGTTATGAGTTAAATGTTTATCCAAATCCTGTGAGTGATGAGCTGACGGTTTACAGTTTACAGTTTACAGCAGAAAAAACAACACTTCAAATAGTTGATGCAACGGGAAGAAAAATTGCTGAAGCCATTCCGGCAACTTCAAGCTTCAAACTTCAAACCACAAACTTCGCCAACGGAATTTATTTCCTCTCTACAGAATCAACGCACCAAAAACTCACCCGCAGGTTTGTGGTGAATAAATAAATTCGCCAACTCAATTGCTTTCATGATTCTTAGAAAAACAATTCTTGCTTTTGTTTTCATACTCACAGTGTTCATTGCGTTTCCGCAGACTAAAAATCATTTCACCAAAAAGGATATGAAAAAGAATCCTGTGTGGATAGAAATGATAACCGATGAGCACGTCAATTATTTCGAAGCGCTCAAAGCATTTGAATTGTATTTCACCGCGCACAAATTTCCGGTAATGGAAGAAGAAGAAATGGCGAGGAATGAAAAACTCAAAGAGCGCATTTTAAAAAGCGAAGCGAAATACAAAAAGAAGAAGCGCAAAGAAATAATTGAACCCAATGAATCGGAAAAAGAAAAGCATGAAGAAGTAAAGCTCGCCTTCGAGGTAAAACGCTTTGAACACTGGGAAATGCAAACGCGTCCGTTTGTAAAAGAAGATGGAAGTGTAATGAGTGCAGAAGAGCAAATGAAGGTTTGGAAAGAATCAAAAGGCAAATAGAAATGGCAAAGAAATTTTTGTCTTCGATATTTTTTTTGCTGTGCGTGGTTTTCCTGAGTGCGCAAATCATTGGCAATTGGACATTAACCGGTCCTTCAAAATTCCCTACCAATATTATTGGACAGGTGAATGGTATGGGCAGAGTCTCCCAAATTAAATTTCATCCCACCAATCTCAATAAAGTTTATGCGGTGAGTGGCACAGGAGGTTTATGGATAAGTAACAACAGCGGCACTTCGTGGAATTTTACGGGCACCGATAATTTACCGCAACATGATTTTGCAAGTGTTTGTGTTGATTATACAAACGATTCAATTCTGTATCTCGGTGGTGGTGATGCAAATTATTATCAGCGCGGTTTATATGGAATTTGGAAAAGTGTAGATGCAGGAACTACATGGACACCATCGAACACCGGCATCGGAAATCGCTTGGTGATTGAAATGCTGATGTCGCCACTCGACCATAATGCAATTATTGCAGCGACTGATGATGGCATTTTTAAAACGTATGATGGCGGTGCAAACTGGGTGGAGAAATATCCAACAGAGAAATTTACCGACATGGTTTACAAACCTGTGGCGAACTCTTCCATCATTTATGCTGTCAGTTACAAACTGATTTTTCGTTCAACAGATTTAGGTGAAACATGGGACACACTCACGAACGGAGTCGCCATTCCTAATGGCGATGGTGAAGGAATGCGTTTAGCAGTAACACCTGCCGACACGAATAGAATTTACGTAGGCATGATTGCGAACCGCGGAAATATTCTGCGCTCAAATGATGGTGGTGATTCGTGGCTTACCGTGAAAAACGATTTTGATACAAGTTTGGTTGGCTATGCCATTGACCAGGATGGTCAGGGCAATTATGATTTTACTTTGATTGCGCATCCGCTTCATCCTGATTGGCTATTTCTTTCAGCGCATTGTCACTGGCGCTCATTGGATGGCGGCTACAGTTGGGAGAAGCTCACGAACTGGTGGACGAATTGCCATACCGATATGCACGACTATGAATTTAATCCCGCAAATCCTGATGAGTTATTGAGTGCGAATGATGGAGGAGTTTGGACGAGCAGCGATACCGCGCAAACATGGAATGCGAAATGCGATTTTCTGAACAACACCGAGTTTTATCATGCAGGCCAAAGCAATTTGAATCGTGGACTTATGGATGGTGGCACGCAGGATAACGGAGAACTTTACATGAGTTACTACAACTGGTTCACGAATCGCGGTGGCGACTGGACAACCAAAATGGCTTTCGATTTTCTTTCTTCCGATTACTGTTACGAAATTGCAGAAGGCACACGAAGAGGATTGACCGGTGGCGAAACCAATTTGAATTTTCCTTTCACGCCCGATAACACCGTTGAATTAGAATTTACTCCCGATGCTCCGCAAACGGCTTTCGTTTCGTTTGATGATGTATGGCGTACTGATACTCTTGCGTCAAATAATTTTGTGTGGCAGAAAATTTCGAACATTGGTATTCAGCTATTTGACATAGCTTCTGTTCCCGGCAATCCGAATATTCTTTATGCGGCAACCAATAACAAACGCTTATACAGAACCGATAATGCGCTCGATGCAAATCCAACATGGGCGGGTCCATTTACGCTTTTGACAGCCACTAATGTTTACGCCAGCATTGCAACAGTCAGTAGTGATACGAATGTTGTTTACATTTCGTGCAACAACAAAATTTATCGCTCTGTTACAAAAGGAAGTACCTGGTCAAACGTTACGCTCAACCTGCCAAACACCAACATCAAAAAAATTGTGTATGATGTTTACAGCACCGATGAATCTATTTATGCACTTGTAGGTAATGCAGTTTGGTATAAGAACAATACGATGAGCAATTGGGTGAATTATACTTTCGGTTTGCCAACGATAGCACAGTCACGCGACTTGATGATTTTCAACAACGGAACTCCGAACGCTGTGCTTCGCCTTTCATTTTTCGGAAGAGGAATTTGGGAAACACCTCTTTACTCAACACCGATTTGTCAGCCATCCGATTCAAGTTTTGCAACAAACATTACCATGAATTCCGCTTCGTTAAATTGGACGGCTTCAGGTAATGGAAACTATATTCTTGTTTACAAAGCATTGAATGCAACTCAATGGGATACGGTAAATGTTTCTGCAAACTCTTTTTCGCTCAGCGCACTTTCTCCTGATACAAAATATGTTTTCAGAGTTCAGTCACACTGCAACGGAAATTATTACAGCGGCTTTTCATTGCCTTGCGTTTTCACTACAGCATGCGAGCCGATACCAACTCAATGGAGTCATGAGGACATCGGAACTGTTGGGGTGCCCGGTGATGTGTGTTACGATTCGCCTACGCAAACCTATCGCATGATTGGTTCGGGCAAAGACATTTGGGATTATGAAGACCATTTCCATTACATGTATCAACGCGTGCATGGTGATGTAACCATGATGGTGCTTTGTGAGTCAATCGAAGATATTTATGAATGGACGAAGGCCGGTCCTATGCTACGCGAAACACTTGACAGCAATTCTGCTTACGCTATGACTGACATGACTGGCGGCAACGGAGCAGCCTTTCAGCGAAGACATAACAACACAACCTATTCTGCCAACACAAACGACACTTCATTTCACACGCCACTTTGGTTGCGCCTTTCACGCGTTGGAAATACATACACTGGCTCTGCTTCTAATGACGGCAATACATGGACTGATATTCATGCATCAACATTCACCATGCAGGACACAGTCTTTATTGGGCTTGCACACACCAGTCATATAGATGCGCTGTTGAATAACAGTGTGTTTCGTTTCATTGATATTTCTCCAACTTCTGCTGTCGTTAGCGGAGTTCAAAACATGCACGAAGCAAATCTTGATTTTGAAATTTTCCCGAATCCTGCGAAAGAACTTTTGACCGTTTATAGCTTGCAGTTTACACAGAAGAAAAGTTTACTCGAAGTTTTTGATGTTGCTGGAAGAAAAGTATTCAGCACAATACCAATTGCTGCCAACTGTCAATTGTCAACTGCCAACTGGAGCAACGGAATTTATTTTTTGGAAGTAAAAACAGGAAACACTTCTGCCACGAAAAAATTTGTAGTGGCACACTAAACTTTCTCTGGATTCAAAACTTCTCTCCTTTATATTCGCCCCATGCAAAAGCGCTGGGCAATCAAACAAACCAATGAACAAAAAGTAAATGCACTTCAGCAAGAGTTGAAAGTGCATCCTGTGCTTTGCAAACTATTAGTGCAACGTGGAATTGAAACATACGAGCAAGCAAAGAAATTTTTCCGTCCCGAGCTAAGCGATTTGCACGACCCGTTTTTGATGAAAGATATGGACAAAGCCATCAACCGAATTAACGAGGCAATTGCGGCCAACGAAAAAATTCTAATTTACGGTGATTACGATGTGGATGGCACTACTGCTGTTGCCATTGCATTTTCTTTCCTCAAAGAATTTTATCCCAATATAGACTACTACGTGCCTAACCGTTACACAGAAGGTTATGGTATCTCCCTGAAAGGAATTGACTTTGCTTCTGAGAATAATTTCTCACTCATCATTGCGCTCGATTGCGGAATAAAAGCGAATGATAAAATTGATTACGCGAATGGAAAGAAGATTGACTTCATCATCTGCGACCATCACAATGCCGGAGAGGAAATTCCCAATGCCATTGCGGTACTCGACCCGAAGAGAATTGATTGCAATTACCCTTTCAAAGAATTAAGCGGCTGCGGAATTGGATTCAAATTAATTCAGGCTTTCAGTTTGCAAAATGGAATTCCGTTGGAGAAATGTTACCAGTTTCTTGATTTGGTTTGTGTGAGTATCGGTAGTGATATTGTTTCTATGAGCGGAGAAAATCGAACACTCGCATGGTTCGGTTTGGAGAAATTGAATTCAGAAAACGCAAGCAGCGGTTTGAAGCGACTAAAAGAAATTGCAGGAGTTCAAAAGCAAATGAGCATTGATGATGTGGTTTTTATTCTTGGTCCACGCATTAACGCTGCGGGAAGAATGGATGATGCCATGCACGCGGTTAAACTTCTGATTAGTGATGAGATAGATTTAGAAGGAGAAGAAAAAGCGTTTCAACTCAACCGCTTCAACAACGACCGAAAAGATTTAGACAGAAACATTACTGCGCATGCGCTTGAAATAATTGCAAACGATGAAAATCTTATACAACGTAAAACAACTGTTCTTCAACATCCCGATTGGAATAAAGGAGTCATAGGCATTGTTGCTTCGCGTCTCACTGATACTTATTACCGCCCAACAATTATTCTCACAGAAAGCGATGGCAAACTTGCAGGCAGTGCACGCTCGGTAAAAGGTTTCGATTTGTATGAAGCCATTTATGATTGTCGCGAACACCTCATTCAGTTTGGCGGGCATAAATTTGCTGCGGGCATGACCATGGACAAAGAAAACTTTGAAGCATTCTCCAACCAATTTGAAAAAGTGGTAAGTGAAAGAATTACACCCGATCAACTGATTCCCGAATTAGAAATTGATGCGGAGTTAGAACTGGAAGATATTACGCCAAAGTTTTACGGCATTCTGCAACAAATGGCTCCCTTCGGTCCTGCTAATATGAAGCCCGTTTTTGTAACGCGCGGAGTTCGTGACAGCGGCTGGAGCAAAATTGTAAAAGAAGAGCACATCAAATTTTCAATCAAGAAAAAGGACAACACTAACTTTGACGGCATCGGTTTTGGAATGGCGGATAAATTCTCCTTGGTAAAAAGCGGGGCGTTTGATATTGCTTATCAAATCAGCGAAAATGTTTGGAACGATAAGGTTAGTTTGCAGATGATGGTGAAAGATGTGATGTAGAGTTAAAAACAAAAAACAATGTGCGGAATTGTAGGTCAAATAAATTTCCAAAAGCAAATTGAACGAAGTGCATTCGTTGCTATGCGCGATACGCTTACTCATCGCGGACCCGATGATGCCGGAGCAGATTTTTTCGAAAACGATTCCATTGCATTAGGGCATCGCAGACTTTCGTTTCTTGACTTAAGCGAAGCAGGTAGACAGCCCATGAGTAATGAAGATGAAACTATTTGTCTGGTGCTGAATGGCGAAATCTACAACTACATTGAACTACGGAATGAATTATTAAAACTCAACTACCGTTTTAAAACAGGCACCGATACTGAAGTTATCATTCACGGTTATGAAGAGTGGGGGGCAGAAATTATTTCTAAGCTGAAGGGAATGTTCGCTTTCGGTTTGCTCGATTTAAAAAAGAATCAACTACTACTTGCGCGCGATACTTTCGGCATAAAGCCTCTTTACTACTATCAGCATAATGGACAAATCATTTTTGCCTCCGAGTTAAAAGCAATTTTAAAATGTACCGATGTAAAACGCGAAATTGATTTCACTTCGTTTGCCGATTATTTCATTTACCGCTATGTGCCTTCTCCAAAAAGTATTTGGAAAAATATTTCAAAACTTCCTCCTGCACATTTCCTGATTTACGATTACAAAAAAAACACTACTCAACTTTGTGAGTATCGTCAGCTAAAGTTTAGCTCAGAAAAAATCAACGAGCAGAATTTAATTTCTGAAGTTGATAAAATGCTTGAGCAATCTGTTAGCATTCATGCACGAAGCGATGTGCCTATCGGCTCCTTTTTAAGTGGTGGTTATGATAGTTCAGCTATCGTTTACTACTTAACCAAACTCGGATACAAACCCGAAACATTTTCAATTGGTTTTAAAGATTGGCAAAACAGCGAACATCAGTTTGCGCAACTGGTTGCCGACCATTTAAAGGTTCCTCATAACGTAACACTTGCTACTGATGAAACACTCGACCTATTGGACATCATGCCCGATGTTTATGATGAACCTATAGCCGATATTTCAATTTTACCAACCTGGTTGGTAAGCAAAGCTGCTGTGCAAAAAGTAAAAGCAGTGATGAGTGGTGAAGGTGCCGATGAATTGTTTGGTGGCTATACCTGGCACAATGATTTTTATAAAAAGAACGCACAATTGCCTTTTTGGAAAAAGTGGAGCAATAAACTTTCAGGAGAAAAGGATTTCGATACCGTTGAATTTTATTCCAACGCTATGGCTATGGGGAAATTCGATGGTAATGAATTGAAACAAATGCTTCACCCCGATCTACATTCTTCAATTCCGGAAGACAGTAGTTGGTTTTATCGGAAAAATTTCAATTCAAATCTTTCTCCTGTAAAATCGCTTCAGCAATTAGACATAAAATGTTTTATGGGGGAACTGGTGCTTACGAAGATTGACAGAGCTACCATGGCGAACTCATTAGAGGCAAGAGTGCCATTTCTTGACTACGATTTGTATGAAAGAATTTTGCAGGTCAATGAAGATGTATATTTCAAACCCGATACAACAAAATTCATTTTACACGAAAATATTTCGGGGCATCTACCTGCTTCCATTTTAGAAAGGAAGAAACAGGGTTTTGTAGGACCCGATGAATTTTACATGAATATGAAACGGTACAAAAATATTTTGGACAGTGCTACTCTTATTCGTGACGGAATTATTAGGAAAGAATATTACGAACGTTTGCTCAACAATAAAGACCATTGGCGGCTTTGGAAATTGACGTTAATGGAGAAGTGGTACAAACGGTGGGTAGCATAGGACTTCATTTCTTGAAATAATGCGGTGTCTGTTGCAGCCTGTAGATTTCGAAATTTTCTACCTACCATTTACAGTTAAAATAACGAGAGTGTGTAAAAAATTAAAAACCTGCTGCTCGTAGGAGCAACAGGTTTTAGTTTTAGTTACTGAATATTTTTACTGAAGTGTAATATTGGTTGTCACTCCACTTTGTGTAATCGTAGCGCGGTCATCGCAGGCACCTGGACCGTAGTCAATAAAGCGGTCTGCCTGTGCCGGAATCTCAACTTTAAGCTCACCGCTAACAAAATGATCTTCACATTGTTCACTGTAGTTTAATGCCTGAGTAATAGTTTGTGTATACGACTGTCCATTCACTGTACCTATGCCCGAACCGGTAAAATACTGAACCGTATTATTTGCTCCACCCACAGTATCCAAAGCAAACTCAATAGCTAAGTTATTAGTACCATTAAATCTTATTTCATCCCATTTACCCGCAGTAGTCAGGTTTGAAACCAAACTCATGGTAGGATTTCCACTACCGTTTAAACCGGTATAGGTAAAAAGAGCATCACCGCTTACTGTATCAGTAGTAGTAATCAAATTAGTAAATGTAATACGCTGATAGTTTCCTACTTGTGCATTAAAATTATCGCTGCTTAATTGAATGATTAAAAGACCGGCAAAAAAATCACCATTGGCATTGGTACAACCTGAGCCAAAATCAACCGTGATAGAGAAGGGCACAGAAGATGTATCGGTGGTAACAATTGCACACGGAAAATCTCCGAAATAGAAGTCGCCCTCTTTTTTACCCGAAACCTGTGGCATTACCATATGTTCGATAGCCATAACAGTATTAAAGCTCTCAATTGAGTTTGAGTGGTTACTAAAGCTGCGGCATCTTTGTTTGCATCGGCAACCGGTTTCAGCGTCTCTTCTTTTTTACAAGAGTTAAGAGAAAAAATAGCCGCTATAGCGGTTATTGCAATTAATTAGTTCATTTTGTTTTTCATGCACACGTTTACGTCACATTAAAACAAAAGGTTACCTAACACAAAACCCGCGTTGCAAAATCGTTACAAAACGCCCGCTACAATTATGATTAGCGCTATTTATCTTTAAGAACTTTGCCTGTACTTATAACACCGTCCGCATTCAACCTATAGAAATAAATTCCTGTGGGAAGTTTTGCACCATCCAAAACAGTTTCCTGTTTGCCCGCCTGTAAAAATCCTTTCGAAATATTTTTCACCACCTGTCCTTCGGCATTCAGAATATCAAACTGCACATAGCCCGATTTTTTCAGATTATAAGAAATAGCAAAAGAAGAACTAAACGGATTCGGAAAAACAGAAACCAAAACTTCATGATTCAATTCAACAACAGCAGTTGCACCAAACACAAAAGATGTGTCTGCAATTTTAGTATTCGCCAAAGTTGTGTCAATAGAATATGCTTTTATTCTGAACCAACCCTCCGCTCCTAATGATAAAGTTGGTGTCCAGTTGAAGCTTGTATCGGTAAGATGATTAGCAATATTGGTAAACGTGGCTTTGTTATCGGTGCTTATATCTAAATCGTAATACACAGGTCTGCCGTCATCGGGGTTTTTCAAATGCCAGGTTACAGGTGTTGAGCCGTCCCAGTTTACATACCCCACAGGCGAAGTAAAATTCACATTCGGCTTGCTGAATGAATGCAGCAACTCTACATAACCCACGCCTGTTACAGGTGCGCCATCTACCGTTCCTTCAATAAGCATACTGCCTTCAAAAAAACGAAACGGTAAAGTGACTTCGTTATTTGAATGAGTGGCACTCAAAATTAAATCGGTGTTACCATAAGTCAATCGCCATTTTTGGTCATAGCAACGTTGTGCATCGGCAGTATAAGTGAACTTCAAACGCTCGAGTGTAAAATCATTAATCACAGCATCGGAAGTATCGGTGTTGTGCTGCGTGCAAAACTGATAGGTAGACGTATCAGGTATCTGACTTGCCGTATTAAAGATATTCCAGAGGTTCATATCCTGTCCGTTTGAAAGTTGTAACGACATCCAGGTGTATTGCTCACCATTATTCGGATTAAACTGTCCCCACTGTCTGTCAATCCACGAAATTCCATGCACGTGTTCTGTTACGCCATTCATCGTAACAGTTCCTGTAACTTCTAATTCAGTTTCTGAATAATAATACGTGTAACCTGTAATGCCTTCATATAAAAAACCAGTACCGCCAACCATCAGCGGACGCTTCTTCGATTTGTAAGTTAAGTTTAACGAACCATTTGGCATAGAAGCATTCAAGGTATATTCAAACGGAATCATTACACCTGACGAATCGCGCGTGTTCCATTCTTCATGTCCGCTACCTGTTAAACCTGTATTAGCCATAATGTGCAAATGGTCTTGGGCTAAAGTGGGGTAATTGCAGGGAGCAGTTTCTGTAACAAACGTTCCCGTGTTTTCATTCGATAATTCAAAAATTCGGAAGCCCTGAAAAATAGCAACGGGATAATAAAAGTAAGTAAGCATCAACGAATAATTAGTGCCTGTAGAATCACCTGTTACGTGCGCGTTCGTGTACCACCACTCTACAATTTCTCCGGGGTGATAACCTTCATCGGCAGGAAAATCAAGTACACTGCCCGGCTGATGATAAGGATAGGTTTTCCAGCTTTGTGCATAGGAAGAAAAAATAGTTGCACAAAACAGAAGTAATAAAAGGAAGTAACGGTGCAGCATGTTTTAAATTTTTTGTTGAGTGAATGTAGCGAAATTGATGGCTAACAATTAAACGCACTACTGACAATTGGTTGATTCAAATCATCTGCGCTTCTTCATCAAAGTTTTAATCTTAGGTTTGAAAAATAAAACTGACACACATGAAAGACGGAGTTTATTACAGTGACTACTTACAACTTGACAAAATTCTAGGAGCGCAACAATTAGAAAGCGATAAGGCAAGCGCACATGCGCATGATGAAATGCTGTTCATCATCATTCATCAGTCATATGAACTTTGGTTCAAGCAGATATTATTTGAGGTAGGCTCCGTAATGAACATTATGAGTCAGCCGAACATCAGCGACAATTCTCCTGATTTATTCACCGTCAATCATCGCTTGAAAAGAGTCGTGACCATTTTGAATGTGCTGGTTGACAAGGTGAATATTCTCGAAACCATGACCCCGCTCGATTTTCTTGATTTCAGGAACATGCTTCGTCCTGCATCGGGTTTTCAGAGTATTCAATTCAAATTACTCGAAGCACATTTAGGTTTGCGAATGGATCAACGCCATGGGAAATCGTATTACACCAGTCAACTAAAACCCGAAGACAAAAAAATTATTGAAGATGCAGAATTGACAAAGCCATTGATTGACCTGGTGAATGAATGGTTAGAGCGAATGCCTTTTTTTGATAACATGGATTATTGGACAGAAGAAAAAATGGAAAATGGAGTCCACCCGTTTTGGAAAAAGTATCACGGGGCTTATGATTCAAGTTTGGTGGAAGGCGAAAAATTTAATCTCTCTCGTTTCGAAGAATTAATGTTCAGCAGCGAAAAGAAAGAAGGCTGGAGTTTAAGTTCGAAAGCAAGACGAGCCGCACTCTTCATTATGCTGTATCGCGATTATCCTTTGCTTCAAGCGCCTTTTCATTTTCTTAATCTGCTTTTAGAAATTGATAATGGTATTTCTACCTGGCGTTACAGACACATGAATATGGTGCACCGCATGATTGGCACCAGAACAGGAACAGGAGGCAGCACCGGGAAAGATTATTTACAAGGTGCACTCAACAAGCACTACATTTTTATTGAGTTTGCAGAACTCACTTCATTTTTAATTGAACGAAATAAATTGCCGCAACTTTCTCATGAGCTCAAAAGCCGTTTGGGATTTGATGCTTAATTTCTAATCCATTTCTCACAAAAAAAATGTCCCGCTTTTCAGCGGGACATTTTTTTATTTTCCTTCTTCCTTCTTCATTCCTATAATCTGGAATTCAGTTCTGCGGTTAATTGCTCTTCCGGCAGGGTCGTCTTTTCCTTCTTCCGTTTGATTAGGCACCTTAGGTTTACTTTCACCATAGCCTACAGCTTTCATTCTATCTTTTGGTATTCCTTTCTCAACCAAATATTTCACACAACTTTCTGCGCGAGCCTGTGACAATTTCATATTGTCTTTATCTGAGCCAATAGCATCGGTGTGAGCGCTCAACTCAATAATGAATGCTGGATTCTCCACCATAATCTGGTAAAGGTTGTTCAACACCAGTTTAGAGTTTTCTGTAAGTGTAGCTTTACCAAATTCATACAATACATTTTGTAGCGTGTATGTTTTGTTCAACTCGAGTTTCGCAATAGCAATGTCTTTACGAATGGTATCTATCAAACCAATATCATGCGTGGTTACATTAATGGTCTTGGTAAAGTATTCGTTCTTACGAACAACCACTTTGTAGTTTTTATCCATTTCTAAATCGAAAGCATAATTAGGATCGCTCTTTACGTAGTAAGCTGTTTTCTCCATTCCATTAGGATAAACCTCTATCAACTCTACGTTTGCATCGCGTAAACCTTCTGACTTACCTTCTTCGGTAATCAAGCCTTTCAACACATAAGCTCCTTTTCGAACAGCTACGTTATTCTGTAACGTATCTTCACCCGGCAATCCTTTCGTAGTTATGGTTTCTGCTTTAGTTTGAAATCCTTCTCTTTCCACTTCAACAACATAATCTGTTTCAGGGGCAAGCTTAAAGAAATAGTATCCCCCTTTATCGGGACTTGATTTACTTGATGAATCAACTCCAACTAAAATTTTTGTTCCATCTTCTGCTTTGCGATACAATTTAAACGTAGCACCTTTAAGAGCCACACCACCATCGTCTCCACCTTCTTTAAACGCCATACCTTGTACTGCGTATTTGAAGTTGCTCCAATAGAAAATATCATCTGATGCAGTTTTGATTCCATTCAAAGGAACGCTTCCTAATCTGTTAGATACGATGAAACCATTTGTTTGGTCGCTGCTGCGTGAGTAATATAAATCATCGGCACCTGTGTTAACCGGTGAACCAATATTGGTTACATCACCCCAAGCTAAATCTGCTCCTTCTGTGCTTTTGAAAACATCAAAACCGCCAAAGCCCGGATGCCCGTTTGAGCTAAAGTAAAGTGTTTTGGTGCTGTCATCAAAGAAAGGTGTTTCATCATCACCCGAAGTATTAATAGGTCCCTTCAAAATTTTCGGGCCTTTATATTCACCGTTCTGAGTTCTTAAACAATACCAAATATCCATGCCTCCCGGTCCACCTTCGCGGTCAGAAGCAAAATAGATAATCTCCATTCCATCATCTGAAGTGCGAACACTTGGCTGAGTAGAAGTATGCTTTTCTTTTTCGTTAATAGGTTCAGGTAAACGCTGAACGTTTGAAAACTTTCCCTCTTTAAAATCAGCAACAAAAATATTACATAGCGGACGATCATCATCTACCTCCAAACATTTCGTGAAATAAAAACGCGTAAGCGCTTTATTAAAGGTTCCATTTCCAATGGTATAACCCGGTTCATTTATTTCTTCGCTTTCTACAACTTTTCCTTTGCCCCAATCATTTCCGCCTTTAGTTGCGTGATAGATATTATAGTATCTTTTTGATTTAGTTCCGTTTACAAAAATCAATGTATCTCCCGATGAAAGACCATCTACTTTTAAAGAAGAATAATAAAGCTGGTCTTCACCTACTCCGTAAGGAGATGCTTCGGTATACGATTTGTTGATTCCGGTTCCTACACTCAACACCTTCACTTTTGCTTTCTTAGCTGTGTTTGCAAATTGACATCCTGCAATTTCAAGGTCAGCCAACTTGAGCAAATTATCGGTTTCGCTTTTAGGAGTATATGCTTTCTTGAATTTGTAGAGATATTCAATTGCCTGGTCAAACTTGCCATTGCGGTGAAGCACCTGACCGTAATAATAACCTCCTGTATTGAACAACACTTTATCTTCTTCGTCCCACTTCTTCATTTTTGTTTTTTCACCCGGCTTAATGTCGTAGAATTTTTTGAAGAACACTTCGGCATTTTCATAATCGCGCGCCTGCAAAAGCGACATGCCTAACCAAAAGTGAGCATAACGATTGGACGAATCATCTCGAACTACATTCTTGTAGTATTCTGCAGCGGTATAGTAATAAGACTGTGCATAGAAATTATCCGCAATCTTTAACTCAGTTCCTGCATTACGTGAAGGAACACGATGTTTTTGAGCGAAAGAAAAAGAGGTGCTTAGAAGCAAAGCACAAACTGTCAGGGTTAAAATCTTCTTCATCGTTGTGTGTTTATTTTCCTTTTATTAAAAAAAACCCGCACAGTGTAATGCAGGTTTTCATTTTACGTAAAAATTACCGGCAGCAAATTAAAATCTGCGACTTGGCAATGATTTGTTCGCTTTAAATGATTTTACTGTTTCGCCTACATAAGCCAATGAAATTTCAAAAGCTCCGCGGTTAGTAGTAGATGATTTTAAAGACGAAATATTAGTGTCGTAAGCAAATCCTAAACGAACGTTACGGAACTCAACATTTGCCATTGGAATAATAGCATCGGAAGTTCCACCGGTAACTCCGGCATAACGATAGCGAAGACCTACGCTTACGCTATTGTTAGTTCTGAACCCTGTATTGAAATAATAAGTTGCTGAAAGACCCGGAAGAATTTCCATGAATGGTCCCTGATACATCAATAAAAATTCAGGGCTGATAGACACTTTCTTTTTTGCACCAATGAATGCTTCAATACTTAAGTCAACATTGAACTTGCGTGGCAAAACACTACTCTTGTTTAATGCGTTTGTCAATGTATCTTTTACAATAGATTGTTTGGGCTCAATTAAATGATAAGCGCCTACTCCAATTCCTAATTTTACTTTGTCTTTGAAATTTGAACGCCAGTATAAACCAACATTCATATCGCCACGAAGGAAACCACGGCTGTAATTTTCTTTTGAAGCATTAGCAGGTGTTTCGTTATGACCCAAGAACTGGTCTCCGAAAACAGGGTCTTCAACTCTTTTTTGAAGAAGGGCCCCTTGCAAAGCTATAGATAAGCGATGCTGACCAGTCTTGCCAAAACCCTTGTGATAAGCCACTGTAAAGTTGGCATTTAAAACAGAAAGACCTGCAGCACCCGAACGGTCGTTGAAAAATCCAACACCGATAGCGAGTTTATCTGTTCTCAAATAGCCTTCGAGTAGACAAAAATCTACATCGGCACCTACTGTATGAAAACCGTTTTTACCTAACGCACTTGACCACTGGTCGCGGTAAATAGCAGCCAAACGATAGCTTCCATCGTAGTTACCCACCAATGATGGATTGAGCCACGAAGCATGCGTGTAGTATTGAGCAAAGTGTAAGTCCTGCGATTGAGCAGCGAAAGTTGCGAGGGTAGCTACAACAACAAATACGCGTTTAGCGATAGGAGTAAAAAATCTCATGATGTCAGAATTAGTTAGTGAATCTGTTTCAAATCTACAAAAGGTTTCGAATTACCAAAGAATTACAAAAAATATTTTCAAATAAAATTTCGATGGCATCTATTCAAGCCCCTTTAATAGGCTCTCATAAAAGGCAATGCTTTCCATATAATCCTTCACTCCTATTCGCTCATCAATGCCATGAATAGTTCCCACGAGTTCGCTATTCATCCGCACAGGAAAGAAGCGATAAGTATTATCCGTTAAATCCTGAAAATGTTTTGAGTCGGTACTGCCAAGCATTAAGAAAGGAGCAACAATGGCATCAGGGAACACTTCGGCACAAGTTCTTTGCAGCAAATTAAAACCGTAAGTATCGGTGCGGGATTGATGTGATGGCTCATACACTTCCCCAATATTTATTTTCACGCGTTCATCGTTGATTAGTTGCGTTATTCTATCCGTTACTTTTTTGGAAGTTTCATCGGGCAGAATTCTGAAATTGATTTTTGCACTTACCAAGGATGGAATCACATTTTCTTTTACCCCTGTATTCATTACTGTAGCTACGGAAGTAGTGCGGAGCAACGCTGCTCCTTCTCCCGATTTTTCGTATTCATTTAATATAAGTGGCTTGAACAACCAGCGATTAGCAAAAACAGTTTTAAGTGGCTGCGGCATTTCAGGGCCAATGAAATTCATGAATTCGTTTACCGTTTCTACCGTTCTTCTTTCTTCGGGATTGTCGTGAATTTTCTTTACCGCACTAACCAATACATCTAATGCCGTTTCTTTTGCAGGGTGACTGCTATGCCCTCCTTTTAAGTTTACTGATAGTTCAAGTGTTACATATCCTTTCTCAGCTGTGCCGATGAGGGCAACAGGACGAGTCATATTGGGAACCATGCCGTTGGATACCATTCCGCCTTCGTCTATATAGAATTCGAATGTGGCTTTTTGTTGACGGAAATATTCTGCAATGGCTGCAGCTCCTTTGTTGCCGCCAATTTCTTCATCGCTACCAAAAGCAAAGTAAATAGTGCGCGCAGGAGTGAAATGATTTGCCTGCAATTTTTTCAATGCTTCGAAAATCGAAATCAAACTTCCTTTATCATCGAGTGTGCCGCGCCCCCAAATAAAACCATCGGCTACTTCGCCACTGAACGGAGCGTGCGTCCATTTCTCTTTTGTTGTTTCTTCAATAGGTACCACGTCTAAGTGCGCGTAAAGAATAACAGGCTTAGCAGTTTCATTTTTGCCTTTCCATTTCAGCAGCAAACTTCTCTTGTTGATGATAGTGTCTTCTAAGTTTTCGAACACCGAAGCATATTCTGTTTTGAGAAAAATAAAGAATGAATCAAAGGCGAGTTGATTCACCACCGCTGTGTCATCAAACGAAACCGTATTTATTTTTACCGCTTCACTCAAATGTTTTACTGCTGTTTCGTCAATGGGGAAATCTATTCGCTTGCCATCGGCAGCAGTAATTTGTTTGGTTTTAAATGAAGATGTTTTGAAAAAGAGGATTGCTGCAAGAACTACAAGCAACAGCAAAAGAGTGAGGAGAAGTTTTTTCATCGGTTAATTTGAAATGACAAAATAAAAAAAGCCCTCTGCATTACTGCAAAGGGCTTTGTATTTACTTCGGAGTTCCGAATTATTATCCTAACAACTCTACACCGCCTGTTTCCTTTTTGGCTTCGGCACGTTGCAAGTCTTCTTTGTTGGTTACAATCAGATTTTTCAATCTGCGCAAGCCGGTTCCTGCCGGTATGCGGTGACCTACAATTACGTTCTCTTTCAAACCAGCCAGGTAATCGCGCTTAGCAGCAATTGATGCTGTGCTCAACACCTTAGTAGTTTCCTGGAACGATGCAGCCGAAATCCATGAGTAAGTAGAAAGTGATGCACGAGTAATACCCTGCAATTGCGAAGTAGCCGTAGCCGGAATCGCATCGCGGAATTTAACCAGTGGTTTATCTGCTCTGCGTAACAAAGAGTTCTCTTCGCGAAGTGCGCGGAGGGTAACAATCTGTCCCGGTTTAAGGTTCGATGTTTCGTGAGCTTCTTCCACCACTTTCTTATCGAACATTTCATCGTTTACGCGAAGTAATTCAAATTTCTCAACTGAAGTTCCTTCGAGGAAACGGGTATCACCCGGGTCAACGATAATCATCTTGCCCATCATTTGACGAACGATTACCTCTACGTGCTTGTCGTTAATCTTGATACCCTGTAAACGGTATACTTCCTGAATTTCATTCACTAAGTATTCCTGA
>CANJRM010000002.1 GCA_947476645.1 Bacteroidota bacterium
AGAATTTTTTGGAGACCGAATTCAGACAGCATGCACATTTACATGACGAATAAGGAAGAGCCTTTTGCCATGTATGATGATGGCTTTACTTCTTTTAAGGGCGATTTGTTATTGACCGGAAAAGGGCTGCGCGGAAACGGGTTGCTCGATTGGGATGAAGCAACACTCTCTTCAAAAGATTTCAGTTTTCAAACTATGAATCTTTCGGCAGATACTTCTGCGCTCAATATTAAATCAACGGGAGATAAGGTAACTTTCAAAACTCCTAACGTGAATGCGAAGGTTGATTTCAAAACGCGCATAGGTGATTTTGTTTCGAACCAAAAAAATATTCCTACAGAGTTTTCTTACAACCAATACACCACTGCCATCAACCAGTTCAAATGGTTTATGGACGAAAAAATTCTTGACTTTAAAGCACCACCTCAAGGACCGGGAGAATATTTTATTTCTACTCGACCTGACCAAAAAGGTTTAAAGTTCCTCGGCAAACGCGCTACGTATAGTTTGATTACTTCTATCATTCGCTGCGAAGGAGTTCCTGAAATAAAAGTGGCAGATGCAAGTGTAATTCCCGATAGCGGAGTGGTGATTATTCAGCCTGAAGC
This sequence comes from Bacteroidota bacterium, assembly GCA_947476645.1. GTDB lineage: Bacteria > Bacteroidota > Bacteroidia > Chitinophagales > LD1 > Bog-950. The sequence continues at coordinate 609 of CANJRM010000002.1, forward strand.
AAAAATGGAGCAGTTGCATAACGCAATTATTGTTGCCGATACGATTAAAAAATGGCACAAGATTGAAAAGGCAACGGTTGATATTTACAGCAAACAGGAGTTGAAAGCTGTAGGCGAATATCACTACAACACCAAAGACGTTAAACAGATAATTAACCTCACCGATATTTCTTGCAAGAAAGATGTTGAAGGTGCGCGCAAGCGCAAACAAGTAGAAATTTGGACCCTGCTTGCAAAAGCAAACATACCCGCCACCCAAAATTTTGTGTTATATCCGAATGTAAAATTCAATGGCGATGTGGTATTGAAATCACTTAATCAGTATTTGAATTTTAAAGGGTACGCAAAAATTGATTTGACATATTCAAAGGCAACCACTTCCGATTTCTTTATTGCACAGGATGTAAACCCCGATAAATTAGAATTGAAATATGACAGCACCAGAAGCAGCGATGGCAACTTGCTGAGTGCGGGAATTCATTTGCATCCTGCCGATGATGCGCCTGCTATGTATACTACACTTATGGCACCTAAAGGTGAAGTGAATGACATTACGTTGTTTAAATCGACCGGTATCATTACGCAAAGCACAACAGGAGAATATTTGTTCGGCAATGAGAAGAAAATTAAAGACAATGCTACACGCGGAAATGTAATTCGCTATGATGATAAGAAGGGAATTGCCAAAGCTGAAGGAAGATTTAACCTGGGAACTAACTTCGGAATTATAAAAACGAAAGCGGCAGGTAATGCCGAAGTAATGCTGGACAGTGCGAAGTATAAATTCAATCTCACCTTTGGTATTGATGCAAAGATGGACGATAAAATGCAGGAGAAATTTGAGTTTTATATGGCAGGTGACAATGCCGATGCTAACGACATCAGCTACGAAAACGAGAAACAGAAAAAAGCCATTTACGATTTGTGTGGCGATAAAGAAGATAAAAAGCTGTTACAGGATTTTGATGTAAGCCCTGTGTTCAACAAACGTCCGAAAGATTTTAATTACAACATGGTGTTCAGCGATGTGAATTTTGTTTACGACCCTGATGATATTTCGCTGCGCAGTGTAGGAAAAATTGGTGTGGCGATGCTGGGCAAAAAAGTCATCAACAAAAAGATAGATGGCTATATCGAAATTCAATACAAAGGCGGAGCAGATTTGTTTACCATTTATCTGCAAACAGGAACGAAGGATTGGTTCTATTTTGAATATCGTCCGGGCACGCTTGGTATTCTGTCATCGTATGATGTCATCAATACCATGATAGGCAGCACTGACCCGCAGAAACGAAAAATTAAAGGCGATAAAGACCGCTTCTATCTCTACACTCTCGGCTCATCAATGAACAAAGCAGATTTTTGCGATTATATGAAAGACAAAGCAAACGGTATTAATCGTCCGCGCTTTGAACCGAAATTGGATATTCCTATTCCGGGAGATTCTGCTTTACTGAACGATACGCTAAGCACGATTGATTTCAAAAAAGACAATCAACCGAACTTAGATTATGAAGAGCAGTTGAAAATGGAAGAACAACAGGAGAAGCAACAACAGCAACAACAGATTGATGAATTGGAGCAAATGAAAATGAACAACGAAAGTATTTTCAGCGCACCGCCACCGGGAAGGACCGAACCTAAAACTGAAACTCCAAAAGAAGAAATGAAACAAGAAACTGTTCCTCTAGAAACTCCGAAGGAAGAACCCAAGATAGAAACTCCTCCTATTCAGGAAGCGCCAAAAGAAGTTCCGAAAGTAGAACCGAAGGTGGAGACTCCTCCGGTTCAAGAAGTTCCTAAAGAAACTCCAAAGGAAGAACCGAAAGTAGAAACACCTCCTGTGCAGGAAGTACCAAAAGAGGTTTCGAAGGAAGAGCCTAAAGTTGAAGAACCGAAGCCCGTAACTACACCCCAGGATTCTATTCCGAAATAAAAAGAGAGAGCCGAAGTTTTTAAACTTCGGCTCTCTCTTTTTTGCAATTTAATTTTACTGTTTCCGTTTCGCTGCTAAACTTCCTGTTAACGCACCCAAGCCACTCACTAAACCACCAATCAATCCTGTGATCAAATAAAGAGTAGTAACACTGTCTTTGGTCAATTGCTTTAATAGTTCAGCAATCTTGGTGGCAAGAATATTTTCGTTTGCGCTACTAAGCATATAAGCATATACAACCCACAACAAAAACACGGCAACAAATGCCGAAAGAAAAGCAGCAAAGGAATTTTGCTTTACAAAGTATGCTACTGCAAATGCAGCTAAAGCAATCGTCCACCAAGGAAGAAATAATTGCAATACGCAAGCAGACGCAGTAGTAACCAGAAGAGAGAGGAAGACGTTTTTCATAGTATTTTGATTTTCTATTTCGGTTTATAAGTTGAGGTAAACAATTTCTTCGTTCCTAGTTCTTCACCGGTTGCAATAAAATTGGCTTCGAAGTATTCTCCTTTGCTCCATGGTTTTACTCCGTTGTCGTAAAACTTACTGCCTGGGTTTCCCGACTGCCCGCCCGGATAAACTATAAACGCTTTCATTGAACCTTCATCAACAATCATTCTCCACGAAGGCCCGTTGCTGTCATTAGTAGCATTGATAATTCCGCGATTGCCGCCATTGTAAACATTCAATGAACTGAAAGCATCTAAGCGCGCAAGGTGTTCGACCTTGGTGGCTTTGTAAGTTCCCCAATCGCCACGATTTGCATTTTGTTTTGCTTCAGCAAAATGTTTTGCAGTTAATGTGTCTTTCATGTTTTCAAAAGCTTGAAGCACTAATTCGTTGCGGGTTTCTTTTTTGTTGGTCGCAAGATTGTCGTAGAAAACAGATGTGCTGTCGTTCTTCAACAACTGAACGGTGACATAGAAACTCGGTTGCTTCATCGGCACTTTAGGGTCTGCCATTTCATCCCACAAAAGCGCGCGCAATTCATTCCACCAAATTTCAAAATACACAGGAGCAATTTCATTCGCATTGTGATAGAAATCCCATTTGCCAATGGAATCAGCTAGGTTCTGTTCTTCTTTGCTTAAATTCTTTTTATCAAGCAGCGATAACAAAACAGGAACCGCTTCGCTCGCATGAACGTTGAAATTATCGCTCTGCATGCGCTTCATGAAATCTGCATCAATATCTTTCCCTTCTGTCAATAATTTATTGATTCTGCGGTTGCGATAGTTTTCATAAACACCCACACCCGGATAGTAATAAGGATAAGTGGAATCAGTAGGATGCTGATTGGCGCTGCTTACAAAGCCGCGCTCAGGATTCTTTGATGTCGGGTTTCCTTCACTCGGAATAAAAGTTTTCCATTCGTCTTTATCGGTAGTGCCATCACTTAAATATTTTCCTTGTTCAGTTGCTTTATCACGAATAGGAAATAATCCTTGTTCAACAATTGCTATATCTCCACTGCGCGAAGCGAAAACAAAATTCTGCGCAGGACATGTATAGGTCTTCAACGCATTGATATAGTCATCGTAATTTTTCCCTGTGTTGAGTTGATAGAAAGTTTTGAATTCGTTCGAAGGTAAATGAGCCGTCCAGCGCATCGCCAAATTTTTCTTTGAATCAGCAGTTCCGAAGTTTTCATCAAATACAACGGGACCAAACTTGGTGTAGATAACGGTGTCGTCCACTTCACCTTTTCCACGCACCATATATTTCTCAATTCGTTTTTCTGCTTTCAACCACTGACCGTTGTATTCATATTCACTACGCGAAGCGTCCTTGAATTTTATTTTATACCAGTCACGTACATCACGCCCGCCATTGGTAACTCCCCACGAAATAGAATCGTTGAAACCAATAACCACTGCAGGTGAACCCGGAAGTGTTGCTCCATAAACATTCATGTTTGGCGAAACCAAATGCATTTCGTACCAAATAGAAGGAAGCGAGAGTTTCAAATGCGGGTCGTTGCACAAAATAGGTTTGCCGCTTTTTGTTTTGCTGCCGCTTACCGCCCAATTGTTAGAGCCGGTAATTTCATCGGGTTTTTGAATAACGGTTGAATACAAATCGGATGTTCGATGTTCGTTATTTGATGTTGCCTTTGCTTCCGCCTTCGGCCTTCCACCTTCAAACTTCGTTCCGATAGGAACGATAGGGTCTTCGTCCTTTACAAAATCAGGGTACAGTTTTCGGAATTCTTCGTTTCCATATTTGGCTACAAAGTTTGAGTTCTCAATATCAAACTCAAAAACAGAAAGCATGTTTGCCATGTTCTTCAACAACAACGCTACTTTAATTGGTGTCCATTCTTCTGGTTTGTAATCGAGCAGTTTGTATTCAATAGGATAATTTTTCGGAGCGAGGGTGCTGATGTAAGCATTCACCCCTTGGCAATAAGCATCAATCAGCTTTTTGCTTTCAGGGTCTTTAGAAATATATTCCTGTGCGGCATCAGCGCCATAACCCATTCCTATTCTGCGTTGCATTCGGTCAACATCCAGTGCTTTCTCTCCAACAATTTCACTTATTCTTCCCGCAGCATTTGCAGTTTGAATTTCCATTTGCCACAAACGGTATTTTGCGGTGATGTATCCCTGCATATAATAAAGGTCTTCATCGTTCTTCGCAAAAACGTGCGGCACTAAACGCTCATCGAAATACACTTTCACTTCTTCTTTCAATCCCATAAGATTTGCTTCTTCATCTTTCCAGCCATTTATATTTTCGGCATTCTGCCAAAAGCCCGTGAATGGATTTAGAAATTTTCCGAACGCAGGTGCTAAACCCATTTTGCTATTCAAAATATAAATAAGCCCAAGAGTGGCAGCGAGGGAGAGAAGGAGTTTAAAATATTTCATGCAGTAAAATTTGTGGTGGTTATTACTGCCTGCTAATTTATTTATTCATTTAAGAAAGTATGTCACGCTGAGCTTGTCGAAGCGTTTCCCCAAAACAATCCTTCGACAAGCTCAGGATGACAGATGCTCTGATTAATTCAGAGTTATTTTTTTCATCAGTTTCACATTTAACAACCACGCCATTAAACCTTTCTATCTTTATTCCATCTATCAGACTTAACTAAAAACTTACAACATGAAAAAGAAATTATTCCAACTGCCACTTTTGTTTGTGGCTTTCGCAGTTCTCGCAATGAGCTCTTGTAAAAAAACCGATGATGCTGATGATAGCATAAGCGCAGAAGATGCCAGCAATGTATCTTCTACTTTAAACTCTGCTACCGATGATGCCACCAACGCGGCTTCGGGTATTCAATCGTTTTCGGGAAAAACAGAAGGAGCCATGCAACTTTGCGGAGCAACGGTTGATACAACCAACTTACATACTGACGGCTCAGTGCTTATTACCTTTAACGGACAAGATTGCAGCGGAAGAATTTCGCGCACAGGAACAATTACAGCTGCCATAGCTAATTATACTTCTGGCACTCGTTGGAAAGATGCAGGTGCAGTATTGACTTTAGTTTTTAATGCGGTTACTGTAACCAATTTAAATTCGAATAAAACGGTAGTATTGAATGGCACGCATGTTCATACCAATGTTTCGGGTGGTTTAGCTTGGAAGGTGATGAATGGCTTAGAAGCAGGCCCGGTTACGCATCATCATGCCGCATCTAATTTCTCACTCACATTTGATGATGGAACTTCAAGAGTATGGAGTGTTGATAGAACAAGAACGTTTTCAAATGTTGGAGGTGTACAATCGGTAACTATTAGTTCAGACCATACAGAAGGTGGAGTTAGCAATGTAGATGCTTGGGGAACGAATCGTTTGGGAACTGCTTTCACCAATCAAATAACAACACCAATTGTTGCCAGCACAACTTGCGGAATGAACAAACCTACACAGGGTCATGTAACGCATCATGTAGGCAACCACACGGTGGATGTAGTGCTTGGAGTAAACTCAAATGGGTCGGCTTATGATGGAACATGCAGCAATCTTTATGGGTTTAAAGTAACACATACACGTAACGGTCATGAGCGCTCTCGTGTAGTTTCTTATTGGTTTTAATCGGTAAAAAATCAGAATAGAAAAATCCTGCTCCATTAAGGGCAGGATTTTTTATTTACTTCGATTCATGGCAGAAGAGAAAATGAGTTTTGCAAAAAGTGTGGTGCTGGTATTTGGATTGGTAGCGGTGTTGTGGATTGTTTTTCTTCTTCAATATTTCGGCATTATCAATACAGATGCTTACGGAAACTGGCCTCATCATATTGAAGGTTTGAAAGGAATTATTTTCTCGCCATTTATTCACGGAAGTTTCGAGCATCTCATCTCCAACACGCTTCCGATTTTAGTTTTGCTCACTGTTTTATTGAATGCCTATCCTTCAACAGCATTGTATGTGCTGGTGTTTATTCACATTGCCAGCGGAAGTTTGGTTTGGTTCTTAGCTCCCGATAACGGAGTTCATATAGGCATCAGCGGAATTATTTATGGCATTGCCGGATTTTTAGTTGCCTCGGGTTTGTTTCGTAAGGACAGAACTTCTATAACCATTGCACTTTTTGTGGCACTCTCTTATGGAAGTATGGTGGTAGGTTTTATTCCCGAAAAAGGAGTGAGCTGGCAATCGCATTTGTATGGAGCAATTAGCGGAGTGCTGATTGCTTTTGTGTTTCGCAAAAAAGATTTGCCGCCACCGCACGAATTTGAATTAGAAAAAACAGAAGACGAAAAACATTTTTTTGATACCACTACTTGAGGTAGAATATTTTCTCCGCCCATTTTTTTCTCTCAACATTTGTTAAGCGATTTACAAATGACCTTCCGATAAATGATTTTTGCGCGCAGTCTTTAAAATGGGAAAGAAAACATTTCAATATTTTTTAGTTTTCACAGCAGCAATTTTGTTGTCTCTTTTTTCGTGGCAAAAATCTGCTGCAACCCGTGATAACGCTACGCAGGGAACATTCCTTCACAATGACATTAGCTCCATTTCTTCGTACTGCGAATTCGCTAAACTTGATTTGCCTTTCGAATCTACACCAACACCTGTTGATTGCGAAGTTCCAAACGAGAACGAACAGGAAGATGATTTTGATTCTGACTCAAATCTGTTGTCTGAGGAACAAACTCCGTTCAACATCTTCGGTTTAGTTGCTGTAGAAAATTGGTTTGCACAACCATCTTCATTTATTCAAAACCGTTCCTCGGTTCCTTTGTTCGTACTCTACCATTCCTGGAAGACGTACTTGTCTTAACTTTTTAATTACCCGCTCCCATACGTGGTTTGCGGTTTTGCATTCAATCCTTATTCCGGTGAATGCTTTCCAATTGTCTTTAATCAACTTAAAATAAAACTGTAATGAAGAGGATACTCATTCTCATTAGCTTGTCAACCGTATTGTTCTATGGTTGTAATTCTGAAAAACATGAAAAAGAAGCGAAAGTCAAATTTTTGGTGACCAGCCCCATGCAAATGGACACCATGGTTTACAAAGATTATGTGTGTCAGATTCATGCCATTAACCACATTGAACTGAGGTCGCAGGAAAAGGGCTACTTACAGAACGTTTATGTTGACGAAGGGCAGTTTGTAAAAAAAGGACAACTAATGTTTCAGATTATGCCCGTGATTTATCAGGCAGAAATGGAAAAAGCAAAAGCCAATGTAAGTTTTGCTGAGATTGAATATCAGAATACCAAAAGTCTTGCTGACAGCAATATTGTTTCTAATAAGGAACTGGCATTAGCTAAAGCTACATTAGATAAGGAAAAGGCAGAATTAGCTCTTGCGCAGGCGCATTTATTATTCACCGAAATACGCGCACCATTCGATGGCATCATGGACCACTTCTATGAGCGGCTCGGAAGTTTAGTGGATGAGGGAGCATTGCTTACGACACTTTCAGACAACAGCAAAATGTGGGTTTACTTCAACGTACCCGAAGCGGAGTACTTAGACTATACCACTCTTGCAAAAAAAGAAGGCAAGCAGAAAGTGCAGTTGCGCATGGCGAACAATGAAATTTTCCAACATGAAGGAACCGTGGAAACTATAGAAGGCGAGTTTAATAATGAAACAGGAAACATTGCTTTCCGCGCGACCTTCTCTAATCCCGAAAAATTGCTTCGACATGGTGAAACAGGAACCATACTCATGCCTGCATATCTTAAAGATGCTATTCTGATTCCTCAAAAATCAACCTTCGATATTTTAGATAAAAAGTTTGTGTACGTAGTAGATGGAAAAGGAGTGTTGACTGCAAAACAAATTACCGTAGGTGTAGAGATGCCGCATTTGTATATAGTTACTTCCGGTCTTAGCCCGAACGATAAAATTCTTTTAGAAGGTTTAGGCAAAGTGAAAAACAACGAGAAAATAGAAAGTGAGTTTGTGTCTTTTGAAAAGGCGTTAGCCGACTTAAATAATTTACATGCTGAATAAGCAGGAACCAAAAAATAACACACACGATGTTTAATAAGTTTATTCAAAGACCGGTTCTTGCTATAGCACTTTCTGTGGGAATAGTTTTCCTCGGTTTGCTCGCCATCAGCACAACACCGGTTGCACAGTTTCCGGAAATTGCTCCGCCACGCGTTACAATCTTCATTGAGTTTCCGGGTTCCAATGCCGATGTATTGGTTAAATCTACGCTGGTAATTCTCGAAAGAGAAATCAATGGTGTGCAGGGAATGCAATACATGTTGTCGGATGCCACGAGCGCGAGCGAAGCGAGTATTGATATTGTTTTCGAACCGGGCACTGACCCTACCATTGCCGCAGCCAGAGTAAAATCGAGGGTTGACCAGGTAATGACCAACCTTCCTCCATTGGTTCAAAAAGAAGGTGTAATCATCAAGCCTTTGCAACCGAGTATGTTGATGTATTTGAATCTTTACAGCACGAGTAAAAGTGCTGACGAGAAATTTTTATTCAACTACGCCAACACGTACATACTTCCCGAAATTCAACGTATCAGCGGAATGGGAATGGCGGAAGCCACCGGTAGCCGTGCGTTTGCTATTCGCGTTTGGTTGAATCCTGATAGAATGCGGGCTTACAAAATTTCGGCAGAAGATGTTTTGAAATCTATTGATGAACAAAGCGTTTTGGCAAGACCGGGAAGAGTTGGTTTGAGTTCGGGAAAAACGGCACAATCGCAGGAGTATGTTTTTACTTACAAGGGTTGGTATAACACACCGGAGCAATACAAGGAAATTATTATTCGCGCTACTCCTGATGGCGAAGTGCTTAAACTAAAAGACGTTGCCGAAATAGAAGTAGGAAGCGAGTTTGTGGACATCTACTCTAACAAAGATGGTTTTCCATCCACCTCCATCGTGTTGAAACAAAATCCGGGTAGCAATGCCAACAAAGTGATTGCCGATGTAAAAACAAAACTGGAAGAATTAAAAAAAGATTTCCCTCCGGGTATGAATTATGAAATCAACTACGATGTTTCACAATTCGTAAATGCATCTATTGAAAAAGTGTTGCACACTTTATTGGAAGCCTTCATACTGGTTGCCATTGTGGTATTTATTTTCTTAGGCGATTGGCGTTCTACGCTCATTCCAATTCTCGCGGTACCGGTATCGTTGATTGGAACATTTGTTTTCATGCAAATGTTTGGCTTAAGTATTAACCTGATAACGTTGTTCGCTCTTGTATTAGCTATTGGTATTGTGGTCGATAACGCCATTGTGGTGGTGGAAGCGGTACACGTGAAGATGGACGAAGAAAATTTATCGCCATACAAAGCGGTGCAAAAAGCACTCGGAGAAATAGGCGGTGCCATCATCGCCATCACTTTAGTAATGACAGCGGTGTTTGTTCCTGTTGCATTTATGACCGGACCGGTGGGAGTTCTTTATCGTCAGTTCTCTATCACCATGGCAGCAGCCATTATTCTTTCCGGAGTTGTAGCACTTACACTTACACCGGTTTTATGCGCCATACTTTTGAAGAACACACACGGTCAACCAAAAAGAAGAACCCCGATAAATATTTTCATTGACTGGTTCAACAAAAGATTTGAAAAGCTTACCGGAAGATATACCGGTCTTCTGAAACTGATAGTTGACCGCAGAGTAATTACTTACGGAATGCTCGCCCTATTTGTATTTGGTATTGTAGGCATGAACAAAATTCTTCCTGCCGGTTTTATTCCTAACGAAGACCAGGGACAGATTTACGCTATCATTCAAACTCCTCCGGGTACTACCTTGGAAAGAACCAATGAGATAGCCAGAAAGTTGCAGGCTATTGCCAAGAAAGTTGATGGTGTGCAATCGGTAACTGCGTTGGCAGGTTTCGAAATTCTTACAGAAGGTAGAGGCTCGAATGCGGGAACTTGTTTGATAAACTTAAAAGATTGGTCGGAGCGCAAACACAATGTGAAGCAGGTGATTGCTGAACTCGAAGAAAAATCAAAAGACCTTGCGGCTAACATCGAATACTTCGAACCACCTGCTGTGCCGGGCTATGGTTCATCTGATGGTTTCTCGTTGCGCTTGTTAGATAAAAGCAGCGATGTAGATTATCAGGTGTTTGATAAAGTGAATGCAGATTTTGTAGAGGCGTTGAAAAAGCGGAAAGAGTTGAGCGGCTTGTTTGCGTTTTATTCTGCTAAGTATCCGCAATACGAAATATTGATTGATAACGAACTGGCGATGCAAAAAGGAGTTTCTATTGGAGAAGCCATGGAAAATCTGAACATCATGATTGGCAGTACGTATGAGCAAGGGTTCATACGCTTCAACAATTACTACAAAGTTTATACGCAAGCCGGTCCCGAATTCAGAAAACAACCATCGGACTTGTTGAAGATGTTTATCAAAAATGATAAAGGCGATATGGTTCCTTATTCTGCTTTTATGACGATTAAGAAAACACAAGGACCCAATGAAATTTCGCGTTACAATCTTTACACTTCTTCTTTGATTAACGGTGTACCTGCACCGGGTTATTCATCGGGTGAAGCAATGAAAGCGATACAAGAAGTTGCCAAAGAATCTTTGCCGCGTGGTTATGATATTGCATGGGAAGGACTTTCATACGATGAAGCAAAGAGAGGAAACGAAGCATTGTATATTTTTCTTGTAGTAATCTTCTTCGTGTATCTAATTCTTGCCGCGCAGTATGAAAGTTTTCTACTTCCGTTTGCAGTGCTTCTTTCTATTCCTCCGGGAATCTTCGGTTCGTTCCTGCTTTTAAAAGCGATGGGATTAGCCAATGATGTTTACGCGCAGGTAGGTCTGATTATGCTCACCGGATTACTCGGTAAAAACGCGGTATTGATTGTAGAGTTTGCCGTGCAAAAACACAATCAGGGAGCAACAGTTTTGCAAGCCGCTATCGAAGGAGCGAGAGTTCGTTTCCGTCCTATCTTAATGACTTCGTTTGCATTTATTGCCGGATTAATTCCGCTGGTAATTGCCACTGGTCCCGGTGCGGTGGGTAACCATACCATTGGTGCATCGGCATTGGGAGGAATGTTGTTCGGAACCATCTTCGGAGTAATACTTGTGCCGGGGCTTTACTTCATTTTCGGAAAACTTTCAGAAGGCAAAAAGCTCATTCATGACGAAGATGCAAACCCGTTGAGCGAAGACTTTATAGAAAGTCAGGAGCAAGTTGCGCTTACCCGAAACATCAGAAAAATGATACTTAAATTTTTAAAGAGAAAAGAGAAATGAAGAACACACTAATGATTAAGTACATCGCTGTTGCGCTTATTCTGTTTTCGGCATGGGGCTGCAAACTTTTTAAAGAACCGATAAGAACCGAAAATAAAACAGTTCCGTCAAGCTATCATGCTTCGTTGGATACTACGAACACCGCGCGTGTTGTGTGGCGCAATTATTTTACCGACAAAAATTTAATTGCGCTGATTGATACTGCTTTGGCAAACAATCAGGAGTTAAACATTACGCGTCAGGAAATTGAAATTGCGCGTAACGAAGTGAAAGCAAAAAAAGGAGAACAACTTCCTTACGGTGGAATTCAACTCGGTGCAGGTGCTGATAAATCGGGTAAGTACACCTGGAACGGACAGTCGGAACATGATTGGGAAAAAGCGGAGAGCAAACCAAAATACATTGGTGATTTTATGATTGGCGCGGTGTTCTCATGGGAGCTGGACATTTGGAAAAAACTGCGCAACGGCAAGAATGCTGCGGTGGCGCGTTACTTAGCCAGTGTAGAAGGCAAGAACTTTATGGTTACGAATTTGATTTCTGAAATTGCGAATTCGTATTACGAGTTGATTGCCCTCGATAACCAGTTAGAAATTATCCGCAAGAATATTGACATACAGCAAAGCGCGCTGAACATTGTTAAGCAACAAAAAGATGCCGCACGTGTTACACAGTTAGCAGTTAACCGTTTCGAAGCGCAATTGCTCAACACAAAAAATTTGCAGTATGAAATTCAACAACAAATTGTAGAAACCGAAAATAAACTCAACTTCTTAACCGGTCGTTTCCCTGCACCAATTACACGTAACGATGCTTCGTTTAATACAACTGTGTTCGATTCGATTTCTTCGGGTGTGCCAAGTCAGTTGTTAGAAAACCGTCCCGACATTCGCGGGGCAGAACAGGAATTAGTAGCATCTAAGCTGGATATAAAAGTGGCGAAGGCAAATTTCTTTCCAACGTTTCGTATTTCGGCATCAGCAGGCTTTCAGGCGTTTAATCCTGCTGTGTGGTTTAATCCCACTTCTCTTCTCTACAATGTATTTGCCGATATGATGGCTCCGTTGATTAACCGCAACGCGATTGTTGCCGCTTATAAAAGTTCGAGGAGTAAGCAAGTGCAGGCTGTGCTTAAATACGAGCAAAGTATTTTAAAAGCATTCACCGAAGTGCAGAACGAACTTTCGGGTATTGATAATTACTCGAAGAGTTTTGATACAAAATCTACTGAAGTGGATATACTTAACCAATCAACAACTATTTCAGAAAACCTCTTTAAATCTGCCAGAGCAGATTATGGTGAGGTATTGCTTACCCAACGGGAAGCACTTGATTCTAAAATGGAGTTGATTGAAATAAAGAAGAAGCAACTGAATGCTGAAATAAATGTTTACAAGGCATTGGGGGGTGGGTGGAGATAGGACTCATTTAACGATTTGGTGATTAATAATGAAGCAGTCGGTGGAAACGCTGGCTGCTTTTATTTTGTTGCAATTGTTAATTTCAAATTGCAACATTTGCACCATGTTCATTAACGTTCCCGAAGTAAAAGTTCCCCGCATAGTTATTATAGGTTGTGGCTTTGGCGGATTAGAGTTAGCCAAACAACTGCGCAAAGCCGAAGTGCAGATTGTGCTGCTCGACAAAAACAATTACCACACTTTTCAGCCTTTGTTGTATCAGGTTTCTACTGCGGGGTTGGAAGCCGACTCTATTGCTTACCCTATCCGTAAAATATTTAAAGGGCAAAAGAACTTTCACTTCCGCATGGGCGAAGTGCAGCAGATTGTTTCAGAAGAAAATAAACTCATCACCAGCATTGGCGAATTGAAATACGATTACTTAGTTATTGCCACCGGTTCTACCACCAATTACTTCGGCATAAAAGATTTTGAGCAGAACGCTATGCCCATGAAGAGCGTAACAGAAGCACTCGACCTTCGCAGTTTAATTCTTCAAAATTTTGAAAAGGCTTTGCTCACTAAAGATTTACATGAACAGGAAGCGCTGATGACTTTTGTGGTGGTAGGTGGCGGACCAACCGGTGTAGAGTTAGCCGGTGCTTTATGTGAGTTAAAGAAACACGTGTTGCCGAACGATTATCCCGAACTCGATTTTAGAAAAATGCGCGTGATACTGATTGAAAACGGTGGCGAGCTTTTGCAAGCCATGAACGAAACCAACCGCAAGCGCGCCAGCACTTACTTAGAAGAACTGGGCTGCGAAGTCTGGCTGAATACCGGTGTTGTAAAATATGACGGCACAATTGCAGAAACAAAAACAGGAAAACAACTTCGCACTTCAGGTTTAATTTGGGCAGCAGGTATTAAAGCAGTTTTAATTGATGGATTAAACAAAGATTCGATTAACGCGCGTGAAAGAATTTCTATTGATGAATACTGTAAAGTAAAAGGACACGAAAACATTTTTGCCATTGGCGATGTGGCTTGCATGGTGCAGGAAAAATATCCGAACGGACATCCGCAAATAGCACCCGTGGCTATTCAGCAGGCGCAATTGGTGGCAAGCAATTTGAAAAAAACTTTCAAGCAATGGACGCTCAACAAGTTTAATTACTTCGATAAAGGAACGATGGCAACCGTTGGAAGAAACCGAGCAGTTGTAGAAGTAGGCAACATTACTTTCGGAAGATTATTTGGCTGGTTAGCTTGGATGGGTTTACACCTGATGTTGCTCGTGGGTTTCCGCAATCGGGTTGTGGTCTTTATTAACTGGGTGTGGAGTTATATCAACTACGATAGAAACATGCGCCTGATTATTCGTCCGTTCGTGCGCAAAAAATAATCAACCCGCAAATTTTGCAGCAAGTAAATAGTAGAGCAACGCGCAACTTCCGGTCAGCACAATTCCCCAGATGATGTCAACGATTACTACCACCAAAGGCCAGCTCCTAATGGTTGCCATGTTGGTGAGGTCATAGGTGGCGTAACATAACATACCTAAAACCGCTCCTTGTATTAATGCAGTTTGCCAGCTATGTTTTTCAAGCGCGGGCAACACCGCGAAATACAAAATGCCGCCTATGTAAATCAAATAGAAGATAATAGCTGCCGGCCAGTTTACTTCGGGCGAAAGAATAAAGCCCAGTTTTTCGCGATAAAAATTTTTGGCAACAACTCCCAGCCAAACCATATCAATGGCAAAGAATATAAATGTAGTAATGGCGTAAGTGATGAGGATTTGCATATTGATATTTGTAAGTAAACAAAACGCGTAACAGAAAGTTCGGCATCAAAGCTAACTAGTTTATTCAGCCATGAACAATATCAGTTTGCTATTTGTTTTTAAGCAAGTCTAATTCCTATTTTTGCTTCGTGGTTCAAATCAATTTCACTCTTCTTAAAAAAAGAATTACTCCGCTGTATCAATTGGCGGTGGCGGTAATTATTGGTTGGACGGGTATGCTTATTTGCCGTTTTGTTCAGCATGAACCGGCAGCAGAATATTTTGCGGCAATGGTGGCAATCATTCTTTACGTAATCATCAACACCGTAGTGTCATTGGCTTATACCAGTTTTTTGCGTTACACGATGCCTTCGTTTTATATCTACATTTTACTGATAGCTATTCTGTTTTTTAGTGCCAAGCAAATGTCGGGCATCAGCATTTGGACATTGCACATCTATCGCATGATGGTGGTATCGGTGTCCATCTTTTACTTTATGGTAGGAGTAATGGTGCGCATTATCCGCGTTATTTACGATGCTGCTGAAAGCGGTTTCTGAACTAACGCACGATTTATATCGTGAATCAATTGCGGACCCGCATAAATAAATCCTGAGTAGAGTTGAATTAAGTCTGACCCTGCCGAAAACTTATCGAGTGCATCCTGCACATTCATAATTCCTCCTACTCCTATAATTTTTACTTCTGATTCTTCAGTCTTCGGACTTCGGACTTCGGACTTCACTCTTGCAATCACTTCTGTAGCTCTCTTCGTCAACGGTGCTCCGCTCAAACCGCCTGCTCCGTATTTTTCAATTTCGGAAGGAGAATAACTCAAGCCTTCTCTTGATATAGTTGTGTTGGTGGCAACAATGCCCTGAATTTTTGTTTGCTGCACCACGGTTACCACATCGGCAATTTGTTCGTTGGTTAAATCGGGAGCAATTTTTAAAAGAATAGGTTTTGGTTTTTGCTGTGCCTGATTGTAATCCTGCAAAGCATTGAGAATAGCCGTGAGCGAATCTTTATCCTGCAAGGCACGCAAGCCGGGCGTATTGGGCGAACTTACGTTAACTACAAAATAATGCGCGTGCTCAAAAAGTTTTTTGAAACAATATTCGTAATCGCGAATAGCGTTTTCGTTACTCGTTACTTTGTTCTTGCCTATGTTGGCTCCAACTATAATGTTCGTTTTTCTGCGCTTCAGTTTTTCGGCTGCTACTTCTGCTCCTATATTATTAAAGCCCATGCGGTTAATCAGCGCGCCATTTTTTACTAAGCGAAACAACCTCGGCTTATCATTGCCGGGTTGCGGCTGCGGAGTAACGGTTCCTATTTCCACAAAACCAAAACCCAGCATTCCCATTTCGTCAATCACTTCTCCGTTTTTATCGAGCCCTGCTGCAAGTCCAACCGGATTTGGAAAATCGAGCCCCCATAAATTACGATGAAGCGAAGCATGTTCAACTTTATTTCCTGCAATAAGATTTAGCAGTGCAGGAAATTTTCCTGCCAGTTGCAGATTATGAACCGTGAAATGATGCGCCTCTTCGGGGTCTAACTGAAACAGAAATTTTTTGGCGAGGGGATACAAATTCATAGGGGCGAATATATTGGGTAATGCCGAATTCGAATGCTGAAATTATTTGGAGACGGGGCTACGATTTTTTTTGCCAAATTAAAAGACTGTTTTATTTTTATAGCGGTATCGGTCATCGGTAGCACTTCCGGGTGGCGCAAAGAACTACCCTCTGGTCGGAGAGTATGACGATACAGCACGTTTACGGCTATAACCGGAAGTGGCGTGGTCTAGTTGTACGTAGCCTGTTAAACGCAACTCATGCCCCTTTAGCATAATGAGCATGCTGTATAAAGACTGGCGATCCGGAAAGACGGATATTCTCACCTCCTTTAAACTTTCTTTACTTTGAAAAACCAAAATCACTCCTCATGAAAAAACTTTTCACCCTTGCGTTCATCATTTCTGCATTCAACATCGTTGCACAAATTCCTCAAAGCTTCAACTACCAGGCGGTAGCGCGCGATGCAGGCGGAGCGGTTCTTGCTGGTCAAAACATTTCTATCAAGTTTACCATACTCGATGGTTTCCCCGGTGGAAGCTTGGTGTATATGGAAACGCATTCGGGTGTTGCCGTTAATCAATTCGGATTGTTCACCACACAAGTAGGAACAGGAGCGGTGGTGATAGGAACATTCGCCAGTATTAATTGGTCAACCGGTCACAAATATCTGAAAGTAGAATTCGACCCTAACAACGGAACTAACTATACCGACATGGGCACCACGCAACTGCTCAGTGTGCCTTTTGCCTTGTATGCAGTAACCAGCAGCAACGGACCAATAGGTGCAACGGGCGCAACAGGTTCCATCGGGCTTACAGGTTCTACCGGTGCAACTGGCGCCACAGGTGTGCAGGGAGTTCCAGGCAACGGAACGGTGAACGGCACTTTAAATTACGTTTCAAAATTTACACCCGACAGCACCACACTCGGCAACTCACAAATTTTTGATGATGGCACTAACACGGGCATAGGCACCGTTACTCCGCATGTGAAGCTGAGTGTAAACGGAAGCGCGCTCGTAAAAACGCTGAGCACTGCCGATGCCGATTTTGCAGGCGATGTAAACGAGTGCGATAACTGCTACAACAACGTGGCGTTCACCGACCTCACCACCGCCATGACGGGCATCAGCATTCGCTGTGGCGATTATTTTGAAGGCAGTATAAATATGAACGGCACCAAACTGCCCGACCTGTTGCAAAACACTGCCGAATGGTATGGTGCCACGGGGCTTACCACCGCGGGCAGCGCCACCAACACACAGGATGTAGGTGCCGATAACATTACCCACTCCTGCAACTGCCCCGATAATTATGTAGCTACCGGTATTGAAATTTATGCCAGCGACCGTCTTGACGGGCGCATGAAACTGCGTTGCGCGCCTCTTAAAGCGGGACTGGTAACCACCAATACCGGCATTGGATTGCGAAGCGCTTACAACACGCCTTACGACAACGTTGACAACACCCGCTTTATGGGCATTTGCCCGCTGGGCATGTATGTAAAGGGCATTTCTATGTATGCTGCCGCCAAATTAGATAACCAGTTGTGCGTTTACTGCACGGGCATTAGGGAGAACTAGGCACCATGTCATGCTGAGCTTGTCGAAGCATTGTCGAAGGATGGGGTTCCCTCGCAAAGCCTCGGTCGCGCTATCGCTGCAAGTCCTCGCTCGTTCCCTGCCTACCGCCAGGCAGGCTCGCTGCGGGCTTTCCGATCTATCGCTAACCCGGGCAGCCGTTTTTTGTGTGAATGCTTTGTCTTAAAAGCGCCCTGCCGACCCTTACTTACATTCGCCAATCATTTACTTACACACTGCCGCCTCTTAACTTGTACTCGTCAATCGCTTACTTGTACGCTGCTTTTTCTCACAATCGAGCTCCGGCCGCGTTTCGGTACGCTGCAATTGACTTTCCACATACTGCCGAAGAGTTTTGGTACGCTACTTTTTCTTACAATCGAGCTCCGGCCGCGTTTCCGTACGCTGCAATTGACTTCCCTCATGCTGCCGAAGAGTTTTGGTACACTGCAATTGACTTTCCACATGCTGTTTTTTCTCAGTTTAGGCTGCTTTTTCATCAAAATGTCTGTTTTTAACACTTTTCGCCATCGCAAAAAGTAAAAGCCCGATGCTCATAACATCGGGCTTTTTTGTTTAAGAAAGGTCAAGGCAAAATGTCACCCTGAGCCTGTCGAAGGGTTATTCCCTCAGCAACGTAATCTCCGTCACCTCCGGCAAAATGCCCACTCTGCCCGGGTAAAACAAAAACCCGAAACCGCGGTTCACATACAAAAACTGTTTGCCTTCGTTATACAAACCTGCCCACTGCTTATAAATATATTGCGAAGGGCTCCAGCGCAGCCATTTGTTTTCTACACCAAACTGCGCACCGTGCGTGTGTCCGCTGAGTGTCAAATCTGTTTCAGGAAATTCAGTGCGCACGCGTTTATCCCAACTCGAAGGGTCGTGGCTCATCAGAATCTTAAAAGGAATTTCTTCGGTGCCTTTATACGCCACATCAAACTTTCCGTATTTGGCAAAGTGCCCACCGCCCCAGTTCTCTACGCCTATAATCGCAATCTTTTCACCGTTGCGCTCGAGTATTCTGTTTTCGTTGAGCAGCAAATCCCAACCTAAATTTTTGTGTATGCCTTTAAACTGTTCAAAATTCGCGCGCTTCTCGGCTTCGGTATCCCACGAAACATAATCGCCATAATCGTGATTGCCCGTAATAGAAATTACACCATGCTTCGCTTTCAGTTTGTTGAACACTTCCATAAACGGCTCCATCTCACTCGATACATTGTTCACTAAATCACCGGTGAACAAAATAATATCGGCATTGAGGGCATTTATTTTTTCAATCACTTTTACCAATGGCTCGGTCTTCGTAAAACTCCCCGAGTGAATATCGCTGAGCTGAATAATCTTAAAACCGTTAAACGCTTCGGGCAGATTCGGATATTTAATCGCGAGTTTTCGAAAACGATAGTTGTAAGCATTCACCACCACGCCATAAACCAACGTAGCTGCGGGTATAGCGGCAGCAAACAGAGCAAACTTGCTTAGGAATTCGCTGCGCGAAATTCCACCAGGCACAGCTTCAGATGAAGAAGAAAATTTAGATGCAATGAACTTGAAGAAGCGAACCACATCTTCGGGAAACAGAAATAAAAACACAATCAGTTTGCAAAGCAGAAGCAAAACAAACACCAGCGCAAAGTAGGTGGCAAATGTTTTAGGCAAATATTTATAGAGCAAAGGACGATACGATGCAAACAGAACAAATAAGGTCGCTGAAAGTCCCCAGTAAATCCATTTCGCCTGTTTAATATTCTGCGGCTGAAAAGCAGTTCTTACTGCCTGCCATCCGTAATATTCAAACGCACCATACACTGAAAACACAATAGAGAAGAAGATAATTGACTGCAACATTTCTTAAATCATTTTAGTGAACACGAATAAGTCGGCAATTTATTTCAATTTCGGAGATTCAAATTAGTAGATGAAATACCAAAGCAACACAAAGCAGTCAATAAAAAGGAATTGGAAACAATTACTTCCAGTCATTCTTTGTATTCACTATTCACTATTCACTATTCACTATTCACTTGCTCAATCCCTCGTTGCACAAAAGAAAGAATACACCCGTGCCGATAGTTTGCGTGGAGGTTTGCGCCACGAGCGCACCTGCTACGATGTTACCTTCTATGATTTGAAAGTAAAGATTGATACCGCTACACAGTCTATCTCCGGCACCAACCGAATTGTGTTTAAAGCCATTGATGATTTTAAAACCATGCAAATTGATTTGTTCGATAACATGAACATTGTTTCGATAAAGCAAAACGGTGAGGCGGTTAAATACCGCAGAGAGTTCAACGCGGTGTTTGTGGATTTGAATGATTTTATGAAGCGCGGCTTAAATGGCGAAATAGAAGTTCGCTACAGTGGCAAACCAATTATTGCCAAGCGCGCACCCTGGGATGGCGGCTTCACCTGGACACACGACAAAAACGGCAAACCCTGGATTGCGGTGGCGTGCGAAGGCATGGGGGCAAGTTGCTGGTGGCCCTGCAAAGATTATTTGGGTGACGAGCCCGACAGCATGAGCATTTGGTGCAATGTGCCCGATGGTTTGCGCTGCATTTTAAACGGCACTGAAATGGAAAGCCGCGAAGAAAAAGATACCACTACTTCGTTTCACTGGTTTGTTCACTATCCCATCAACAACTACAACGTTACCCTCAACATTGGTGATTACGTTCAGTTCAGCGATGAATACGTGGCAGATGATAATTCAAAACTCGCACTCGATTATTATGTAATGCGCTACAATCTCGACAAAGCGAAGTTGCAGTTCACGCAAGTAAAACCGATGTTGAAGTGCTACGAAAAATATCTCGGCAAATATCCTTTCTGGAAAGATGGTTACGCGCTCGTGGAAACTCCTTATCTCGGCATGGAGCATCAGGGCGCTATTGCTTATGGTAATAGATATCTCACGGGTTATGCGGGTAACGATTACTCGGGTATGGGTCTCGATTTCGACTATATCATCATTCACGAAAGCGCGCATGAGTGGTGGGGCAATAGTGTAAGTTGTAAAGATATTGCCGACATGTGGATTCACGAAAGCTTTGCCACTTACACCGAATCTATTTATGTGGAGTGCATGCTCGGTCACGACACGGCTATTCAATACATCAACAAAAAGAAGAAACACATTGGCAATGATAAGCCAGTGGTGGGAGTTTACGGAGTAAACGAAGAAGGCGATGGCGATATGTATAGCAAAGGTGCACTGTTTATTAATACACTTCGCACCATTGTAAATGACGATGAAAAATGGTGGAGCATTATTAAAGGCATGTGCGACACGAGTTTCAAAATGAAGAACGTGAGCTATGAAAACGTGGCAATGTATTTCTGCCGCAAAACCGGAAAAGATTTACTGCCTGTTTTCGAACAGTATTTGAAGTTTTCGAAAATTCCGGTGTTTGAATACAAGTTGAAGAAACTGAAGAAAGGCGAATTTGAATTAAGCTATCGTTGGGCGGTTAATGCAAAAGATTTTAAAATGCCTGTGTTTATTTCTACCATCGAAAATCCGAAACAGATGTTGAAGGGAACCAATGAATTTCAAACCACTACCGTCAAACTGAAAAAAGAAACCGACTTTAAAGTGAACGAAGATCTGGTGTATATTGAAGTGAAGAAAATATAGAACCCAAAAGGGAAATGTCATCCTGAGCTTGTCGAAGGATTCTTGGCTTTTACGCTTCGACAAGCTCAGCGTGACATCTCTCTTCAATCAAAAAATAATTCCATGAGCCACAAAATTTCATTGACACATCTTGGCGAAGAAAAATTCGATGCACATCAAAACGGAAAGACAATCCGTATTGATGGAGCTGAAGAGAGCATTTCGACAGGTGTAAGACCAAAAGCATTGATTCTTTCATCACTCGCTGGCTGCACGGCTATTGATGTAGTTGACCTGCTCCGCAAAATGCGTGTTGAGTTTTCTGATTTTAAAATTGATGTGGAAGGCGAACTAACAGAAGAGCATCCGAAAACTTATCACACCATTCACTTGACTTACTTCATTAAATTAAAAGAGGAAGACAAAAGCAAAATGGAGAAAGCGGTCAATCTTTCGCAGGAAAAATATTGCGGTGTTAGTGCTATGATTAAAAAGTTTGCCGTCTTAAAAGTGAAGATTGAGTATTTGTAATCGCTTCACTTTTCCCTCTATATTCGCACCACAAAAAATAAACTATGTATACAGGTCTACTCCACAGCCACAAACTTTTCGTTTTGCTTTTTTTGCTTCACTACGTTGCAAAATTGGTTCTCCTGCTTTTGAACCGCAACGAGCAATTAGCTAAGTATTCAAAAATTACTAAGGTTCCTGAAATGATTTTGAGTTTCGGATTTCTCGCTACAGGAATCGGCATGTTGGTTAGCGGAGCGACACTTTCTACTTTGCTTACAGTAAAAGTAATTTGCGTTCTTGCTTCAATCCCATTGGCAATTATTGGTTTCAAGAAAGGGAATAAAATTCTCGCTTTTGTTGCGGTGTTCCTGATTGTAATGAGTTACGGCTTAGCCGAAATGAATAAGAAGGCGAAGACAGGTGCTAAGGTAGATACATCTGCAATCGAAGACCCGATTATTGCGGGCAAATTAATTTACGCAAACAAGTGCGCGCAATGCCACGGTCAAATAGGCAATGGCGGTGTTAGCGGAGCAAAAGACTTGTCGCTCACAAAACTGACTGATGACGAAAAGAAACTTCTCATTCGCTCAGGTAAAAACGCAATGCCCGGCTTTAAAGAAGATGTGTTGACCGATGCAGATTTGAATGCAGTGGTTCAATACGTGGCTACGTTAAAGCAGTAATAAATTAAACACTATTGTTTTATCGGTGTAATCACCTGCCTTTATCTGTGTAATCGAACGTTTACGTAAATGCAACTCAGCAAGAATAAATTCGATGTAGTCATCATCGGCAGTGGTTTGGGCGGAATGGTGTGCGGCACTATTCTAAGCAAAGAAGGCAAGCGTGTTTGCATTATTGAAAAGAATGAACAAATAGGTGGAAGCCTGCAAACATTTAAACGCGAAGGTGTAACCTTCGATACCGGTGTGCATTACATCGGTGGCTTGTCAAAAGAAAATTCGCTCTACAAAATTTTTAATTACCTCGGCATCATGCAACGATTAGAAACCGTGCGCATGGATGAAGAAGGATTTGATGTGGTGATGTTTAAGAGTGACGCAGAAGAGTACAATTACCTAATGGGCTACGAAAATTTCGAGCGCATTCTTGTCACAAAATTTCCCGAAGAGAAAACTGCGATTGAAACTTATTGCAAGGACATGAAACGCATTTGCGGTAGTATTCCTCTCTACAATCTTCGCGAAGGAGAATTAGAAGATATGGAGATACTTTCGACAAGCGCAAAAGATTATTTCGAAAAGCTGACCACAAATAAAAAACTGCAAAACGTTTTAGCGGGAACTAATTTGCTTTATGCAGGAACAGAAAAAACTCCACTGTATGTTCATGCACTCGTGGTCAATAGTTATATCGAAAGTGCCTACAAAATAAAAAACGGTGGCGACCAGATTGTGAAACTGATGGCGCGCATCATCAAAGAAAATGGCGGAGAGATTTTACGCAAGCACGAAGTGAAAAGCATTGATGTAGAAAGTGGAAATGCAAAATCTGTAACACTAAGCACAGGAGAAAGGATAGAAGCAGAGCTTTTTATCTCCAACATTCATCCGGCAAAAACTTTGGCCATGGCGGAGACGGATGCAATCCGTCCTGCTTATCGCAATCGTATTAATTCATTGGAGAATTCTATTTCGACTTTTGTTTTGTATTTGATTTTAAAGCCAAACACTTACCCTTTCCGCAATCGCAATTACTATTATTTCAACGAAGAAAATGTTTGGAATTGCACTGATTACAAACCCGAAAATTTTCCGAGTATGTATGCGCTATTCGAAGAAGTTCCCGAAAAGCAAAATGAATTTACAGAAGCAATGACGGTGATGACCTACATGCGATTTGAAGAAGTTAAAAAATGGAAAGATAGTTTCAACACTACACTTGAAGAGAGCAATCGCAACCAAGAGTATCAGGAATTTAAAAAGCAGAAAGCGGAAAAGCTATTGGATACAATTGCCATTAAGTTTCCGAATATTCGAAAGTGCGTTCAATCCTATTATACTTCTTCGCCTCTTTCATACAGAGATTATATGGGAACTGATGACGGCAATATGTATGGCATTGTGAAAGACTTCAACGAACCTGTGAAGACAATGATTTCAGTAAAAACAAAAGTGCCTAATCTATTGTTGACAGGGCAGAATATAAATTTGCATGGCGTGCTTGGCGTTACCGAAAGTGCTTTGGTAACTTGCGGTGCGATTATTGGTAAAGAATATTTGTTGAATAAAATTTTAGAAGCGAACAAAAATTGATGAACACAAAGCCGCGAAGACACGAAGTTGAATTTCTTTGCGCCTTCGCGCCTTTGTGTTAACCGTATAGAAATGAAAAGAGTTTTAAAATTTCTAGCTTACACTTTTGGTTTTCTGCTCCTGCTTTTGCTGGTTGGCTACCTGTATATCCAATATGGTTTGGCTCCACGCATTCCCGAAGTGAAAGATAAATCTGCTTTGAATCTACAGCGCGAAAAAGTTGACAGTAACTTTTATCGAATAGGCAATAACTGGCTGCGCAAAAACGAAAGCGGTTTGTGGGAAGAATATGTAGAAGGCGAACCTTTCGAGCGTGGAGTAATTACAGGCAAGCTCGAAAAAGAATTATTGTATTCACAGGAAATCGCCTTCGTTGACCAGATTCACAATCTTGTTCCAAACAATTCTTATCTAAAATTTCTTGGCTGGTTTACTCGTGTATTCAATCGTCATTTGGATGAAAACTTTCCCGAAGAGAATAAATTAGAGATTTATGGTGAATCATTTTCTGCTCCGCACGAATTTGATTTTATCAATCCTGCTTACGACAGAATGTTGAACTATCATGCTGCACACGATATCGGCCATGCCTTGCAAAGTTTGGCTTTGGTTGGTTGTACTTCGTTTGCCGCATGGAATGAGCGCAGTGCAGATTCATCAATGATAATTGGGCGCAATCTTGATTTTTATTTGGGCGATAAATTTTCCGAAAACAAAATCGTTTACTTCTGTAATCCGAAACAGGGAAGCAAATTTGTGATGATTACCTGGGCAGGTTTTATGGGTTGTGTTTCAGGTATGAATGAAAAGGGAATCACCGTTACCATCAATGCGGCAAAGAGTGATATTCCGAATGGAGCAACAACTCCTATTTCAATTTTAGCAAGAGAGATTTTGCAATACGCTAACAATATTGATGAAGCATTTGCCATTGCTAAGAAGAGAAGAACCTTTGTATGCGAAACGTTGATGATTGGTTCTGCGCCTGACCACAAAACTTCACTCATTGAAAAGAGCATTACCAAAACAATTCTCTTCAACAGCGATACAGATTTTATTTTATGCGCTAATCATTATCAAAGCGACAGTTTCAAAAACGATAAGAACAACATTGAAAACATTGCAACAAGTGCATCCATGTATCGGTTCCATCGCATAGAAGAATTGATGAACAGGAATGGCAAACTCGATTATAAAAACGTAGCTTCAATTCTCCGCGACCAACGCGGACAGCAAGACAAAAACATCGGCATTGGAAATGAGAAAGCAATGAACCAATTGATTTCTCATCACGCTATTATTTTTCAGCCAGAGAAATTACGATTTTGGGTTACAGCAAATCCATATCAGTTAGGTGAATTTGTTTGTTACGATTTGAAAAAAATATTTTCAGAAGCACCAACGCTGAAAGAGAATCGCGAGTTGAATGAAGCTTCTTTGACCATTCCTGCCGATTCATTTTTGTTATCTGTCGATTGGAAAAACTTTTTGCAATGGCGCGAACTTAAACAGGAAATAAAACACGCTACCAACAACAAGGCAGCATTGAGCAACGAAACAAAACCAGTAGCCAACTTCATTCAATTCAATCCTGAATTTTGGGAAACATATTTTTGCTTGGGCGAGTATTACAAAGCAACAAGCAATAAGTCTTCTGCCAAAAAATATTTCGATTTAGCACTGACGAAAGAAATTAACGATACACACGAAGCCGATAAAATGCGGGAAGAAATAAAAGCGTTGCAATGATATTGGGAACAGGAACAGATATTATAGAAGTTGAACGGGTGCGCAAGGCAGTTGAAAATATTTCGTTGAAGGAAAAAGCATTTTCAAGACGCGAAATAGAATATTGCGAACTTGATAAATCATGTCAGAGTTTTGCCGCACGCGCAGCTGGTAAAGAAGCCTTCTTCAAAGCACTTGGTACAGGATGGAGAGACAAAATGAATGTCAATGAAGTTGAAATTCTGAATGATGACCTCGGCAAACCATTCATTGAATTAAGCGGAGAAACCTTAAAAGTATTCGAACAGAAAGGCGGAGGACAAATTCATATTTCTCTTTCGCACATTAAAGAAACTGCAGTTGCCTTTGTAATAATTGAAAGTAAATGAGCACAGAAACACAATCTCTTTCCGCAATAAAATCTTTTCAGGAGCAAAAACTGAAAGAGCAATTAGTTTATCTGAAAGAGAATTCTCCTTACTACAAACAGCTTTTTGCACAACACAAAATTGAAATCGAAAAAATAAACTCGTTTGAAGATTTAGTTCATCTGCCAACTACAACTAAAGAAGATTTCAGTAATCACAATTTTGATTTTCTCAGCGTTCCGAAAAATAAAATCATTGATTACTCTACCACTTCCGGCACTACAGGTTCCCCTGTAACCATTGCTTTAACTGAAAATGATTTACAACGTTTGGCTTACAACGAAAAGCAATCGTTCATCTGCGCTAATGGAAGGTCAACAGATGTGTATCAACTTATGCTTACGCTTGATAGACAATTTATGGCGGGCATGGCATACTATCTCGGTATAAGAAAGTTAGGTGCAGCAGCTGTTCGTGTTGGTCCCATCTCTCCGCAAATGCAATGGGAAAATATTTCGCGCTTCAAACCAAATGCAATTGTTGCTGTTCCAAGTTTCATTTTAAAGTTGATTGATTATGCGGAAGCAAACAACATTGACATAAACAAATCGGGAATTGAACGCGCTATTTGCATTGGTGAACCAGTTCGCCATGCAGATTTATCTCCGAATACACTTGCCAAAAGAATTCAGGAGAAATGGAATCTTAAACTCTTCTCCACTTATGCATCAACCGAAATGCAAACAGCTTTCACCGAATGTGTGCATGGTAAAGGCGGTCATCACAATCCTGAATTACTGATTGTGGAAATTTTGGACGATGAAGGAGCGCAATTGAAAGTAGGAGAGTTTGGCGAAGTAACTATTACAAGTTTGGGGATTGAAGGAATGCCGTTACTGCGTTATCGCACAGGAGATATCTGTTGCTATTACGATGAGCCGTGCGCTTGCGGAAGAAATACAATTCGCTTATCTCCTGTGGTGGGCAGAAAAAACCAAATGATAAAGTATAAAGGCACAACCATTTTCCCGCCATCTATTTACGATGCGTTGAGTGCAGTTGCCGAAGTGAAAGATTACATTGTAGAAATTACAAAGAACGATTTAGACACTGACGAAATACGAATTCATATCGCACTTGCCGGAAGTTTAGATGCGGCAGAACAAAAAATTAAAACTTCTCTTCAGTCAAAACTTCGCGTAACTCCTTCACTTAATTTTGTTTCTGCACAGCACTTGCAAAGTATGCGCCCCGCTGACGCGCGAAAACCTGCCATGATTATTTTTCGATAAGCAAAATCCTGTTTTGTGTTTTTTGTTTTTGGAGTAGGTTTGGCACGTGAACAAACAATTCGATTTAGCCCATCCTATTTTTAAAATAATTTCTGAAGCTGCGAGCGAATTGAGTTTCGAAACCTATGCAGTTGGTGGCTTCGTGCGTGACCAATTGCTCGGCAGAAACTGTAAGGACATAGATTTTGTTTGTGTTGGTAGTGGTATTGAACTCGCGCAAAAAGCCACAGAGAAAATTTCAGATAAACCACACGTAAGCTATTTCAAAAATTTCGGCACAGCGCAATTTCGTTGGAACGAATTTGATTTTGAATTTGTAGGTGCGCGCAAAGAAAGCTACGACAGAAATTCTCGTAAACCCGTAGTTGAAGACGGAACTTTAGAAGACGACCAAAACCGCAGAGACTTTACCATTAACGCTATGGCGATTTCACTCAACAAAAATTCTTTTGGTGAATTGGTTGACCCGTTTAATGGAGTAAAAGATTTGGAAGAAAAACTGATTCGAACTCCGCTCGACCCCGATATTACTTTCAGCGATGATCCATTGCGTATGATGCGCGCTATTCGTTTTGCAACACAATTGGATTTTAAAATTCTGCCCGAAACATTTGATGCGATTAAACGAAACAAAGAGCGCATCAAGATAATTTCGCAGGAACGCGTTACGGATGAACTGAACAAAATTATTCTTGCCAAAACTCCGAGCATCGGTTTTATTCTATTGGAAGAATGCGGTTTGCTCGAAATTATTTTTCCTGAATTTCAGAAACTAAAAGGAGTAGAAAACTACGAAGGCAAGGGACACAAAGACAATTTCTATCACACGCTTCAAGTGTTAGACAACATCACTAAAGCGACAAACGATTTATGGTTGCGTTGGGCGGCTGTGTTGCATGATATTGCAAAGCCGCCAACAAAAAAATTTGTGGAAGGAACGGGCTGGACTTTTCACGGTCATGAAGTTCTCGGCAGCAAATGGGTGCCAAAAATTTTTGGTCGAATGAAATTACCAATGGGTAACGAGATGAAATTTGTTCGCAAAATGGTTTACCTGCATTTGCGACCAATTGCATTGACCAAAGAAGAAATTACTGATTCCGCTCTGCGAAGATTATTGTTTGAAGCAGGTGACGATATTGAAAATTTGCTTTCGCTTTGCGAAGCAGATATTACTTCGAAGAACCGCGAGAAAGTAAAACGCTATCTCACGAGGTTTGAAGTGGTGCGCGAAAAATTGAAGGAAGTAGAGGAGAAAGATCAAGTGAGAAATTTTCAACCGCCCGTTACAGGCGAGTTAATTATGGAAACTTTCGGCATTGGTCCCTCGCGCGAAATTGGCGTGATAAAAGAAGAAATCAAGGAAGCAATTCTCGAAGGGAAAATCAGAAACGATTACGAAGAAGCGTTAAAGATGATGTTGGAGTTGGGAGAAAAACTTGGACTGAAGAAACAGTCGGATGTCCGAAGTCCGAAGTCCGAAGAAAATACAGACAATGCCTAATCTGCCGACTTTGCTTGTGGTCTGCGGACCAACTGCCATTGGTAAAACTTCTTTGGCTATTGAAATTGCTAAGCAATACAACGCTGAAATTATCTCTGCTGACTCACGACAGTTTTACAAGGAGATGAATATTGGCACAGCAAAACCAACGGAAGAACAGTTGGCGGAAGTGCCTCACCATTTCATCAACAATATTTCCATTCATACCAAACATTACAGCGCAGGCAAGTATGAGTTTGAAGTGCTGGAGTTTTTAGAAAAATATTTTCAAGAGAAGAATATTGCGGTTGTGGTGGGCGGTTCAGGTTTATTTATCAATGCAGTTTGCAGTGGCTTCGATAAATTTGAACGAGAAGATGACAATCAACTTTATGTTACGCGCAAATTTCTCAATGAGAAAAGTTTAGATTGGTTACAACAAGAAGTTGAACGACTCGACCCTGAATATTTCGAAAAGGTAGACAAAAAAAATCCTGTCCGATTAAAACGTGCACTTGAAATTATTTACACCACTGGAAAGAAATACAGCGAACAACGCATAGGCAAGAAAACAGAACGACCTTTCAATATCGTAAAAGTCGGTTTGAGTTTGCCTCGTGAAATTCTAAATGAACGAATCAATAATCGTGTAGATGAAATGTTCAAGCAAGGTTTGTTGGAAGAAGTAAAAGAACTCTACATTAACAAGAAGCTACACGCGCTGGAAACAGTTGGCTATACAGAATTGTTTGATTTTATTGAAGACAAAATTTCTTTCGAAGATGCTGTTGCACTCATCAAACAAAACACCCGCAATTATGCTAAGCGGCAAATGACCTGGTTCAAAAAGGATGATGGTATTCAATGGTTTCAACCTGAAAAGAAGGAGGAAATCATCTCCTATATTAGGTCGCAATTGAACAAGTGAAAGTCGCTCTCTCCAAATATTTTTCGATTCCTCGCGTAATCATCAATTTGATGTTGGCTGATGTATTTCTGCAACTCATCAATTCGGCATTTACTATGCTTCTGAATTATTTGATGCTTGACCATGGCTTTAAAGATTTTGAGATTGCGAGTATGATTGGCAACAGGTATCTC
The DNA here is from genome assembly GCA_947476645.1 of Bacteroidota bacterium. GTDB lineage: Bacteria > Bacteroidota > Bacteroidia > Chitinophagales > LD1 > Bog-950. Next base: position 30,966 of record CANJRM010000002.1, read on the forward strand.
ACTGTATTATTATGTTCAGTGCCGCTTGCACTATTGGTAAAAGGCAAACGATTAAAACCCTTTATGCTCGTGGGAGCAATTTCATCTCCAATAGTTGCGCTTCTTTTAATTTTTGGAATTCATACGCACAATACAGAACTCATTCGCATTCTAATGTCGCTTTGGGGCATTAGTTTTTCGTTGTTACAAATTTTGGTGATGCCTTATATTTTGCTGAACGGAAGTAAGGAACATGAAACAGAAAGCATAACCCTGTTTTTTAGTGCTGGAAATTTCACTACAATTTTTGTCGGCATGTTGGGATTTTTTCTTCCGTTTATCAGCAGTTTCTTTACTACCGAAGTGCTGTTAGTTTTATATTCTTCACTGGGCTTGCTTGGGATTTACTTTGTGCAACAACTTCCTTCCAACGAAAATCTTGGAACGCGAATTCCAATCACAAACATTCATTCCGATTATGACTGGTCGGTCATTTTACAAGCTGTTGTTCCTTCTTTTCTAATTGCGCTTGGTGCAGGTTTCACTATTCCGGTTATCAATCTTTTCTTTCACGATATACATGGTATGGAAGCTCCTGCCTTTTCTATTATGAATTCTGTTGCATTTACATTAGTGGTTATTACCGCACTCGCTATTCCTGAAATAAAAAGAAGATTCGGTTATCAGTTTGCTATTACGTTTATGCAATCGTTGGCTATTATTTTTCTTTTCATTATGGCAACTACCGAATGGTATAACCACACGACCATTGGAATTGTAATTGCCGCCATCACTTTTACTTTACGACAACCCTTGATGAATATGGCGGGACCGCTTACGAGTGAACTCACTTTAAATTATGTAGGCGAACGCAACCGCGAAATGATGTCAGCTATCAATGCAAGTATTTGGAGCGGTTGCTGGTTTGTGAGCTCAAAAATATTTGCTGTGTTGCGCGAGGCTGATGTGGCTTACTCGAATATTATTTTCATCACTGTAGCACTTTATATTGTTGGCGTGGTGTGGTATTATGGATTGATTAGAGTGCATGAGAAGAGACTTTCTAATTGAAGCTTATTTTAGTTACTTAGCTTCATGAGCACCACCATCAAATACTATTTAGCCGCTTACAATTTTACCGCCTTCATTTTTTGGGCATTGTATTTTTTCAGCTTCATCACTTCGGTTTTAGAACTTAATGCGCGCAATTTATTTCTGCTGAATATTGCACAAGGTTTAGCAGTATTAGAAATAATTCATGCCTTGCTCAAATGGGTAAAATCTCCTGTTGTTTCCACTTCTGCACAAGTAGCATCGCGCATTTTAGTGTTAGTGCTAATCAATATCTTCTTCAACAATCAAACCTTCTCACACATTACTGTCATAGGTGTTCTAATTGTTTCAGTAGCTTGGAGTGTGACTGAGTTAGTTCGCTATTCGCTCTATTTTCTTTCGCTTTTCAACAAACAACCCTCTGCACTTCTTTGGATGCGTTATTCGTTTTTCATTGTGTTATATCCTCTTGGAGTTACGGGGGAGTGGTTCATTCTAATTACACCACTCATTTCAAGTGGAATTGTTTTGAATGCTTACAACGTTTTCCTCCTAGTAAATGCTTCTGCTTATGCATATTATTTTCCTGTGCTCTACAAATACATGTGGAGTCAGCGCAAACAAAAACTGGAGTAGGTTGTACTGCAGTTTTTGTTTTGATTTTCTGATTTCAGAAGTTTAATTCTTCACCACTCGCTTGCTGTAAACTTTGCCGCCAGCGGTTACACTCATCAGATAAACTCCTCTTGCCAGTGAACTCATGTCGGCTTCGTCATTAAACAAACCGTAGTCGCTGTGTTTAGTGTTGTGGGTGTAAATAACTTTGCCGCTCATGTCAGTCATTTGAATATTTACATCGGTAGGTTTGTAGATGTAATACTGAATGCGCACTTCATTTTCTGCCGGATTAGGATAGCATGAAATCATTACCATATCATCATTCGCCACATTTTTAATTCCTGTAACAACCGGAGCTAAAACGGGATTTGTTCCGCGTGGACTTAGTGGCCCGCTGCACTGACTCAGGTGATTTGCTCCGTCTAAATCGCACCATGAAGCGGCAACGCTTGATGTGTATGCGCGTGAAGCAATAGTGCTCATGTAAAGCCAATCGCCCTGCACTTTTTGGTCAGTTACGTCAAACAGCAAATATCCACGCTTAGAAAGTTCGGCATATTTTATATGCGAAATAAGAGCTGTAATAATATTGGCCGGAACGGGGAAAGTGATGAAGCTTCCGCTCGTTACGCTGGTGCAAACAAACTCAACCATTGCAGAACCTGCTCCAGTACTCCCATTATATGTTGCATCCGGATTTGGGATATCATTGGCCCAAGACGTATGAATATCTCCGGTAAGAATTGCTACGTTGTCAATATGGTTTGCGGTTATGTAACGAATAATTTTATCGCGCTCAGCGGGGTAACCGTCCCACTGGTCTTGATTAAGTGCTACACCAAAAACTTTCAATGGTGCAAACATTACCTGATTGCCAATCAATTTCCATTTAGCTGTTGAAGCAGAAAGTTGTTGTTTATACCATTCTAATTGCGGAAGTCCTAACATAGTTCTGTTTGTATCAGTAACAGTAGCACCCGTTGTTCCCGCCTGAATTTGCCTTCCTTCCAAACGCGAATCAAGCATGATTAGGTCAGCCAGATTTCCCATTGGAATTACACGGTGAATAGTGTCGTAACTATTGTGTGTATCGCGAATGGGCATCCACTCAAAGTATGCTTTGCGCGAATCTTCCTTGCGGTCAACCCAATTACCTTCAACACTGTCTGTGTGATTTTGTGCTCCACCGTTCCAACTATCGTTTGCACTTTCGTGGTCATCCCAAACTGTAATGAAAGGATACTGCTGATGCACACTTCTCAAATCGGGGTCGAGTTTATAGAACGAATGGCGTTGACGGTAATCAGCTAAATTCAATACTTCATGAAATGGCTCCTGTAAACGAGAGGAATCAACACCCGGAGTAAAATCATCAGGTCCATATTCATAATAGTAATCGCCTAAGTGAATCACAGCATCCACATCATTCTTGCCGGCAATGTCATTGTAAGCATTGAAGAATCCATCCTGATAATTAGAGCAAGCCACTACTGCAAAACGCAAATCAGAAACATTTCCCGATGGTGAAGTTTTAGTTCTGCCAATGATTGAATACGTTCCATTGTTACTAAACCGATAGTAATACCAGGTGTTCTGTTGTAAACCTGTAGCATCTACCTTTACCGTAAAATCTTTTGTTGAATCAGTGGTGGTTGTTCCCAAATTTACAATCGTAGAAAAAGTTGTGTCAGTTGCAATTTGCCAACCAACAGTTTCAACAGCGTTGTCCGAAGTAATTCTTGTCCAAAGTATAACGCGGTCAGTCAACGGGTCACCTGACGCAACACCATGATAAAACGGAGCTAGAGCTGGATTTACCTGGGAGCGCGAAGGCGAATTATGGTCTTCGGCAAAAAGAATGGATGTAGAAAATAGAAGTAGTAGAAGTAAACTTTTTTTCATGGTTGAAATATTTTGGACTCGAATGTAAACCGAAAACGCATCTTTTATAAATGAAATTATATTCGCCATAATCAATTCATAAATAGATAAAGCCATGCTGATTATTGCCGAAAGCGGTTCCACCAAAACAAACTGGTTAACAGAAAGCAAAGAATTGTTTGAGACCATCGGTTTCAATCCATTGTTCTTTTCATCGGAAGATATTTACAGCGAAATGCTGAAACAAGAATCGCTTTGCGCGCTTCGCGAAAAAGTGACCAAGGTTTTTTTCTATGGAGCAAGTTGCTCAAGCGATGAACGCAATAACATTATTGCCGTTGCCATGAAAAAGTTTTTTGAAAATGCTTCTGAAATAAAAGTTGACCACGATTTAAAAGCTGCAGCACTTGCCACTTATGATGGTCGCTCAAGTGTTGCCTGCATTCTAGGCACAGGGAGTAACTCCTGCTTATACGATGGCAAAGATGTTTACGAAGAAGTTCCTGCGCTTGGCTATGTGTTGGGCGATGAAGGCAGTGGAGCTTACTTCGGCAAAAAGTTGTTGGCGAAATTCCTTTATCACGAACTACCCGAAGCAACAATGAAATTGCTACGCGATGATTATGGATTGGAAAAGGAAAAAATTTTCGATGCCGTTTATAAAAAGCCGCATGCGAATGTCTACCTCGCTTCGTTTGCAAAAGCATTAACTGATTCAACCGACAAAGAATTTATGGAGCAATTTGCTGCAGAAGGATTCACCGATTTTTTCAGTTACCATGTTTGCTGCTATAAGAATTACAAAAAATATCCTGTTCATTTTGTTGGTTCTATTGCCTTTCACTTTAAAAACGAATTGCAGAAAGTGGCTGATAAATTTGGCTGCGAATTGGGAGTGGTAGATAAGAATCCTGTTTACCGATTGCTGGACTGGCACTTGAAAAACGAGAAATAAATTTCTCTACAGCGCATTAAACGCAAATCCTTTCAACGTAAAATATTCTAAGATTTTAGGAAGTGCGTATTCAACTTTTGGTTTTGCTTTTAAGCTATCGTGCATTACTACAATACTTCCTGGTTCAGCATTTTTAAAAACATTCTGCAACACTTTTTCTTCTTCCATTTTCAAATCGAAATCAAAACTCAAAACATCCCACATAACGAGTTTGTATTCACGCTTTAGTTTTGAGTACTGCGATGGCTTTAATTTTCCGTAAGGTGGGCGAAAGAGAGTTGGATGTCCATTGTCCGATGTCGGATCTAAAACAAAACAGTCTTTTGTATTTGCTTCGGACTTCGGACTTCGGACATCCGACATTACTGTTCTGCACTTCTCAATATTTTCAAAATAAATTTCGTCCGAAACATTCCATCCGTTCAAATGGTCGTAAGTGTGATTTCCTATGCTATGCCCTTCATTAATTATTCGTTGAAAAATTTCTGGATTGGCCTCAATGTTTTTTCCAATGCAGAAGAAAGTCGCCTTAGCATTCCATCTTTTCAATTCATCTAAAACATACGGAGTTATTTCAGCAATTGGTCCATCATCAAAACTGAAGTAAAGAATTTTTTCCTTGGTATTTACCTTCCATAAACAGTCGGGATAGACTACACTAAGCAGCGGTGATGTTTTAGTAAATAACAAGGCATCTAACATTTAGCGAAGAAGCAAAATTGTATTCAACTCGCAACTCGTAACCATCAACTTGCAACTATTTATATTTTCGCCACCACACAGAAACATTATGAGCAGAAGAGTAAGAGTTCGATTTGCACCATCACCTACAGGTCCTTTACATCCGGGAGGAATTCGCACAGCCTTGTATAATTATTTATTGGCGAAACAATTGGGAGGCGATTTTATTTTGCGCGTAGAAGACACTGACCAAAATCGTTTTGTTCCGGGTGCTGAAGAATTTATCATCAGTGCGTTGAAGTGGTGCGGCATTGAGCCAAACGAAGGCGTTGGTTTTGGTGATGGACCTCATGCGCCTTACCGTCAAAGTGAGCGTAAACATTTGTATCGTGAGTATGCCGACAAACTTTTAGCCAGCGGAAATGCGTATTACGCTTTCGATACCGAAGAAGACATTGAAAAAATGCGAACTGATTTGCAAGCGCAGGGAAATCCTAGTCCATCTTACAATTCGATTACACGGCAGTATATGAAGAACTCGCTTCATCTTCCACAAGATGAAGTGGAGAAGCGTTTAGCCAGCGGTGCACCTTATGTGATTCGTTTTAAAATGCCACGCAATGAAGAGGTAAAATTTTATGATGAAATACGCGAGTGGGTATCGTTCAACACTTCGCAATTAGCCGATGCAGTTTTGCTGAAGAGTGATGGAATGCCTACCTATCACTTAGCCAACGTGAGCGATGATTACATGATGCAGATAACGCACGTTATTCGCGGAGAAGAATGGTTGAGCTCTGCGCCATTGCATGTGTTGTTGTATCGCGCGCTCGGTATTGAAGATGTAATGCCGAAGTTCGCGCACTTGCCTTTGTTGTTGAAGCCTGATGGGAATGGAAAGCTGAGCAAACGCGATGGCGATCGTTTAGGATTTCCTTTTTACGCTATCAATTGGAAGAGTGTAGAAACCGGAGAAATAAATGAAGGCTACCGCGAAAAGGGATTTTTTCCTGAAGCGTTTATGAATTTTCTGGTGTTGCTTGGATGGAATCCGGGTGATAACAGAGAGGTGTTGAGCATGGAAGAAATGATTCAGCTTTTCAGTTTAGCTAAAGTCCACAAGGCAGGTGCACGCTACGATTACGAAAAGGCAAAATGGTTCAATCATCACTATTTGAAAGCTAAAGGCGATGAAGAATTAGCGAACATTATTAAAGAGCAAATTATTGCCAAGGGTTACGAGTTCAATTTCGATTACGCGAAAGAGTTTTGCCGTTTAATGAAAGAGCGCGCTACGTTTACAAACGACTTGCTCGAAATGGGTTATTACTTTTTTGAAGACATAAAAGTTTACGATACTGAAACAATTAAAAAGAAATACAGTAAAGAAAATCGTGCGCGTTTCGATTCGGTGATAGAGGTTGTTAATTCTGTTTCCGATTTTAAAACAACCGAAATTGAAAAGACGATAAAAGATTTTACCACAGCTAACGCAATTAAGATTGGAGAAATTATGCCTGTGTTGCGTTTGGCATTGGCAGGAACCATGCAGGGACCTCCGGTGTTTGACATGATGAATTTGCTGGGAAAAGAAAAATCGGTGGAGCGTTTAAAAAAATCGTTCAATTATTTTGATTCATTATAAAATTGGTTTTACCTTTCATATTGAAAATAAATTCCACTAAAAATTTCCCAATCCGCTTTACTTCATATTACATTTACCATAAAATCTTTTAACCCTTTTAAAAACTGAAACCTATGGCACGCAAAAAAAAGACAGATGAAGAGGATGAAAAGCCACTAAAGAAATCTGCAGCAAAAAAAGTAGTGGATGATGATGACGATGATATCCCCGTTAAAGCATCAAAGAAAAAATCGACAGATGATGACGAGGATGAAGACGATTTAGAATTGGAAGATGAAGTAGCATCAACTGACGAAGAGCCGGAAGTTGAGCCATCGGAAGATGACATCGCCAGCATGGAAGGCATGGAAGAGTTTGAAGATATCATTGAAAAAAAATCGTCAGGCAAAGGAAGAAAAGCTACTAAGCAGGATGAGTATGACGATGAAGACTTCGAAGATTTTGATGATTTTGGTGAAGATGATGAAGATGACTTCGGCAAGACAAGTCCGTTAGATGACGACTATTAAAAAGTAGTAAATGGTGAATAGTTAGTGGTAATACAACATAACTGTTCACCATTTTTCTTTCATGGAAGTTGAAAGATGGTTCTTGAATTTAATCGGTGTAATCAAATGTCTTTATCTGTGAAATCATTGCGAAGCATAAAAATCCTTTCCGCTTAATTAAGAAGTAAATGAAAAGACCAATCAGAATTCTTGTGGCTAAAGTGGGACTTGACGGACACGACCGCGGAGCAAAAGTGATTGCTTCGGCTTTGCGCGATGCGGGCATGGAAGTAATTTATACAGGCTTGCGCCAAACGCCCGAAATGGTGGTTACCTCAGCTTTGCAGGAAGATGTAGACGCAATTGGTATTTCTATTTTAAGCGGAGCGCACAATACGGTTTTTCCGAAAGTGCTCGCGCTCATGAAACAAAAAGGCATGAATGATGTGTTGCTTACAGGTGGTGGCATTATTCCCGATGATGATATGCAACAGCTTCGCGCCAACGGTTGCGGAGAGCTTTTCCCTCCCGGCACACCTACTGCGCAAATAGCAGGATACATTCAAAACTGGGTGAAAGAACACCGCAGTTTTTAGCCCCAAAAACTTTTTTTCGAAACAGTGTAACCTTTTCCGGAACTCTGCCGTAAAAGAAGATACCATAGTGCTTAAGTTTAAAAGAGTCGGGGGTCAGGGCCCGGCTCTTTTTATTTTGTACCTATCCCACTCCTTCCACAATATTTTCCGCCTTCCGTCATTATACTTTCTTTACAACGGTGAATCGTTTCAAGATAGTTACGCGCATATTACTTGCATTGCTCCTTAGCCAGAGCCAATGGTCAACGGTCAATGCTCAATCTCTTTCAAACATTCGCTTCAAAAATTTTTCTACTAAAAGCGATACGCTACTACTCGACAGCTTGAGTGTGGTGCCAAATACGATTGCGGTGCGAAGCAGCGGAAATGAAATTTTAGATTCTTCTGCTTACATCATCAAAGCATTTGAATCGAAATTGATTTGGAAGAAAAAGCCGACTACTGATTCAGTGAAAATATTTTTTCGCGTGTATCCGTTTGCGCTGGCACACGAAACTTATAACAAGAGCTATCAGAAATATTTAGATGCCAATTCCAACACCATCGTTCGTCCATTCATTTACAACCCCGATGAAGAAGGAACTAAACTGATTGACTTCGGAAGCCTGGACTACAACGGAAGTTTTGCTCGAAGCATTGCTTTTGGTAGCAATCAGGATGTGGTGCTCAATTCGCTTTTCAATTTGCAGTTGAGCGGTATGCTCACCAAAGATTTAGAAATTACGGCTGCCATCACCGATAGTAATATTCCCATTCAACCCGAAGGCAACACGCAACAGATTCAGGAGTTCGACAAAATTTTTATTCAGATACGCAAAGACCAGCACAAGATAATTGTGGGCGATTTTGATTTGTATAATCCCGAGAAAGATTATTTCATGAAGTTTTCTAAAAAATATCAGGGCGGAAGTTACAGCGGCTCGTTTGATGTAAAAAAAGTGGGCGTGGTAAAAACAGCGGTTGCCGGTGGAATTTCGAAAGGAAAATTTGCGCGCAATACACTCGTGGTAAAAGAAGGCAATCAAGGACCTTATAAATTATCAGGGGCAAATGGCGAAACCTACATTGTGATTTTAGCAAACAGCGAAGAGGTATTTATTAATGGAGCTAAAATGGAACGCGGTGCTAATCGCGATTACATTATTGATTACAACCTTGGCGAAATAACTTTTATGCCGCGCAGAGTAATTTCAAAAGACCTGCGCATTGTGGTGGAGTTTGAATACAGCGACAGAAATTATTTGCGCTCGGCCGCTTTTGTAAATACCGAATTGCTGACCAAACATGCCGATGTGCATTTTAGTCTTTACAGCGAGCAGGACAGCAAAAATCAAAGCGTGCAGCAAAGTTTAAATGCCGATAAAAAACTTTTTCTCTCTACTCTTGGTGACAGCGTTCAAAATGCATTTTACAAAGGTTGGGACAGTGTAACCTATGATGCCAATCGTGTTTTGTATGAAAAAAAGGATACGCTACTCGATTCGCTCTACACTATTTTCATTTACTCTACCGATACCACCAAAGCAAAATACTCAGTCAACTTCACTTACAAGGGCGATGGAAACGGAAATTATTATCTCTCTTCTTCTACGGCTAACGGAAGGGTCTATCAATGGGTGGCACCATACATTGACAGCACCGGAAAAAAATATTTGCAGGGCTCTTATGAGCCCGTAATTTTTCTGGTTACTCCAAAGTATCAGCAGATGTATGAAGTAGGTGCCGATTTCAGAATCAATAAATCGAACACGCTCTCTACCTCATTAGCTATGAGCAACACCGACCCGAATATGTTTTCGACTAAGGACAATAATTCGCATCTCGGTTTTGCAGCACGCGCAAATTATCACGGTGCAGTGGTTACTAAAAACGATTCGGTGCGAAGAAAAAATCAGAGCATCATTTATGATTTAAATTACGAGTTCATTCAAAATAAATTCAACACCATTGAACGATTCAGAAACGTTGAATTCAATCGCGACTGGAATTTGACCACACAGGAAAAAAGATACAACGAACATCTCGGCACAGCATCAGTCGGTTATTTGTGGAATGGTTTGGGCACTATCAATTATCGTTTCAAAACCTTTATTCAGGATTCTGTTTATCGCGGTTTTGAAAACGGTTTCAATGGAAATTTTTCGAAGAATGGGTTCAATTTGTCTTTCGCCAACTCCTATTTGAATTCTTCTTCCACTACCAACAAATCAAACTACATACGTCCGAAAGCAGATTTGTTTTACGCCTCACAAAAGATGAATGGCTGGCGAGTAGGTGTGTTGTATGACCATGAAATAAACATGCTCAAAAACAAAAATGCCGATACACTTTCTTCGAATAGTTACTTGTGGCAGAACTATAAAGTCTATGCCAACAATGCCGATTCATCAGTCAACAAATTCGGTATTGAATTTACCATGCGTTATGAGCATCGCGCTTTAGGCAACAGTTTTGCCAAGGCATTTTATGGCGCACAGTCTATAAATGTAAACGGGCAAATTAATTCACTAAAGAATCAAATACTTAATTACAGTTTCACTTATCGTCACGCAAAGAATCTGGATTCACTCAACACAGCGCAGCCCGAACATTTTTATTTGGGAAGAGTAGATTACAGCTTCACTATTCTTAAAGGAGTTATTCGCTCAACAACTTTGTATGAAATAGGAACGGGTCGCCAGCAGAAAACACAGGTTATTTATATCGCTTCACCTACTAACCAAGGTGATTTTATTTATCCGACTGATGGAGATAAAAATCATAACGGAGTAAAAGATATTTCCGAGTTTGTTCTTCGTCCTACCGGTTTCACTTACGACTCTTCTTACTTCCGAACTTTTATTGTTACTCCCGAATTTGTTTCTGTCAACACCAATCAATTCAACGAAGTGCTCAATATAAATCCTGCTGCTGTGTGGAAGAACAAAGGCGGAGTGCGTGGCTTTGTAGCTAGGTTTAGTTTGTTTGGAAGTATCTCCATCACTAAAAAAACCTTTGCCGAGAAGAATAAAAAGGTGGGCGACTACTTTAATCCCATTCCATTGAAAAAAGAAAACGACCAGTTGGTTTCTACAGCTATAAGCAGTAGGAATTCACTTTTCTTTAATCGTCTTGACCCTAAGTATGGATTTCAATTTGATTTTAATTACGCGCGCAATCGAACGTTGCTTACTTCCGGTTACGAGAATCGGGCGATACAATCGCAAGGAGTTACTATTCGTTGGAATGCTTTCAAATCGTTCAACATTCAAAGCACTTATACCAATGGTATGAAATCGAATCAATCTGATTTCTATAGTGACCTTAAATACCGTTTCACTTATAACGATGCCAATTTAGATTTGAGTTATCAGTTCAAAACATTTTTGCGAATTGGTTTAAAATACGATTTCAGCATGAAGGTAAATCCTACCGATTTCGTTGGCAAACAAACCGCACAACAACACAAACTCACCTTGCAGGGAAGATACAATCGTCAGGGCAAGAATGCTGTGGAAGCAAATCTTTCTTATGCTTCCATAAAATACATCGACAAAAATTTCCCCAATCAGCAATTGGAGTACGCTATGCTCGAAGGCTTGCGAAACGGAAATAATTTAGTTTGGAATTTGAGTTACTCGCAAACCCTGCTCAACAATATTCAGCTAACGATTAGTTACGATGGTCGCATGACAGGTTTCACCGCAGGCGATAAATCAACCATGAAACCGATTCACACAGGCAGAGCAGAAATAAGAGCAGTATTTTAGTTTAGCAACAAAGTAATTTCTATGAACCAAATCACCTCTTTCGAACAATACAAAAAGGAATATGTGCGCAGCGTTCAGCAATCTGAAACATTTTGGAGCGAAGTGGCTGAAAGCTTTTTGTGGCGAAAGAAGTGGGACAAGGTTCTTGATTGGAATTTCACGGAGCCAAAAGTAAAATGGTTTGATGGGGCTCAATGCAACATCACCGAGAATTGTTTAGACCGCCATTTAGAAACCAGAGGAAATCAAATCGCTATTATTTGGGAGCCAAATAACCCGAACGAAAATTTCAGAACACTTACTTACCGCGAATTGCATACAGAAATTTGCCGCTTTGCAAACGCGCTTAAAAACTTAGGCGTAAATCGTGGCGACCGTGTTTGTATTTATCTGCCTATGGTTCCCGAAGCTGCCGTTGCCATGCTTGCTTGTGCACGTATTGGCGCGGTGCATTCAGTAGTGTTTGCCGGTTTTTCTTCTTCCTCACTTGCCGATAGAATTAACGACAGTGCTTGTAAAATTTTACTTACAGCCGATGCAGTTTACCGCGGTGAAAAGGAAATTGATTTAAAGAAAATTGCTGACGATGCTATGTTGCAAACCCCAAGCATTGAAAAATGTATAGTGCTTAATCATCGCAACTCCGCAGTAGAAATGAAAACCGGAAGAGATATTTTTTGGAACGATGCGCTTGAAAATATTTCAAACGGAAACGAAGCTGAAAGCATGAATGCCGAAGACCCACTTTTTATTCTTTACACTTCGGGCTCCACCGGAAAACCAAAAGGGGTGTTACATACCACTGCGGGTTACATGGTTTATTCCGCTTACACTTTTTTGAACGTATTTAACTACAAGGAGAAAGAAATTTTTTTCTGCACCGCTGATGTGGGCTGGGTAACGGGTCACTCCTACATTGTTTACGGTCCGCTGTTGAATGGAGCCACCACAGTTATGTTTGAAGGTGTTCCTACTCATCCCGACCACGGAAAATTTTGGGATATAATAGATAAGCACAGTGTAAATATTTTTTACACCGCACCTACTGCCATTCGTTCGCTTCAAACTTATGGTGAAGAAATTTTCAAGACAAAAAATCTTTCATCGCTGCGCGTGTTGGGCACAGTGGGAGAACCTATCAACGAAGAAGCATGGCATTGGTATCACAAAAATGTGGGCAAAGAAAATTGCGACATTGTTGACACCTGGTGGCAAACGGAAACTGGTGGAGTACTCATCTCACCAATCGCTAATGTTACTCCGCTTAAACCTGCGTTTGCAACTTTGCCGCTTCCAGGTGTTCAACCTGTTTTACTCAACGAAAAAGGAGAGGAGATTGAAGGCAATAATGTAGAAGGGAATCTCTGCATCAAATTTCCTTGGCCAGGAATGGCACGAACGCTTTATGGCGCGCATGAAAGATTTCGTCAAACTTATTTTTCTAACTATCACGGCTATTATTTTACCGGTGATGGTTGCCGCAGAGACGAAAACGGTTATTATAGAATTACCGGAAGAGTAGATGACGTTATCAATGTTTCGGGACATAGAATTGGAACAGGCGAAGTGGAAGATGCCATTGACGTGCATGAACATGTAATTGAAACGGCAGTGGTGGGTTTCCCTCACGATATAAAAGGACAGGGCATTTATGCTTTTGTCATTTGCGGTAAAAAAATTGAGAATGAAGAGGCACTTCGAAATGAAATTAAAAAACACGTAACCGAACGCATTGGTGCTTTTGCAAGACCGGATAAAATTCAAATTGTTTCAGGATTACCTAAAACACGCAGCGGAAAAATTATGCGCAGAATACTTCGAAAAATTGCAGAAGGAGATACTTCAAATCTTGGTGATACAACTACATTGCTTGACCCGAGTGTAGTAGAACAAATTAAGGCAGGAGCACTTTAAGTTTTTCTAAATAATACTCGCCAGTGCTTTATGAGCACCATCGCAAATCGGCATTTTTTGACTCATGCCACAGCGACAGATAGAAACCTTTTCGCGTTTTTCAAGAATAGTTCCGTCTTCTAAAATTATTTCAAAGCTTCCTGTAATAGTCACAGGACCGCGCGGTTTCAACTGAATGGTCGCAAAATCTTTTTTCTCTTGTTCGGTATATTCTTCCATGTGGTTGTTCCGCTTATTGCAGCATTGTAATTGTTCCTTTATAATCTGAATCGCTGTGATTGTTCATCCACACAAATTTTGCGTAGTAGGTATAAACTCCGGGAGGCGAATGCACGCCTTTGTAATTCCCATCCCATTTAAAATCGAGTTCGTTACTCTGAAAAACTTTTTCACCGATGCGGTTAAACACCGCTACTTCCACTTGCTTTATTCCCCTCAACCTTCCAAACATTTGCCAGAAATCATTAACGCCATCACCGTTTGGTGTAAAGGCATTTGGTAAAAACACATCGTAAATGGGAATCACTTTTGCAGTAAAATTAAACGTGCCGATGCACCCCGCATCATTCGTAGCTACTACTAAATAATTTTGCGAGTAAACTCCGCTGAAAAGAGGTGCAGTGCAATCGTAACAAGTCAAACCAAATTTCGGACTCCAGTCAAAATATACATTGCCGCTTTGGTTTGTAGTTGACGAAAGTTGCAACTCATCTCCCAGTTTTACTTCTGTTGGGTTAGGCGTAATGTCAATCAAAACAGAATCGGGTTGCGTAACCGTTGCAGAATCTGTAATGGTGCAACCATTAGCATCGGTAACAGTTACCGAATATGTTCCGGCAATTAATCCGGTCAGCAATCCTGTATCAGCCATCAAGCCCGTAGAAAATTCAAATGAATACTGCGGCACACCGCCTGCAACAGTTACACTAACTCTTCCATGGGAGTAATGGTAACAAGTGGTTGGAGTTGGAGTTGCAATATCAGTTAAAACAGGAGGCTCATTCACCATAATTGTTCCTGTGGTTACACAGGCATGTTGGTCAGTTACGCTCACGCTATAATTTCCGGCAAAAAGATTTTGAAATTGTCCTGATGCCGCATTGAGAATATTTACACCATCGGGAGTTGCAGAAAAATTATAAGGCAATACTCCGCCCGAACCTGTTGCTGTAATTGTCCCTGTGTTATCACCATTGCAAAGCACATCTGTTTCGGTTGTGGTTAAAACTATGGCAGGCGGCTCGGTAACGTTTGCTGTTTGAATCAATGAACAGCCATGCGCATCTGTAACCGTTGCGCTATACAATCCGGCAGGAATACTTGTTACAGTATTCGTTGCAGAAACATTTGGGCTCCATGCGTAAGAATAAATTGGCGTTCCACCATTCACCGTAATATCTATTGAACCAGTGCTATTGCCATTACACAAAACATCTACATGCGTTTCGGAACTTGTAAGCAAAGGCGGTTGAGTTAAGCCAAAACTTGCAGTGCCACTGCAACCGTTGTTGTCGGTTACAGTAACCTGATAAGTTCCTATAGGAAGTGATGAAGCAGAACCTGTCGAAGTGATATTCGGGTTCCAGTTGTAGATGTAAGGAAAAGTTCCGCCTGTTGCATTGGTAGCTACAGTTCCATCATTGCTTTGGAAACAAGTTAAATCAGTAGCAACAGTATCGAGTGTAAGCGGTTGGTTAGGTTGAGAAATTACAACGTTAGGAACCACGCTGCAACCGTTGGCATCGGCAACAGTAATGGAATAAGAATTCGGAGTTAATCCGGTTGCAGAATTTGTAGTGCTTACATTAGGATTCCATGTGTAAGTATAATTTGGTGTGCCACCCGAAGTTCCAATAGTGATAGTGCCGTTATTAAAACCAAAACAACTTACGTTGGTGGAAGAAACATTTATAGTAAGCGGTTGCGAAGGTTGTGTAAGCGTAACCGAAATTGTTTTCTGACAATTAGTTTGGTCAATCACTGTAACATTATAAGTATTTGCTGCAAGTGAAGTGGCTACGTTCGACAAACTCACATTCGGATTCCAGTTGTAAGAATAATTTGGTCCTACTCCACCACTCACGTTTAAAGTTATATCGCCTGTTGCATCACCAAAGCAGGCAATGTTTGTGTGCGTTTGATTGATTACAATATCTGTAGGCTGTGTAATCGTGAACGCAATTACCTGACTGCATCCGTTTGCATCTAAAACTGTTCCACCATAATTATTCGGAGCAAGCACGGTGAGGTTTGTTACACCCGCAGGAATCGCAACTCCGAGATAAGTATAAGGCGGTGTTCCTCCGCCTATAGTAATTGCAGCCGTTCCATCATTCGCTCCAAAGCAGGTGACGTTTGTTGAAGTTACTGTTGCACTCAACGCTGTTGCAGGTTGAGTAATGTTATAAGTTGCAGAAGTGGAACACGAATTCAAATCAGTAATTGTCACGGTGTAATTTCCCGCGCTCAAACCTGTATTGGTAAAAACAGTTGGTCCATTTGGATTGACTGCCGATGGCACTGAACTCCACAAGGCAGTATATGGTTGTGTTCCTGTAGAAACTGTTGCTGTTGCATTTCCTGTAGTTGCACCATTGCACGCAACGTTTGTATGTGTTGGTGTAATTACCGGCACAGGATAAATAACCACTTGATGCGTTTGCGTAGCAGTGCACAAACTCTGGTCGGTGATGGTGAGTAGCACATTGAAAGTTCCAACGATAGGGAAAGTGTGAATTGGATTTTGTGCGTGAACCACCGGAGTGCCATCACCAAAATCCCAGGCATAATCAACAATATTACTCAAGCCCGAAGTAGCGGTGCTTTGAAAATGAACGGTATCTACTCCGCAAGCAGTGTAATTTGTTCCTCCCAAAAAGTCGGAAGTGAAGTGCACACAAACCGATTGCGTGTTGAACGCACCACCTGTTGCCCCTGTCCATCCCCAATATACATTCGGGTTTCCTGCAAAAATTGAATTAGCTAAACCACCGGGAAAAGTATACTGCAAGCGAAAAACGCCATCGAAATAAACAGATAAAGTTTCTGTGGCAGGATTCCATACAAAACGAATGGTATGCCATGCACCGTCTTCTACATCGGCAGAACTGCCACTCATTTGAACAGGTCCGACTACTGGGGCAGAGATGTTTCCATTTATATCAAGTGCCAAATGATCGGCAGCTATATCTGCTGCGCCCCCGCCATTGTCGTAAGTATCTAATTCAATACCTATTGATTGATTAGGGAAACCCGAGTACCCCATGCCACCACCTAATGAAGGTGGAGCAGTATTGTTTGTGTTTTGCAGAACAAAAACAATTCCGTCAGCTCCATCATCATGCGTTCCTAAAAAAACATCGAAAGTAAAATCGAAAGGATTGGTCAAATTCAATTGATTCAAGTTCCACATAGAGCCTGCCTGACTTCCTACATTATCTGTGAGTTGATAGCACTGGCAACTTTGCTGAATCGTATTGCCATAGTAATTCCATATTTGTGAATAGGAGCGAACCGCCACTAAACTAAACAGAAAGAAAAGTAATGCCTGTAGATTTTTTTTCATTGATAAAACGGGGTCGAAGATACATTTTTGGTGTAAACGAAAATTCCCGCCTTCGAAAGACAGGAATTTTATAAAACAGGTTGTTCAAGCAGAAATTAATCGGTGTCTTTTTTCTTTAAACGTTCAACTCCATCATCGCCTTTATTTTTCTTAGAAAATGCACCAAGACGAAGTTTAAAACCTACATTAAACAAGCGTCCTTCAAGCGGAGCATAGATTTCTGAAAACCGCGGATGAGAATAACCGGGATTGGGATACACAACCGGCCCATACGATGTTTGCCTGATGTTGGCTATGTTTTCAAAATTGGAAAACAGAATTAAATATTTGAAAGCATACTGAAGGTTCAAGCCAATCTCCCAAATTGATTTGCCAACTCTCCCATCGCTTAGCTTAACGGGACTGTAGTAATAGACATCAATACCCGCGAAGAAGTTTTTGATTTCATAACCGGCAAGAATAGAAACGATATGTTTTGAAGTTAGCGGAGCAATGCTTCGCACATTATTTATCTGTCTGTTATTATCGGTGTATGAATAAACCAGCGATGCACCAATGCCGCGATAGCTGATATTGATTCCCGTTTCTACTCCACCGCTTCTAATAAATCCATTTCCGTTGGTGTAGCTTATGTTAATGGAATCAAGTGTGTGATTAAGCGGGTCAGCAGTTTCTTGTGGAAGTAGTGGACGAAGAATGTGTGTATAGAAATAAAGTTGATTGATGGTGATGTTCAATCCGTTGAAGTTGGGCAATTTTATTTTCAAATCAACGGTTCCGCCCAGTGATATTTCGGGTTTTACCGAAGATGCTATGGGTTGCACGTTGATGAATCGTGCCTCTTCACTTTCATCCTGAAAAACAGTTGGCAGTTTATAACCCATTCCGAAATTCAATCGCGTTGAAAAAACTTCGTTCCATTTTTGACGAAGTGCAAGATGCGGCAGCACATTTACTTTGTAAATATTGTTGTAGTCAATTCGCACGCCACCTTCAATAGTTGTTTTGTCACCGAAATTGTAAAGGTATTGAACAAACAAACCAACCGTATAAAAATTATAACTGCGTTTTACCAAGGCAGAATCGTTCGCTTCCGTAAATCTATCGGTGCGGAAATCAACTCCAACCACCGCATCATGTTTTTTACGCGTGATGTGATAATTAATTTCAGAAGCCGAAGCCAACTGCGTTCCTTTAAAAAAGTAATAAGGAATTTTCAAATCGCGATTGAAGTAATTGAATGAAGTCTTAGCAGTCAACTTTCCGTTCTTTTCAAAATCGTATTCAAATTTGAAATTGGAAGAAGCATGAGTAGAAATATTTTTTTCAAAGTAATTGTAATTGCTATCCGCTTCATTGCGCAAATATTTCATAGCTCCACCAAAGCGGTTTTCGTAAGTATAAGTTCCGCCAATATTCAGTTTTGCGTGTTTCGATAAATCAAAAAATAATTGAGGAGAAATATTGTAGCGATTCAAGCGTGGAGTTTCAGAAAATCCATAACCACTCCAGTCTTTTTCTTTTTGATAACGGTAAATACCCGTTAGCGAAAATGCAAACCATTTTATTTTTTGACTGGCATACAAACCACCATCAAATGCAAAAGAGCTTTCGCCATTAAACATTACATCGTAAATTGGTTTCTCTGTCGGCTCTTTCGAAATCAAATTGATAACTCCGGCAATAGCATCGCCACCATAAAGAGTAGACGAAGGTCCTTTTATAATTTCCACTTGCTTCAAATCGAGTGGGGGAATTTGAGTGATGCCAATTACATTCGAGAAACCACCGAAGAGCGGAAAGCCATCTTTCAAAACCTGCACATAACGACTGCTTAATCCCTGCAAGCGAATGCTCATAGTTCCCGCAGTTGCAGATGTGCGTTGCACCTGCACGCCCGGCTGTTCACGCACCACATGCGAAACATCCGATGGTTTGTCGTGTGAGCGCTCTTCTACTTCCGCTTCTGCAACCACTTCCACTCTAGTAGGAAGGTATTCTGCTTTCTGATAATTGCGCGTGGAAGTAACCACCACTTCATCTATTTCTTCTGCCTGTGTTTGTAGTTTTACTTCGAGAGGAACAGAATTTTTCGCTAGCGGAAAATTGATTTTAATTCTCTTTTTAAAATATCCGAGAATAGAAAACTCAATCGTCTTTTCTCCGTTTGGAATATTTTCAAGAACAATCATTCCGTTTGAATCGGCAACTGCAGCAATGGTAGTATCTACCACATGAGCAGTTGCACCCGCAAGCAACTCGGCATCTTCATCTTCACTTTTTACTATAGCACGAAATGTATTTTGCGCAGATAGATTCTGAAAAAGGAAGGAGAGAAATAATATGGTGAAGAGATTTTTCAATGAGGTGGTTATACCGAAAGTATTTAAACCTTATAGGTTTTCAAAACCTATAAGGTTTTTGAAAAAACTACTACAAAGGAAATTCTCCTGCACCCTCACGAACTAATAAAGGTTCATTACTGGTGTAATCAATTACAGTCGAAGCAATGTTACCACCAACACCGCCATCAATTACAATATCAACCATGCTCTCGTATGCTTCATACAATTCATCAGGGTCAGTAATGTATTCGAGAATAGTATCGGTGTTTTTTATAGATGCAGAAAGAATGGGTGCCCCAAGCTCATCTACGATTGCACGTGCAATCGTGTTATCCGGCACTCGAATACCAACTGTCTTTTTATTGTAGCCATAAATTTTTGAGAGGTTGTTATTGCCGTTGAGAATAAACGTATAGGGACCGGGCAAACACTTTTTCATCATTTTATAAACGGGCGTGGGCACGTTCATTGTGAAGTCAGTGATGTGGCTAAGGTCGTAGCACACAATAGAAAAATTGGCTTTGTTCGATTTAATGTCTTTCAGTTTGCAAACTTTCTCGTAAGCATCGCGGTGAGTTAAATCGCAGCCGAGCGTATAAACCGTGTCGGTTGGATAAATAATAACTCCTCCTTTTCGCAAACAATTCACCACCTGAAAAATCAGACGGTCGTCAATGTTATCGGGATTTATTCGAAGCAGCACAAATCAGATTTTTTCTGTTTCATAATTTCTAATTCGTTCTCGCAAACTATCAGGCATTACTACCGAAGTATTTGTTTTATAATCAAACAACACCATGGTTGAATAACCCGTAGTGGTCAATTCTTCTTTGCCATTCACAAAACTCGTAATCAAATATTGCGTTTCAAAACTTTTATTTCCCAATCGGCTGGTGCGCACATATACAAAAGTAGGATTTGGAAACACAACGGGCTTCAGATAATCTACATGTGCATTCGCAAGTATCGCGCCTATTTCGTTCCAGTTCCATTCACACGCTTCATGAAAATAATACACACGCGCCTGCTCAAAGTAAGTGAGGTAAACTGCATTATTCACATGGCGCATTTCGTCCATATCGCTCCAGCGAATATCAAGCTTCATTTTAAAACGGAATTTTGCTTTTTCTTCTTCGAGGTTGAGCATGTGTATGGTAATTATTGTTGTAAAACGGGTGCGAATGTAATCGCAAAATGCTATTGACAAAAGCCGATTATATTCGCTCAACAAAAACAAAAATTATGATAGCACTTCCACTTTCAATTCTGGCTTTAGCAGCAGGCGTTCATTTACTTATAAAAGTAAAACGCGAATTTATGGGCACTCTTTTTTCTGTGCTTGCCTGGCTCGTTATCGGACTTTCGTTGGCAAACATTGGTTTGATTGGCAAAAGAGTCGTTCATCGTTTTTGTGTAAATCATTGCGAAGGCGGGAACACGTGCAAAATGGAAAAGGAAATCATTATCAAAGATGACGGCATGGGACATTGCACTAAAGATAGTTCATCTACTTGCACCATGGGCGGTTGTAAAATGGAAGGCGACAGTGTAGTGATGGAGAAAGAAATGTGCAGCAAGATGATGGGTGCGGAAAAATGCGAAGCTATGTGTAAAGAACGAGGCCGTTGTATTATGAGTAAAGAGGAATGTATGAGCATGTGTCACGCTGCTGGTAAACCTTGTTGTGCAGAGAAATCTATGGGCGGTTGTCCAATGCATAAGGAAGGATGTAAGGGTGATTGCTCGGGTAAGTGTGCGGGAAAATGCGAGGAGAAATGCGAATCCGGCAAAAAAGAGTGTTGTTCTAAAGATGGTGAAAGCGAAAAGAAGACATGTTGCAAACACAAGATGTAAGAAAATCCATTTGAATTTAGTCCGTGTAAATCTGTGTATCTGTGGCAACAAATGATTTTGAAATCTATCTCCGTCCTACAAAGTTTATTGATAGCGACCATCCCAAGGTAATTGAATACGCTCACGCAAAAACTTCTGCCGATAAAACAGATAATCAAAAAGCTGTTGACCTTTATCTCGCTGTGCGCGATGAAATTCTTTACAATCCCTACAACCTTATTCTAATTCCTGAAGAAATTTCCGCATCCAAAACGTTGGAACGCGGTCAGGGTTATTGTATTGAAAAATCATTGCTGTTATGTGCCGCAGCAAGAGTTCATAATATTCCATCTCGATTGGGTTTTTCCATTGTGCAGAATCATCTTTCTACAAAAAAATTTGTGGAGATGCTGCGCACCGACAAATTTGTTTTTCATGGCTATAACGAATTTTGGCTCGATGGCAAATGGGTGAAATGCACCCCTGCATTCAACAAGAGTTTATGCGAAAAATTCGGAACCAACGCACTTGATTTCGATGGCACACACGATTCCATTTTCCAGGAATTTAATGGTGGCAAAAAATACATGAACTACTTACACGAGTACGGACAGTTCGATGATTTCCCTTTCGATTTGTTTGTGGCTGAATTAAAAGTTCACTACCCGCATTTGTTTGAAGAAGCAAATGGAAATGCATTCTCTTGGGGACAATAGCTTCACTCTATTGAAAGATACGGTTGAAGCTTTCTGAAAACACTATCGTTCATCACAGCAATCTTTCTCAGGTCTTCTACAGTTTTAAAATTCCCGTGCTCCTTCTTGTAAGCCATAAAAATCTTTGCTAAAGAGTAATTGATATAAGGATGCTTGCGTAGCGTCTCAAAATCATCGCTATTAAGTTTTATTTTCTTCAGCGCAATTTCATTCACCACAAATTTGTCTTTCAAACTTTGATACGTGCTGTCAGGAAAATTCCAGACTTCCTTTATCTGCACTGCTGAAACAAAACCTCCTAACCGCTCTCTGTATTTAATAACTCGGCTTGCCAGCGAAGGCCCAATTCCTCTCTGCCTTTCAAACAAAGATGAATCTGCTATATTGATATCCACCACATATTTTTCTTTCTGCTTTTCAGGATAAACTGTTTTTGAAAATTCCTTCTTAGGAAAATCGTTCGGGTCAATTTTTATATAAGCCGAAAGACGATTGTAATTTTCTTCGCCCACCACAAAAACACTTTTCAAATCTTCCGGCTTTCGAAATTTATATCCCTTGTCTTTCAACTTCTCAATACTCGCTGCCTGCTTCGCACTAAACCCAAGTTTTATCCATTCAGCCACTCCGATTTTATTCGGGTCAAATTGGAAGTAGGCAATCTTGCGCTCTTCTTTCTTTTTGAGACTTGAACTTGAATCAAGAGTTAAATCTC
The DNA here is from genome assembly GCA_947476645.1 of Bacteroidota bacterium. GTDB lineage: Bacteria > Bacteroidota > Bacteroidia > Chitinophagales > LD1 > Bog-950. The sequence continues at coordinate 53,699 of CANJRM010000002.1, forward strand.
TGCTCACAATAAGAAGGCTGTCTTTCTTAATGCTATCAGCTAACAAAGCAAGTTGCTTCTTTTCGTTGAACTCCTTTATAAAAGCATCAACTTCCTTTTGGTAAGGAGAATTATCGGCATGCTGAATAGGTTTGTAATAGAGGTAGGTTGCGGGAACAATAAACACAAGCAACGATGCAAGAACCAGAAAAATGATTCCCGCTTTTTCTCCCTGTGTAAAGATCAGATATCTTTCAAGCCAACGCCACATGCTGCAATTTAAAAAAAGTCTTTGCTGCTTAAAAACTACCTTATTTTTTACTTTCGATGTAATGTCTGCCAAAGAAATTTTTCTTACCACGTTCTACTTACTGTTTTTCAATCTGCTGATTTATCGGTTCAAGATTTTTCAATTCAAAAATTTCAAGCCACTCGTTACCCACGTTTTATTCAATCTGAAATTTGTAGTAGGCATTTTTATTTGGTTCATCTACACCTTCTACTACAAGGATGTTCAGAACAATGATGTCCATAAGTTTTACAACGATGCTTTAATACTTCGAAATACAGCCAACGAAAACCCGCAGGCATTTTTTCAATTGCTGATTGGAAAGGAAGATGAATCCACTTTGCTATTCGCTTCTCAAATGAAAAACTGGGAGCGCAATTTTGATGAAGCTCCGGTGAATGAAAACAAAACCATCATTCGCCTCAATGCGCTGCTGATATTTCTTTCGTTCAAAACTTATTTCGTTCACATTCTGTTTATGTGTTTCATGTCGTTGGTTGGTTTCATTCTTATTACTAATTCCATTTTCGGTTTTACTGACATCAAAAATTCCCTTCTTGCCATTCCGGTTTTGTTTCTCCCTTCAGTTTTATTCTGGACAAGCGGAGTAATGAAAGAACCCGTTTTAATTTTAGGGCTTGGCTTGTTTGTCTATAGCATTACACATTGGGGAACGCGTAATTCAATCAGCGCTCTTGCAACAGGTTCATTAATTATTCTCTTTACTAAGTTTTTCGTTCTCGCTTGCTTGCTTCCCGCAACAATTGCCTATCTCCTATTCCGTAAAAACGAAACACCAAAATTTATTCTGCTCAAATATCTTTTCATCAATTTGGTTTTGTTGTTGCTTGCTTTCAATGTTCGCAACATAGTTCCCAAAATAAACTTGCAGCAAATGCTCATTAATAAGCAAACACACTCCGTAAAAGAAGCCGAGTATTTCAAAGCAGGCAGCAGAATTGAAATTCCCGAATTAAAAGACGATGTCGTGAGTATTCTAAAAACTTCCGCTGTCGGAATCTGGAACACCATCACACGTCCTTATGTCTGGGAAACCAAAAATATGATGATGCTCGCAAGCGCTGTCGAAAATTTTTTCATCATTCCTTTCCTGCTTATGTGGAATGCTTTTAGAAACAGAAAACACAGCACAAACCTTAACCTCTTCTTATTTCTATTGACAGTCTCTCTTACATACTTCGCTATCGTAGGAATCTGCACACCGGCTCTCGGCAATCTCGTTCGCTATAAAACTCCTCTCCTCGTTCTATTCATGTTTGCTTTTATTATCCGAGTTAACTCGAAATACATTCCCGAGAGTTTGAGTTTCGCATTGCGCAAATAGTAGCCGTTGTCTTTTTTACCATACTTGTGTTTACATTCTTTCTTTTCAAAACTTGAAAGCGCAAAACAATAGCCGCACATTAGCTTCATTATGTGGAAAGCCATTCGAAAAAAATATAAAAGTATCCCGGCTATTTTCAAGAACCCGTTCTTTATAGCGGGTATATCTTTTGCCGTATGGATGATTTTTTTCGATGAAGACAACGTGGTCAATCAATATCGCCTTCACACTCAACTAAAAGACTTACTCGAAAAAAGATCTTTTTACCTGCAGCAAATTGCCTCTACCGACAAAGCGTATTTAGAGTTGACTTCCAATCCGCAGTCGCAGGAAAAATTTGCGCGCGAACATTACTGGATGAAAAAAGATAACGAAGATGTTTTTGTTATTGTCGATAACCAATCGAAAAATTAGAACTTACTTCGCTTCATGATTCTTTCGCTCACTCCCGAAAACTTTTCCGATTACGAACTCATTGACTGTGGTAATTTTCTGAAACTCGAACGTTTCGGAAACTTCATCACCATTCGTCCCGAGCCGCAGGCAGTATGGGATACAAGCATGGGTATCAGCGAGTGGGAAAAACGGGCACACGTTCATTTCATCCCTAAATCTTCCTCAAGTGGCGATTGGAAAAAATTAAAACAAATGCCCGACCAGTGGCAGGTGAAATGCGAAATCGGAAACACCAAAAGCGAAATAAAATTTCGCCTTGGACTCACATCGTTCAAGCACGTAGGCATATTTCCCGAGCAGGCAGTCAACTGGAACTACATTGCCAACGCAACAAAGAAAATAAAAACACCTTCCCCTAAATTTCTGAATCTCTTTGCTTATACGGGCGGTGCTTCACTCGCTGCCAGAGCTGCAGGTGCCGATACTTTGCATCTCGATTCCATTAAACAAGTTGTTACTTGGGCAAAAGAAAATATGGAGTTAAGCAAACTCGATAACATACGTTGGGTGGTGGAAGACGCGCTCAAATTTGTAAAGCGCGAAGTAAAACGTGGCAACAAATATCACGGCATCATTCTCGACCCGCCCGCTTTTGGTCATGGACCCGATGGCGAAAAATGGAAACTCGAAGATAACATCAACGAAATGATGAAACTCGTTTTGCAATTGCTGAATCCCGAAGAGCACTTCCTTATTCTCAACGCTTACTCACTCGGTTTCTCTTCTATGATTTTAGAAAACCTTGTTCGTCAAAAAATCAAACCCGAAAACTTAGAAATAGGAGAGTTGTATCTCGAAGATAATTTCAAAAAGAAACTTCCGCTGGGTGCTTTTGTGCGCTTTGCAAAAACAAAGTAGGTAGAACTACTCCGCCAGCGCGTCAATCATTTTTCCAATCAATCGGCTGAGCTCCTTCGCCTCATCCTGACTCAGATACTTAGTAGGCATATCCGTTTTCTCCTCGTGCTTATCAATCTCCGCCAACACATCCAACCCCTTTTGCGTAATCAAAACATCAACCGCTCTTCGGTCGCGCTTACTCGCCACCCGCTCCACAAAACCCGCTTTGCGCAATCGCTCCACTATCCGCGAAGCATCACTCATCTTGTCCATCATTCGTTCGCGAATAAGATTTACGGTAGCTGGCTTCGGATGCTGACCTCGCAAAATACGAAGCGCATTGTATTGCTGCGAAGTAAGCTCATACTTCTTAAAATAATTTTCGTGAAAATTATTCAGCGCATTAGCGGTGTACAAAACACTGATGATAGCCTTATGCTTCTCATCTCTGAATTTACTTTGCTTAATAAGCGTCTCTATTGACGGCATTGCAATGTGGGTTTTCACAAAAATAAAAAAGCGGATGTAATATCCCCATGATTCATTTTATTCGCACATAGTTCACTTATAAATCAGTTGCGTGCAAAAAATATTACTAATCACCCCCCCCCTTTCAGGTCTCTTAGCAGTTACTCTTGGCGCATTCGGAGTGCACACTCTAAAAGCGCACATCAACATTGAATCATTGTCCATTTGGGAAAAAGGAATCCAATACCAATTTTACCATACCCTGGCTTTGCTCTTTTGCGCACTCTATTTACAACAGAAAAACTCTGTTCCCGTTCGCAACGCAGCCATCTGTTTCATTATAGGCATAACCTGCTTTTCAGGCTCGCTTTATTTACTTGCCACGCGCGAACTTACCAGCATCTCTGCCTCCTTCATTGGTCCTGTTACACCTATCGGTGGCTTGTTTTTTCTCATTGGCTGGCTAATTCTGTTAATTCATTTTGTTACCTCCCCGCGATCAAGATAGCTGCCAGTTAAACCATTTCTGCGGCTTTGTTGTTTTAGGTTTCGGCTAAGTAGAAATTTACAACGCAGAAACACAACTTAAACCCTAACAATTCTATTTTCGCCACATGGCACCCGCGCAAATAAAAAATTCATTCAACAGCATTGGTGAAGTAGAAGCAAGTCTTTCTCCTTCTACTCTGGTTTTGAAAATTTGCGTTACCTCAAACGCGGTTCGGTATTTTGTTGCCAACCAAACACACGGGCAGGTAATTTTTTTTGGTGATTATACTTTACATCATGTGGCAAACGCCAACGATTTAGCACAACGTTTAGAAAAAATTTTTGAAAAAGATGAAATCCTCCAACTCCCGTTTTCAAAAGTGTTGCTTGGTGTAGATGAAAAGTATTCGCTTGTTCCCAATGAGTTTTCGTTTACTATAAACAAGACCGAACAACTTTCGCAAAGTTGTGGCGATGCGCAACTTGTTTTTGAACTTGCTGCACCGTTGTTGCAAGTGCTTCGTAAATTGTTTCCTGCTTCCGAAGTGCTACATGTGAACTCCACTTACTTTCAACTGCTTGCAGAATATTTGGTTGACTCTACCGAAAAGCTTTTTGTAAACGTCAGTCAATCGCATTTAGATATTATCCGTTTCAACGAAGCAAAAGAATTGCAACTGATGAATCGTTACGATTACCAAGCGGCAAACGATTTTATTTATTTCGTTTTGCTGTGCTGCGAAGATTTAAAAATTGACAGGGAGAAAACGGAGTTGGTGCTGATTGGCGAAGTGGATATTCAAAGTAAGATTTATGATTTGTGTTATCGTTATTTCCGCCACATCAATTTTATTCAGAAACCTGAAGCCATTCATTTCTCCAAAGCATTCGATGTGTTTCCCAAGCATTTGCATTTTAATCTTTACAACTTATCGGCATGAGAATTATAGGTGGTAAACTAAAGAGCGTGCGTTTTGAGCCGCCTAAAAATATTCCTACTCGTCCCACTACCGATTTTGCGAAGGAAGGTTTGTTCAATACGCTCAACAACAGTTTTAACTTCGATAACATCAAGGTGCTCGATTTGTTTGGCGGCACTGGAAGCATCAGTTATGAATTTTCTTCGCGCGGTTGCACCGATATTACAACGGTTGAAATTTTTCCGCGCTGTGCCGACTTCATCAAGCGAACTGTTCAGCAGCATAATTTAAGCGGAATTAAAGTTTTGAAAATGGATGTTTTCAAATTTATAGAGACCGCGCATCAGAAGTTCGATGTGATTTTTGCAGGTCCACCTTATCCGCTACCAAACTTAGATACCATTCCCGATTTAGTTTTTCAATATGGTTTAGTGGAAGGAGATGGTTGGTTTATTTTAGAACACAACCCAAATCATAATTTCGAAAAGCATCCACACTTTTTTAAGTATAAGAATTACGGAACAACAATCTTTTCTGTTTTTACCAACGACCCAAAGAAAGTTGACTGATATTTTTTTTGTTTTACAATTCTCTGACAATTGCCAACAGAAATCCACTTAATTTCGCTCTATGAAAAAGATAGCTGTCTTTCCAGGTTCATTTGACCCCATCACCGTTGGTCATGCAGATATTGTGAAGCGTGCTCTTCCGTTGTTTGACGAAATAATTATTGCTATCGGAAGCAATTCGCAAAAACAAAGTTTGTATTCGCTTGAGCAGAGAATAAAATGGATAGAACTCGTTTTTAAAGGAGAGAAGAAAGTGAACGTAGAAAGCTATGAAGGGCTGACCGTAAATTTTTGCGAAAAGAGAAAAGCAAATTATTTACTCAGAGGAATTCGTAGCGCGGGAGATTTTGAATATGAAAAAACAATTGCGCACTTGAATCACGATATGCTTCCGCAGTTAGAAACCATTCTTATTCTTTCAAGATTGGAGTTTTCTTCTATTTCGTCAACGATTGTTCGCGAAATTATAAGAGGAAAAGGTAAGGTGAGTAAGTTTGTTCCAAAGGAAATTGCAAAAGACTTTAAGTAAGCAGATGAAGCATTCAATAGTTCTAATTGTTTTTTTACAAATAGTATTTGCTGGTTTTTCGCAAGGGAAAGCGAAAGTAGTTTCCGATACTCTGCAACAGAATTATACCATCATTAATTCGCAAAAGGATTCTGTAAAATTTCGCGATAAAGCTTCTCAAACTCTGCGCGACCTGAGAAACGGTGCGGTGATTGTTCGTTTAAAAACAAACGATAAAAGTGTGGCGGCATATCGCAAGGCGGGTAGAAACGACATAGCAGATAAAATTGTGGAAAGCCGAAAAACTCAAAATGAAAAACTCCAATACGCTTTCGAGCATGAGTTTAGATTTTGTCGAGTCTATTTCATTTATGCCAATCAAACAGCTAAGGTTTTGGAGGGTAACTACAAAGTGTTTTTGAATAAAGATTTAGAAGTTGATTCTTCTATCGTTTTCAGCGATACCACTTTTGTGTTCTGCGAATTTGGAAGTGTAGAAGGGTTTTCCGATTTCAGCGATTATGAAAACAAAACCGTTGCGGACAGAGGTATAGATCATTTGTATGAAAACGGAGACGCAAAAAAGGTTCCCGAAAATGTTCCTAGTCAAACTTCTACTTCACCGGCATCTTATAGTGGTTTGATTTTTCTGGATAAAAATCTGAAACAGTTTTATCGTCCTTTTCCGTACGTGCAAGGTGTTTACCTTGATAATTTTGTCCCTTCTGTCCGCACACTAAACAATGAAATGGAGCGCGCATATTATCGCTTGGTGTCAAGGCGCGACTTTAACAACAGGTACAAGAAGGAACTAAAAAAGCAACGCGAACAATTGAAGCAATTGAAATGATTTCTTTTAAAATCATTGACCTCGGTCTCACCAAATATCTCGATGCTCTTTACTTACAAGAGGAGCTATTCCACAAAAATATTGAAGCCAAACTCAATAACACATCTACAACCAATTCAGTAATTCTGTGTGAGCATGAGCCTGTTTTTACTTTAGGCAAAAGCGGCAAGCGCGAAAATATTTTGGTAAGCGATGAAGAAATGAATGCTGATTTTTATCACGTGAATAGGGGAGGAGATGTCACCTTTCACGGTCCTGGACAGTTGGTGGTTTATCCTATTCTCGATTTAGATTCACTGCGCATTGGTTTAGCACAATACATTTTTCTGCTTGAGGAAACCATTATTGAATCGTTGAAAGAATATGGTTTGAAAGGTGAGCGAATTGAAAATGCCGCAGGCATTTGGATTAGAAGTTCCACTTTTTTAAAAAGTGGAACTTCTGAAAGAAAAATTGGTGCTATAGGAGTGAAGGCAAGCCGTAATATTACAATGCACGGCATTGCTGTAAACGTAAATACAGACCTTGCTTACTTCAATAAAATTGTTCCGTGTGGATTGGAAGGCAAGGAAACAACTTCACTTCAAAAGGAATTAGGAAAGGAAGTTTCAATGGACGACTACAAAAAAGTATTTGTAACAACTTTCCAAAAAGTGTTTAACACTCGGGCACATTCAGCGGAATATTAATGGCTAATCCGCCATCGGCAGTTTCCTTGTATTTCGCGCTCATGTCTTTTGCAGTATCCCACATGGTTTTTATCACGGTGTCCAAGGAAATTTTCATTAAATCCGAATCACTTTGCAAGGCAAGTTGCGAAGCAGTAATAGCTTTAATAGCACCCATAGTGTTTCGTTCAATGCAAGGTATTTGCACCAATCCTCCAATAGGGTCGCAGGTCATACCTAGGTGATGCTCCATCGCAATTTCAGCGGCTTGTAAAACCTGTGAAGGATTTCCTCCGAGGCATTCAGTCAAAGCGCCTGCAGCCATCGCACTTGAAACACCAATCTCTGCCTGGCAGCCGCCCATCGCTGCGCTTATCGTAGAACCCTTCTTAAACAAACTTCCAAGTTCAGCAGCGGTCAGAATAAACTGAACAATGTTTTCATCCTTCGTTCCGTTGCAAAAAAGGTGGTAATACATCAACACAGCCGGCACTACTCCCGCTGCGCCATTGGTAGGCGCAGTAACCACACGACTGAAAGAAGCGTTCTCTTCGTTCACTGCAAGAGCAAAACAGCTAATCCAATTCATTGTGTTGGTGAAAGATTTGTCTGTTGAACGAATTTGTTCCATCCATTCCTGCAAATTATTTTCAGGCAGATTTTTCAAATACTGATTGTTCATCTTCTCCGCTCTGCGCACCACATTCAATCCACCCGGTAAAATTCCTGAACGGTGGCAACCGCTATAAATACATTCCTTCATCACCTGCCAGATATTCAGAATTCCGTTCACCGTTTCCTTTTCGCTGCGCCATGCTTTTTCATTTTCAATAACTAATTGCGAAATACTTAAACCTGCGCGCATACAGTTTTGTAAAAGTTCATCGGCATCGTGCACGTCATACTTCAACGAAATATTCTTTTGTGAAGAAGAAGTTTCACCTTCCTTAACCACAAACCCACCACCTACGGAATAATAAATTTCATTTTTGGCTGAACCGTTTCTGAACGTTGCGGAAATCTTCATCGCATTCGGATGAAAAGCAAGCGATTCTTTTTTCAGAAGCAATAAATCAGTTTCCGAATTGAAATCAATTTCATGTAAGCCGCTCAATAAAATTTTGTTTGACTCTTTTATAGCATCTACTTTTTTCTTTAACAATGAAGTGTCGAAAGTCACAGGGTCTTCACCACTCAACCCAAGCATGATGGCAATATCGGTTCCGTGACCTTTGCCCGTTTTTGCGAGTGAACCATAGAGTTCAATTTTTACTGCTGAAACTTCTGTCAATTTATTTTCATCCGAAATTTCTTTCAGAAATCTTTCAGCCGCGCGCCATGGACCTAGTGTGTGCGAACTGGATGGTCCCACGCCTATTTTAAAAATATCGAAAACGCTGATGGCTTCTTTTGACATAACGGGTCGAAAGTAATAATGAAACAGGATAAACTTTTTTACTGTTTAATATCATCTCCACAACCGTATACAATTTTGTCTATTTGCTGTAATTAGTTCTCTTTACTACGACATGGAAATTGCAAGGTTGGAAGGTGCAGGAAAAGTATATAAAAGCGGAGATACCGAAGTGGTGGCTTTGCAACCCACAGATTTCAAGGTAAACAAGGGTGAACTCATTCTTATTATCGGTCCTTCCGGTTCGGGTAAAACAACTTTGTTATCGCTTCTTGGTTGCGTAATCTATCCATCGCACGGAAAGGTTTGGATTAACGGCACATACACCAATCATTTAAGCGATAAAGAAATGGCCAGCGTTCGGTTGAATAATATGGGCTTTGTGTTTCAGAGTTTTAACCTGATAGCTCCGCTGAATGTGGAAGAGAATGTGATGTTGCCATTAACCTTACAAGGCATATCTAATAAAGACGCTAAGCCGCGAGTGATAAAAGCCCTCGATTTGCTGGGCATGACGCACCGGTTAAAATCGTTGCCGAAAATGTTATCGGGCGGAGAGCAACAGCGCGTAGCCATTGCCCGTGCTTTGGTATCGGATCCGCCTATGTTACTTTGCGATGAGCCGACTGCATCGCTGGATGTAAAATCGGTAGGTGTGGTAATGAAGCAGTTGCAGGATTTAGCCAAACAGGACAAAGGCATAATTGTAGTTACGCACGACCAGCGTTTAGTGCCGTATGCCACGCGCGTGATAGAGGTGCAAAACGGTGCGGCCCTGGAAGTATCGCAGAGCGAATATTTAAAGAACCTGACAAACGAAATAAAAACATGAAACAGCTATTCGCTATTCTACTGGTGCTTATAGGTTTTAGTGCTTGCAAAACCAAAGAGGATAAACCCGCGGCTGAACCCGTTAAAACTATAGTTGAACCCGTTCGCATAATTGCCATTGGCAGGGTAGAACCGGAAGTAAAGATTACCGCGATTGGCAGCGAGGTGAACGGTGTGGTAAAGAAAATTTATGCGTTTGCTGGTGATAGCGTAAGGAAAGGACAACTGCTGGTAGAGTTCGGACACGATTATGAAGATGCCAAGTTGGTGCAGACCAACTCGAAAGTAGCTACGCAAAATGCCGAGATACAAAACATACAGGCGCAGATTACTTCTGCCAAAATAAAAAGCGAAAACCTGAAGACTAAATATGAACGGCTGCAGAAGATATTTGAGCAGGGTGCCGAGACCAAACAAAATGTCGACAATGCCAAGGCCGATTACGACCAGGCTGCTAAAGATATTGACCGGTTGAATGCCGCCCTGCAAAGCGCACAGAGCAAGCTGAACGAAATAAGTGCAGATGCTAAGGTTACAGCTATTGATGTAGAGCGTAGAAAAGTAAAAGCCCCATCGGATGGTGTGGTGCTGAATATGGATTTAACCGAAGGCAGTGCCGCTACTACCGAGAAGCCGCTGTTCGACTTTGCTCCCAACTCTGCACTTACCGTTTTGTGCGAGGTAGATGAGCTGTGGGTAAACAAACTTAAGTTAGGGCAAAAGGCCGTTATCCGCACACAGGGCACAGACGATAAGTTGGGCGATGGCGAAGTGGTTTATCTGAGCCCATACCTGAAAAAGAAATCGCTGTTTAGCGATGATACCTCGAACATGGAAGATAGACGCGTGCGCGAAGTTAGAATACGCTTAACCGGTAACGCTCCATTGCTCATCAACAGCAGAGTAGAAGCCGTAATTGAATTAGAAAAGAAGAACTAAGATGCTGAAGACCGCCATACGTTTTATTCTTTACGATAAACCTAAAAGCATTGGCGCTTTGTTTGGTGTGGTTATTTCTATTTTCCTCATCGGTCAGCAAACGGGCATATTTCTTTTTCTTACGGGCATGATGTCGAGCCTGGTGGATAATATCAATACCGATATTTGGGTGGTAGACAACCGCACAACGAACGTAGCGGCTCTGGGGCAAATTGACGGCCGTTACCAAAGACAGATAGAAGCCCTGCCTGGGATAGACCATGTTTACCCATTGGTAATAGCCGGGTCATCGGCTAAGTTTAACGATGGAAAATCAGGAGGCATCACATTAGTAGGATCGCAAGCCCCTTCGTTTGTTGGTGGCCCCTGGAAGATTAGCGGTGGCACTACTGATAATTTGTTGTTCGATAATGCAGTCACTACTGATGTTTTCGACAAGAAACTTTTAGGCGGTGCGCAAATGGGTACGCAGTTTGAAATAGCAGGTAAACTGGCCAAAGTAACTTTGCAAACTAACGGTGCTCGAGGTTTCGGAGCTTCATTTGTGTTTACTACTATTGACCGTGCTCGTTACTATAGCAAGTTTCCGCGTGATAAGGTGAGTGCTTTATTGGTAAAGATAAAGCCGGGTGCAGATGCCAAACAAATAACTAAAATGATTGACGACAATATGTTTGGCGTTAAATCGTGGACGAAAAAGGATTTCTCATCGGCTACGGTAAGCACTATACTTGGTTCAAGCGGTATTGCTACATCGGTGGGCACGCTTATAGTATTCGCTATTATAGCCGGTAGTATTATTATTGGCTTAACTCTTTACTCTGCCGCTACCGACCGGTTAAAGGACTACGCCACCCTTAAAGCTATTGGCGCTACCAACGCTTATGTGCGCAACCTGATACTAACGCAGGCCATCATCTTTGCCATTGTAGGTTATATCTTTGGCGTAATACTGATGTATGCTTTTAAATTGGGTATTGCCAAGGCGGGTATCATGTTTAGTTATAGCATCGGTATGTATATCGCCTTTGCGGTGGTTACCTTGGTTATTTCTATGATAGGCGTAATAGCCGCTATAAGGCGGATAGTAAAAGTAGAGCCGGCTTCGGTTTTTAGAAGTTAGGCAACGTTTGAAAGCGCATTTTCAACGGTTCGGATAAAAGGGTTTTTAAGTAATGAAATGAATTCGGTTTTTTGTGCTCGTAAAATATTGATTATGCAAAAGAATTTTCTCCTTGTAGTTTTAGTTACGCTGTTTGTTTCGGCATCAGCCCAGCAAAATTTTAAAATGAGTTTAAACGAAGCCATTGATTATGCTTCGCAAAATCAACCTGCTTTTCAGAACTATAAAATTGACCAGCAAATTTCTTCAGCAAAAAAACTGGAATCGGTTTCTAAGTATCTGCCAAAATTAAATGGCAGTTTTGATATGCGCGATAATCTGAAACTTGGACAAATCGTTTTGAAATTTCCGAACCCTGTTACTCATCAAGACGAATTAAAAACCATTCAACAGGGCACTAAGTATGCTGTTTCATCAGGCGTTGATTTGAATCAGCCTTTGTTGGATATGGCTGCAGTGAGTGATATTCAGTATTCAAAAAAGCAGCAACAGCTTACAGGTTTTCAATTGCAGCAAGCTTTGGTTGATTTGAAAATAAGTGTTAGCCGTGCTTATTATTTAGTGTTACTCAACAACGAGCGCGTTTTAAAAGCTGCTAAAAGTGCAGAGCGTTTTCAAAAAGCGTATGACGATACCAAAGTAAAATACGACAACGCGAATGCGTTGAAAATTGATTTGAACCGTTCATTCCTGAATTTGTCGAATGCAAAATATCAGTTGAAAGTAGCGCAGGATTCTGTAAAAACTTCAAAAGCATCGCTGGCGCAAATTGTCGGGTTACCTATTGATGCACAATTGGATTTGAGCGATGTTTTGCCTGCTGAAGCTAAATCTGAAACCTTGCCCGAGTATCCTGATTTTAAAAACGCAGAAGCAAGTCGTGTGGAATTGGAAACGGAAACCTTGCAGGAATCGCTCAACAAAATGCAGTTGAAAAAAATCAATTACGGGTACATTCCAACCGTTAGTGGTTATGGTTACATAGGCGGACAAGGGTTGGACAACGACAAAGTTTTTCAAAAAGATAAATGGTTCTGGACTTCTTATATCGGGTTGAAAGTAAACGTTCCCATCTTCGATGGGTTTCAAAAACTAGCAATGGCAAATCAACAAAAGCTCGTGATTCGGAAAAATGAAAACAACATTTCTACCATTCGCAACAGCATCAATTATCAATTGCAAACATCTTCTGTAAATTACGCAAATGCGTTTTCCAGCTTACAACTGATAAAAGAAAATGTAAAACTTGCAGAGGAAGTGGTGAAGGAAGTAAACGTGCGTTATACAAACTCAATAGCTACTTATCAGGAAGTAATAGATGCCGAAAATACGTTGAAGGAAACCGAGTTCAATTATCTGCAATCGCTCTACACATTTCTGCTGGCAGAATTAGAATGGAAAAAAGCGAACGGGAAATTGTAAAGTAGAAGTGCTACTTAAGCACTTCTACTTTGCCGGCTTTCGCCAATTTATCATGCGATAAAATCTGGTAGAAATAAATTCCGTTAGTGATAGAAGAAATATCTGCGGTAAAACGGTCAGTAGTTCCTAAAGAAAATTGTTGAAGTGTTCTTCCTGTAATATCAGTCAACAAAAATTTTCCATTTACGATTTCTTTTTCACTAACAAAATTGATTTGGTTCGAAGATGGTTGCGGATAAATTTTCAGTGAAAAAGATGCATTGCCAATGCTTATAATATCTGTGGTGCTTTTGATAGTATCTATCAGTTTAAACGTATCAGCACTTATCTCAGAAATATTTCCATCGGCAGAACCTGCTAAAATATTACATGCAGAATCTAACTTTAACACAGTAATACTATCTCCGCATCTTTTTAAGTTACTGCCATTTGCTTTTGGGTAACGATGATGAAGCGGTTAAGCGATTACCCAAACCTGTTGATGTTTCGGTAGGCGAACAAATCATGATTCGCTTTGTGTATGTAATTGCTTTCTGTATTCGTAAGGAATATGCTTTGGCAAGTTCGGAAATGAAAAATTTGATACGTAATATCAAAAGCATTAAGCAGGGTGATTACTTCAAGCAATTGTACATTGCCGAACTCTTTTCGCGTTTCGTAAATGCACCTGTCAAAGGCAAGGAGGAAAAAGAAAAAACTATGTCTTCTCTTCGAAAAGAAATGAAACAGAATTTTTCTTCGTGGAATTTAGATGCAGCAGTTGATGTGCAACTTCGCTGGTTGATGAAACAATTAGAAACTACTGCTTAAATATTTTCTGCTGAAAAGATTTTCCCTCTTCATCAGTTACACGCACCAAATAAACTCCGCTCGAAAATTCATTCATCGCAATCTGAACTTTAGTATCGGTAGAAGTAATATAGGCTACCTGTTTTCCGTTCATGTCAATTACATCAATCCGGTGAGTAGCAGAAATAGTCGTTCCGAAATCAACGCTTATGAAATCGCAAACAGGATTAGGATAGGTTGAAATTCCTGCAGTATTCAACTCAGAAAACCCCGAAGCAACAGGTGTATAAACAACTGCAGCACCAGGAACTGTATTGTGTCCGCTTTGCATGCCTGTGTTGCCGGCAGGCACGGTGCCATAATATGTTGGGCCTAATAAATAAGGATAAATAGGTGTTTGATTAGAATCAATGGCAACGTAGTACGCGTAAATTCTCGCAGGATAATCAGGAGTAACTGCAAAGCGACCGTTGTGCTCATCTAAATCGCCAAGCCCTGGCACGTATTCAAAATCCTGAATAAAGGCACCAAGAGGATATTGTCCATTAATAGCAGGGCCGGCAAAACTTGCGACAGAACCGCTAGGCAAAGTGGTGCGGTCGGTCATGGTTCGTGTGCGATAACTTGGAGTCATTCTTTTAATTGCACCTAAGCCCGCAGTATCTGAATAAGCATATGCACCGTAAATGGGAAAGCCGTCAAACGCATAACCTATAATGGGTGAATGCACAGTGTTCGCTTGGTCGTCATAAAGGCAAGTTGGGTTTACATGTGTGTGATACTCGCCTTGTTGTTGTGGATGCCCGAGACAATCATCAAACGAAGGTCCTTCAAAAAAATAAGCATTGCGAAACCAAACGTTCTGATTGTTGTAACTCATGGCATCGCTCACATTGAACAAACTCACTCCGTTAGTCCAAACGCCAATGTGACCAAGTGGTGTAGGGGTAAGCGTTCCTGTATTTTTTACAGGTGTGCGTGTTATGGCGAAGCAAAAATTTTGATTGGCCGGTGTGTTCGGATTACCTGCCCATGGTCCAATGTCATACCCCGGAATGCAAGTGCAGCTCACGTAAACGTTGCTTGAAGTATAATTTACTGATTGCACGTTTGATGCAATTCCGCTGTAACCTGTTTGTCCCGGAGTTTGAATCCAGGAAATAATTTCGGGAGCGGTAATTTGCGCTTGAGTATAACAAGTAGTCATAAACAGTAAGAGGGCAAGAGCAGTTTTTTTCATTCTTAAGATTTGTGGATTGGTTTGACGATGCGATAATAAATTTCCTTCTACGGTCTTGGTTCTTTATTTGAGGGTGGAACCATTACGCGAATAAGTTCAGGTATAACTTGGTTGAATTTTTCTTTTTGTTCGGGTGTGCAAACAACTTTCAGTTGCTGAAAGTGTTCGAGTGTAATTTGCGCTCGTTTTTGTTGAATGATTCCAACTATTTTTTCGAGCGAATCTTTTTGAATGTTGTCGATGGAATCTGCTGTGAGTAATTGCAAATACTTAATCAATGTTTCTTTGTTCTCTTCATCAAGTGCTTCCATTTTAGAATGATGAGCAAAACGCAAATCATCAAATTGCTTGTGTTGCTCGTCATTAAAACCTAACGTTTCAGGAATCAATCTTTCCATGCGCGGTGGGGGAGGAGGACGATGTCCGCGCTGAAAAAACAGAAAACCAATGGTGCTTATGTTCAGCAAGAACAGGAACACAACAGCTATGGTTAAAAGTTTTTCGCGTTTCATTTTATGAGTTTGAATAAATATCAAAACTGTTTTCGGTCAATGCAGTAGAATGAGAGGCAGTTTGCTTTTGTTGAGCAGAATAAGTAAGAGCAGCAAAATTGAGAGCGAATAACAAAGCTATGCTTGCAGCCGCCAACCATACTGTGCGCGCAGGAACCATTTCAATTTGTCGAACCTTGCTATGTAAACGCGATTGAATCCCTGCAAACAAACGCTCACTCGCATCCACCCGCTGAATATTTTCAGCGCTGTTGAGTATCTCTTCAATCCAAATTTCTTTTACGGGTTTCATGGTCGTATAATTTTAGACGATGGTTTTGAAAAAATCCTTCGCCTCTATTACAACTCTTCATAAACATCACTCAACAACTTTCTCAAATTCTCTTTTGCGCGTTGCATCAAACTCTCCAGTGCTTTTTCGTTAATCTCTAAAATTTCAGCCGCTTCGCGCTGGCTCATTTGTTCAATCTTTAAAAGCATAAATGCATCGCGTTGCTTTTCGGGCAGTTTGTCAATGGCTTCAAAAAGATATTGCGATTTCTCTTTGTTTTCCATTACAACACCCGGATGATTGAAATCTGAACCTTGAATTCTTACTTCACCGGTTTCTTTGCTAAAGATGGAGGTAACAAAAGCAAAACGCTTCTTGCGTTTTTTGAACTTAATGTAGTCGAGCGATTTGTTAATGGTTATTCTGGTAATCCAAGTTTTCAAACTCGAATCACCTTTAAATGTCGAAATGGAATGAAACACTTCGACAAACACATCCTGCAAAATTTCTTCGGCATCTTCGGTGTTGCGCACATAGCCAAGTGCCACATTAAAAACTGAATCTTTTAGTGAGAGGAAAAGTTTTTCTAAAGCGTGTTCATCGCCTTTTGAAATCTGTGCAGTAAGTAAAGTATAGTCGGGTTGCAGTTGTGTCAATGGGAACGAACTTATTCGTTCTGACTAAGCCAGGCATCAAACGTTTAAACAAGTTGAAAAATACTCGTCTTTGTTTTTGAACGTTCGGTCATTTTAAGTTGTTAGTTATTTCTTGTCTTTAAAAAACAAACAAAGTTTAAGTTTGAAAAAAATAAGTCTATGCACCACCACGAAGAGAAACATTTCGATAGCCCCCATTTTGTAAAAGACATTGTGATTGGAATGGCTGACGGACTCACCGTTCCGTTTGCTCTTGCAGCAGGATTAAGCGGAGCTATTGATACCACAGCAATAATTGTAACAGCGGGCATTGCAGAAATTGCAGCAGGAAGTATTGCCATGGGGTTAGGTGGTTATCTCGCGGGACGCACAGAAGTAGACCATTATGCTACTGAGTTGGAAAGGGAAAATTACGAAGCCGATGTTTTTCCTGAAAAAGAAAAAGCAGAAGTGCGCGAAGTATTGGAAACGTATGGTGTGAGCAGAGATTCGAGCAAATTGATTGCCGAAGAGATGAGCAAAGACAAAGAGAAGTGGGTGAATTTCATGATGCGCTTCGAACTCGGTTTAGAAAAACCCGATGCAAAACGCGCGAGAAACAGTGCACTCACAATAGGTATAGCTTATATCGTTGGAGGATTAGTTCCACTCTCACCTTATTTATTTATGAAGAGCGCGCACGAAGCGCTTCTGGTTTCTGTAGCCATAACACTGGTTGCGCTTCTTATTTTCGGATTTTTCAAAGCAAAAGCAATTGGTCAACCGCCATTGGCAGGAGCCTTGAAAACTGCTTTGATTGGTGCTTTGGCAGCGGGAGCTGCTTTCGGTTTAGCTCATTTAATAGAGGTGTAATAAATTATAACTCTTCAATCTGATTTTAACGGTTGCTAGATGGTAACATGTTTGGCGTAGTGCACACATATTTGCCGCCACAAAAAATAACTGTGAAAAAATATTTACTCTATTCTCTCTTTTCCCTTTCGTGCTTTTTAATTTTTACCAGCGGTGTTGAAGATAACAATGGTAAAGCCGGTAGAACAGGTTCTCCGAGTGAGCAAACCTGCGTAAACGGCTGTCATAGTTCTTATGCATTGAATAGTGGACCGGGTTCTGTGGTGCTTACCTCAAACATTCCTGTAGGTGGTTACACTCCCGGTCAATCGTATGCTATGCACTTAACGGTTACTCACTCGGGTGTTTCGCTTTTCGGTTTAGGTTTAGAAGCACTTACCAGTACGAATGCAAACGGTGGAACACTAACTGCCGGTGCAGGTAATCAAATTAAAAGCACGACCATCGGAGGAGTATCACGCAAAAACATTACGCATACACTTGGTGGTGGTAGTGGAACTTCGGGTTCTCATAACTTCCCTTTTACGTGGGTGGCACCTGCTGTAGGCACAGGCAATGTTACTTTCTATTTCTCGGGAGTTGCGGCAAATGGAGCTAATGGCAATCAACTTGATTACGTTTACAACAGCTCACAAATTATTCCTGAATATGTTGCTCCGTCTGCTCTGGTAGAAACAAACACAACTATCTCTTCGCTGCAAATTTTTTCAAATCCTGTGAGCGGAAACCTTTCGTTTGGTTACTCGCTTGATAAGAACGAAAGCGTTTTCTGCATTTTGTATTCATTGAATGGAGCAATAGCAAAGCAAATTTTTACTGAACAACAGACAGAAGGAATTCATACTTCTTCAACCGATATTTCTGATTTGAGTAAAGGCATTTACCTGCTCGAATTAAAAACTGCGCAGCAAACCAACACCCGCAAAATTGTAGTGCAGTAAACTTTTCATAGTGCTTTTATTTTGTCCCGTGCTAATGTCACGGGATTTTTTTTGCGCCTACGCTAAACAGATAATTATATTCGCCTTTCAAATTTTTACCAATGAGTAAAGTAAAAATAGGTTTGGTGCAAATGAGTTGTGTGAAAGAAGCGCAACCCAATTTAGAAAAAGCTATTGCCGGAATTCGCGATGCTGCAAAAGGCGGAGCGCAGATTGTTTGTCTTCAGGAACTCTTCACTTCGCTTTATTTCTGCGATGTAGAAGATTACGAAAACTTCAAGCTGGCAGAAACCATTCCTGGTGCATCTACAGATGCGCTTTCAAAAGTGGCGAAGGAATTAAACGTAGTAATTATCGCTTCGCTGTTTGAAAAAAGAACAAGTGGAATTTATCACAATACAACTGCTGTGTTAGATGCTGATGGAACTTACCTCGGTAAGTATCGAAAGATGCACATACCTGATGACCCCGCTTACTTCGAAAAATTCTATTTCACTCCCGGAGATTTGGGCTACAAAACTTTCGATACCCAGTATGCAAAAATCGGTGTGCTCATTTGCTGGGACCAATGGTATCCTGAAGCAGCGCGTATTACTGCGCTTACAGGAGCAGAAATTCTTTTCTACCCAACAGCAATAGGATGGGCAACAGCACAGGATGAAAAAACAAATCAAGAGCAATACAATGCATGGCAAACTATTCAGCGGTCACATGCGGTAGCGAATGGCGTGCATGTGGTAAGTGTAAATCGTGTGGGCTTAGAGCAAAATGGTTTAATGAAATTCTGGGGAGGAAGTTTTGTAAGCAATCCTTTTGGCAACTTACTTTATCTGGCTTCGCACGATAAAGAAGAAAATGCTGTGGTGGAAGTTGATTTAGAGAAAACAGATTTCTATCGCACACATTGGCCTTTCCTACGCGATAGAAGAATTGATTCTTACCAACCGATTACGAAACGTTTTATTGACGAAGAGAAGTAAGCTGCTATGCAAACACCGAAAGAGTTAGGTTTCTCCTTCCCTGCAGAATTTGCTCCGCAACGCGCTATGTGGTTGAGTTGGCCGCACAAAGAAGCAAGCTGGCCCGGAAAGATTCACACCATTTATAAATCGTACTGCCATTTTATTTGGTTGGTTGCGCAAGATCAAAAGGTTTGTATCAATGTGAAAGATGAAACCATGAAACAGTTTGCGCTCACACAACTTCGTCTCTCTGCTTTAAAAGATATTGATGCGGCTGTGAACATTCAATTCTATTTCCATCCTACTAACGATGCTTGGTGCCGAGACCACGGACCCGCTTTTGTCATAAACAACGACACAAAAAAGAAAGCCATAGTTGATTGGAACTACAACGCATGGGGCGATAAATATCCTCCGTATGATTTAGATGATGTGATTCCAACTTTGATTGGAAAGAAATTAGATCTGCCTGTTTTCTATCCTCAAATAATTATGGAAGGCGGAAGCGTAGAGTTCAACGGCAAAGGAACTTTGTTGACGACTACTTCATGCCTACTGAATAAGAACCGCAATCCGAATCTCTCCCAAAAAGAAATCGAAAAGTATTTGATTGATTATTACGGAGTAGAAAATGTGTTGTGGTTAGGCGATGGAATTGTAGGCGATGATACTGATGGACACATTGATGATTTGACCCGCTTCGTAAATGAAGATACTGTTGTTACCGTCATAGAAGAAAACAAGAGCGATGAAAACTACAAGGCACTGAAGGAGAATCTGAAAATGCTTTCGACCATGCGCTTGGAAAACGGCAAACAGATAAACATTGTTGAACTGCCGATGCCGAATAAAATTATTTACGAAGACCAGCGCTTGCCTTGCTCTTACGCTAATTTCTACATCAGTAATAAATACGTCATTACGCCCACTTTCCGCGATGCGAAAAACGATGAACGTGCTTTAGACATTCTTCAAAAATGTTTTGCTGATAGAAAAGTTGTAGGACTCGATTCCACCGATTTGATCTGGGGCTTGGGAAGTTTTCACTGCCTCAGCCAACAGGAACCCGAAGTTCAGTAAGTGAAATTACACTCTCGCTTTTACAAATTGCTTTTCGTGTTTCACTTCGTCCATCTCAATCTTGCTGATAATTTCATACATGATTTCGGTGGTGCCTGCGCCCATGGTCATTAAACGAATATCGCGGAACGAACGCGCAATGCCGTAGTCTTCCATATAACCCCAGCCTCCGTGAATTTGCAAGCACTCGTTCACCACATTAAAAGATTCTTCGCAACAAAAAGCTTTTGCCATAGAAACAATTTTGTAAGCGGCAGGTCCCAGTTCGATATACTCTGCCACTGCGCGGTAAGCGATAGACTTACAAGCTTCAGAGGTAACGGCCATCTTTGCAATTTTGTGACGTAGCACCTGGAACTTACCAATAGGTCTGCCGAATGCCTCGCGCTCTTGCATATAGCGTTTTGCTTTTAGTGTAGCGTGTGCTGCAGAAGCCGCTCCTGTTACAGAAGCAATCAAACGCTCTTCCTGAAAATTACTCATGATATAATAGAAGCCGAAATCTTTTTCGCCAAGCAATGCGCTCTTTGGAACTTTACAGTTTTCGAAAAACAACTGACCGGTATCAGAAGAGTGCATTCCCAATTTGTTGTGAACAGAGTTAGCTGTGAAGCCTGGTGTATTGGTGTCGAACAATAGAAGCGAAAGTGTATGTCCTTCACCCGTGCGCACTGCCAACACTATAAAGTCTGCCATTGTTCCGTTGGTAATAAACATTTTTGAGCCGTTTACTAAGTAGTGATCGCCTTTATCTTCTGCAGTGGTTTTAATTCCGCCTACATCGCTTCCGGCTCCGGGTTCAGTAATGCCGAGTGCTGCCACTTTTTCTCCGCGCAAAGCAGGTGCTAAATATTTTTGTTTTTGTTCTTCGGTTCCTAATGCCAACACCACAGGCAATGGCAAATAAGTATGCGCGTAAAGCGACATTGACAATCCACCAATATTAGCTTTCGTCAACTCTTCACTAATCACCACCGCACTCCACATATCCATTCCGCTGCCGCCATATTCTTCAGGAAAGGAGACTCCGAAAAATCCCTGCTCACCCATTTTGCGAAACACTTCGCGCTCGCAAATTTTATTTTCTTCCCAATATTTTACGTTCGGAATAATTTCGGCTTCACAAAACTGGCGGAATGATTGACGAAGCAATTCGTGCTCTGGAGTAAATGGATTAGTTGTCATTTTGAATTTGTTTTTGTGTTTTGAGGAAACGAATGTATCAAAATTTGTTTTCGCAGGCTTTGAACATTAGCGGCTCTTAATTTTATTTTCGTTCGCAAAACATATAACAAACAATGCCTCGAATTGTTCCTTTAACCAATGAAGATATCTCTCCAGAAACAAAAGCTGCTTTCGAAAAACACGTGCGCGAGCATCAAAGCCGCATCACGAATATGAAAGCTACGATGGGTCGCTCGGTGTTGGCATTTGAAATTTACATGCGCTGGTACGATTTGTATGAAAACGTAAAGAAAATTACAGGCGAACGCCTTGCCTATTTGTTTGCCCATGCTATTTCATCGGGCAGTAACTGCCCGCTTTGCACTACTTACTTCCGCAAGGTGATTATAGAAAATGGTGAAAAGCCCGAAGCACTTGTGCTCACCAATGACGAACAAACGCTTCTTGATTTCGGTAGTGAAATTTCTGTAAATGCAGGAAGAATAAATGAAGAACTCTATCAACGCATCGCAAAAAAATATTCCGAAGAAGAAATAATTGTGCTCGTTGCTTTTGCGGGGCAAATGATTGCCACCAATGTTTTCAGCAATACACTCGAAGTTGAAATTGATACTTATCTCGCACCTTATACTTCACTTACTAAAGAATAAAACATGGAAACAAACTTGAAAGGAAAAACTGCCTTCATTACCGGTGCTGCGCACGGGCAGGGAAGAGCAACAGCTTTGGCTCTCGCTAAAGAGGGAGTAAACATTGCCGCCTTTGACATTGCGAAACAATTAGACTATCCGAAATACGAATTCGGTTCGAACACTGATTTGGAAACAATAAAAGCCGAATGCGAAAAACTTGGAGTTAAATGTATCACCCACAAAGGCGATGTGCGCAGCGATGAAGCTATTTCACGCGCGGTGAATGAAACACATGCCGCGTTTGGTAGAATTGATATTCTGTTCAACAACGCGGGCATTTGCGCTTATGGTTTGGCGCACGAACTAAGCGAAGCTGAATGGGATAATATGATTGGTATAAATCTGAAAGGTCCCTGGTTAGTGGCGCGCAGAATCATTCCAATTATGATTGCGCAAAAGAGCGGTGTGATTTTAAATAATTCTTCGGTGCTTGGTTTGCGCGGTGCAAATCGTTTATCGCATTATGTGGCGAGTAAGTGGGGCGTTACGGGTCTTACTAAATCTCTCGCTATCGAATTAGCGCAATTCAATATCCGCGTCAACTCTATTCACCCAACGGGAGTAAATACACCTATGCAAGATGGTCTTGCTGCTATTGAAGGCTCCACTGCTTTAGAAATTGCAGAGCGCAGTGCCGGTAATCTTTTGCCTGTGCCTTGGGTAGAGCCCGAAGATGTTGCAAATGCTGTGGTGTTTCTTGCCTCCGACAATGCGCGTTATTTAACAGGCAGTGAGTTTGTGGTAGATGCGGGATTACTGACGAGGTAAATGAACTTCATAGTAAAAACAAAAGGGCGATGAATTTCATCGCCCTTTTGTTTTTATCCGTAACGCCTTTTAGTTAGCAGTAGGCGGGTCAAGCAAAACCTTGCGGCTCAATTTGAACTTACCGGTTTTGTTATCAATGCCAAGCAACTTCACTTTAATCACTTCGTTCTCTTTCAGTACGCCTTCTAAACTGTCAAGACGTTTGTGAGAAACTTCAGAGATGTGCAATAAACCTTGTTTGCCGGGCATGAACTCAACGAACGCACCGTAAGGCATAATTGATTTCACCGTTGCTTCGTAAACGTCACCAATTTCAGGCACCGCTACAATTCCTTTTATCTTGCGCATAGCGGCATCAATACCTTCCTTGTTTGGCGAGAAGATTTCGATTTTACCCTGGTTGCCTACTTCTTCAATCTGAATAGTAGTTCCGGTTTCGCGTTGCATTTCCTGAATTACTTTTCCTCCAGGTCCAATGATTGCTCCAATATATTCTTTCTCAATCATAATCATTTCCACACGTGGTGCATGAGGTTTGTAATCTTCACGTGGTGCAGAAAGTGTTTTATTCATTTCACCAAGAATATGTAAGCGACCTCTTTTTGCCTGATCCAAAGCTTCTGTCAATAATTGACGTGAAAGGCCTTTAATCTTAATGTCCATTTGGCAAGCCGTAATTCCCTTTTCAGTTCCACACACTTTAAAGTCCATATCCCCCAAGTGATCTTCATCTCCAAGAATATCAGAAAGGATCACATACTTACCGGTTGCCTCGTTCGAAATCAATCCCATTGCAATACCAGAAACCGCTTTCTTAATTTGAACACCTGTATCCATCAAAGCCAAAATACCTGCACAAACAGTAGCCATAGAAGATGAACCGTTTGATTCCAGAATATCAGAAACAATACGGATAGTATAAGGAGTTTCTTTAGGCATTACCTTAGAAATAGCACGGTGCGCTAAGTTACCGTGACCAACTTCTCTACGTCCAACTCCACGAGGAGCACGAGCTTCACCAACAGAGAAAGGAGGGAAGTTATAATGCAGTAAGAACTTCTTATCGTAGTTGAAGATTGCACCATCTATTAACTGAGCATCTAATTTAGTTCCAAGAGTAACTGTAGTTAACGATTGAGTTTCTCCACGCGTAAACAA
The DNA here is from genome assembly GCA_947476645.1 of Bacteroidota bacterium. Taxonomy (GTDB): domain Bacteria; phylum Bacteroidota; class Bacteroidia; order Chitinophagales; family LD1; genus Bog-950. The sequence continues at coordinate 77,915 of CANJRM010000002.1, forward strand.
AGCCGAACCGTGTGGACCGGGCAGGTAACCAACTTCGCTCCAGATAGCGCGAACTTCATCCATCTTACGTCCGTCAAGACGTTTGTTCTGCGCTAACATTACATCGCGCACTGCATTGTATTCCACTCCGCCCCAATACATTCCTATCTGAAATGCGTTTTCTTTTTTCTCTTCGTCAGTCAAAGTTGCTAAGAACTCTTCCTTAATTGCTTTGAAAGCAGCACCGCGAACTTTTTTATCGTTAGTTTCAGAAGCAGCAACTACTGTGCATTTGTCGTAGCAGAATGCATTTAGCTTAGCACGAAGTTCTTCGTTGTGTTTTTCGTGAACGTAAGTTCTCTTTACCGTCTTACCGGTTTCAGTTTGAAATTCATTCAACACCTTAACCTGTGCTTTGATTGCATCGTGAGCGAACATGATAGCTTCAACCATATCGGTTTCGCTAACTTCGTTCATTTCTCCTTCTACCATTACAATAGACTGCTCAGATGCAGCAACTATCAAATCAATATCAGCAGTTTCAAAGGCTATCTTTGTTGGATTAATAACCAACTTGCCGTCAATCTTAGCCACGCGAACTTCAGATATTGGTCCGTTGAAAGGAATGTCGGAAACTGCAAGAGCTGCAGAAGCCGCTAAACATGCCAAAGCATCCGGCAATTCATTTAAGTCGCCTGATACAAGAGTAACTTGTACTACCACGTTTGCGTGATAATCTTCAGGAAACAAAGGGCGAAGTGCGCGGTCAATTAAGCGTGACACCAAAATTTCATCATCACTTGCACGTGCTTCGCGCTTGAAAAAGCTTCCCGGAATTCTTCCTACCGAAGCCATGTTCTCGCGATATTCAACTGTAAGAGGCATAAAGTCAACGCCTTCTTTTGCGTCTTTATCGGCACATACAGTAGCCAACAACATCGTGTTGCCGTATTTTACCATAGCAGAACCGTCAGCTTGCTTAGCAAGTTTGCCCGTTTCTATTTCTATTATTCTTCCTCCTCCGAGGTCGATTGTTTTTTTAATAATGTTCATCTTGTTTATGTTTATTGTTATTGGATACAGGTTAACTAGCAGATTAGAGGATTAGCAAATGCTAATGCAAGAGATATAATCTGTTTTTGTTTTTCATTTGCTAATCGGCACATCGGCTAATCAGCTAATTCTTTTTTGCAGGAGGGAAGGCAATTTGCCTTGTTTAGTTTTTCGTCAGGGTCCATCCCAAAACCTACCCGGACGTTTTCATCTATAAAAAGCGAAAGGATGGCGTTGAGCCATCCCTTCACGGTTATATTATTTTCTGATACCTAATTTCTCGATCAACTTACGGTAACCTGTAAGGTCTGTTTTCATTAAGTAGTTCAACAATCTTCTGCGCTGACCTACCATACGCACCAATGAACGTGTATTGCTGTGATCTTGTTTGTTTGTTCCAAGATGCTCACTTACGTGATTGATTCTCTCGGTAAACAAAGCGATTTGCGCTTCTGTAGAACCGGTGTTCTTTTCAGAGCCACCATATTCTTTAAACAATGTCTTTTTTACTTCTGCGGTTACTTGCATGACTTCTTCTTTTTTTAAATTGAGCGCGCAAAGATAACAGCGGTTTTTAAAAAACCAAACACCAGACTATCTCAAAGCCCAAAACCTTATTCCTCTCCAAACTTCTGCTTCACTAACTTTAAAAACATGCGCACCGATTGCGATGCTTCATCCCATTGATACTTGCTGAGTAATTCAGTTTGCACATACGTTTTAGCATCTTCATAATTCTCTACTGAATCAATATGTTGAACCGCCTGCGAAAAACTATCGGAGTTTCCATTAAATAATTCGTTAACCAAAACAAAGCGCTTATTCATATCTATAAGTTCCTTCAGTGGTTTGGTAGAAAGGTGTTTATGAATTTCTTTTTTGTTGTTTGTCTTTAACTTCTCGTTCAACGAACCCGAAGAAGAAATTTTTTCGTTGATTGAATCTTTAGTTGCCACTGCATTTTCGTTTGAAGTAGTTACATGAAGCACTGATTCATTATTTGTCTTGATTATTTTGGGCTCTTCTTGCTTTACTTCTTTCAATTCTTCAATACTGGTTTTTAGTTGCTGGACTTCTTCATATAGATTACGTATGTGTTGTTTCAACAAATCAAATTCAAGTGTTGTAAGCGAAGAGGAATTTGTGAGCTCAGTAATTTTATTCAACAATTCGGATATTTTTGGGCGCATTCTTTTTGATTTATAGACGCAAACATAAACGGAAAGAAATAAACGAAGTCAACGGACACTAACTTCGCTTGCCAACATAATTATAGCATCATGTTTATAGAACCACTTACGGGTAACACGCGCAAAGGATGGATTGAAGTCGTATGTGGAAGTATGTTTTCGGGTAAAACAGAAGAACTCATCAGGCGATTGAAGCGCGCAAAAATTGCAAACAAAAAAGTAGAGATTTTTAAACCGGGCATTGACACCCGCTATGATGCCGTAGATGTTGTTTCGCATAATGCTAATTCAATTCGTTCTACTCCAATTACACATTCAGAAAACATTTTGCTGCTGGCAGAAGGCGTAGATGTAGTAGGTATTGATGAAGCACAGTTCTTAGATGCCGAGCTTCCGCGGGTTTGCGAGCAATTGGCACAAAAAGGAATTCGTGTCATCATTGCCGGACTCGATATGGATTTTGAAGGTAAACCCTTTGGCCCCATTCCTCATTTGCTTTCCATTGCCGATTATATAACTAAGGTACACGCCATTTGTGTAAAGTGTGGCGATATTGCTCACTTTAGTTACCGCACCTCACAGGATAAAAGCAAAATTTTATTGGGCGAAATGGATAGCTACCAGCCGCGCTGCAGAACCTGTTTTTATAAGGGAGAAGAGGCGTAAAAGCCTTCATCTTATCTTAACAGCCAAATGAATTGTCATAGAATTGTCATTTTCTAAATTATTTTTTGCGATGCAGGGTTTTTTGTTTTCATTTGCCCCTCTTAAATAAAAAGTCAGTTTAATTTTAATAACCAATTCAAAAACGTAAAACGGTACACCATGAAAAAGTTTTTTACACTTATGATGTTGCTGGCAGTTGTGTTCTCTATGAATGCACAACAGTCAATTACAAAAAATCTTATTAGCCATAATGGGCAATCGGTTGTCGCAAAAAAGGTGACATCAAACACCTTTGTTAAAACACCACATTCATCAAACAGGAATTCATCCATTCCTATCGCCATTGATTATCCAGGCGTAGACTTTTACTATTCTACACTTCTTGGAACGGACTATTTCTATATAGACCAGTTCATGGAAAATTCTCGTTTTACTAACTCAGATGACGATGGTGATAATGGCACGTTGAGATATGGTATCACCGTTTATGACTCATTAGAGTACATTGACGCTGGTACAACCGCACCTGCTTTTTTGCCTAGAGCTGGCACTACATTAACGTTAGATAGTTTGGATTTCTTTTTTGTACATACCAATGTGTCTAACACAAACGACACCATTCACGTTATCGTTTTCGACAGAGATTCTTTGAAAACAACAGGTACAGGTTCTGCCATTGTGATGAAAACTGGCACTCCACGTTGGGACACTTTGATTATTACTAACCAAACAATTCCTACCAACATTGGTGATGACGGAAGTGGTGGCTTTTTGTTTACCGATTTGACTTTTTATCCAAATATCACTTTCGCAACCGGAAAAACTTTTGGTGTAAGATTTGAATTCAGTGGTGATACTACTGATCATTTTTATCCTGTTGCTAATTTAAGAGACGATTGCGGAGGCGCTTGTGCTGCTGCTCCATCGGGAGCCGACAACCCGAGCCCGTTAGCTTTACCAAACAGTTTGTATTATATAAACATAAACATTGCCGGAGTTGGCAATATTTCAGGTCTTAACAGTGTTGGATACGATTGTGATGGAAATAACGCTTATACCGTAGGTGGTTGCGAAGATTTTTATCTTCAAAACTGGAAAGTTTATCCTTATGTAACTGCAGATGTGCCGGTAAGTGCTTCAATTGTGGCAGATTCTGTAAAAGCATGTCCAGGAACAACACTTAATTTGACTGCTTATGGTTTTGGTGCTGATTTTTCAAGTGGCACTTACTCATGGTCAACTACCAGCGGTAGCTTAACTGCACCAACTGATCAAACTACCGGTTTAGTGGTTGCAGGAAATGCAGTGGTTACGGTTACAGTTACTGATGGCGGAAGCAATTCAGCTACTGCTACAATCAGTATTACTTCAAACGGAATTACAGTTACTATTACTGATGCAGACCCTATTACTTTAGCTTGTGGTGGAAATGCAACTATCCACACTCAAGTAGGTGGAATTACTACAGGCAAAACTTATGCATGGAGCAATAGTTCATTAACTACAGCAAGTCTTTCAGTGGCTACTTCAGGTCATTATGTAGTTACTGTTACTAACAACAAAGGCTGTTCAGCTTCTGCAGGTATCAACGTAAACTATAACGGAGTTTCTAATAACGTAAACTTCAGCACACCAACTCCTCCTAACTGCCAAGGTTCATCTATAACGTTTACCAACTTATCTACCGGTCAAACAGGATGGAATCAAACTTGGGCTTGGGGTGATGCTCAAATCGGCTTTACAAATTCTTATACTTATACAAGTCCGGGAGTTTATACCGTTACTTTAACAATGGATAGCGCTGGTTGCACATTCATTTCGCCTTCGCACACTGTTACTGTTACAGCTACTCAAAGTGTTAACTCTGGTGCTCCTTGCTACGTTCCATCAGGATTGGATGAAGTTAATTTCAGCAATGGAGTTAGCATTGTTCCAAACCCTACTCATGGTAATGTTGCTATCACTGTAAACGGAGTTGACAAAAACATCTCTATCAAAGTTTACAACGTTATCGGTTCTGAAGTTAAATCGTTTGTTGCTTCTGATGTTACATCAGTATTCACCAAAACTTTTGACTTGAGCGATTTAGCTAACGGAACTTACTTAGTGAAAGTTCAAAGTGCTGAAAACATAGCTATCAAGAGATTGACAGTTACCAAATAAATCTTGTTGCCACAAGTAGAAAAAGCCCTGCTCACGCGGGGCTTTTTTATTTTACGGAAATTGTTTCGAACATTTTACAAACTTCATTTTGAAAATTGCCTTTTCCATCTATTTTCGCACCGCATTTTAAAAAACAACTCAATAAAATATAGATGGCTAACGTTGGAAAAGTAAAACAAATCATTGGTCCGGTAGTGGACGTGAGTTTTGAAGGGGCTACACTGCCTCAGATTATGAGCGCGTTGGAAATAACCCGCGATAACGGACAAAAAGTAATTCTTGAAGTTCAGCAACACTTAGGTGAAGATGCTGTGCGCACTGTGGCCATGGATTCAACCGATGGTTTGCGCAGAGGAATGGATGCGGTTGACCAGGGTCTTCCTATCACTATGCCGGTAGGCGAGTCTATCAAAGGAAGATTGTTTAATGTAATTGGCGAAGCCATTGATGGTATCAATGTGCCCGTGAGCAAAGTGGGTGGATATCCTATTCACCGTATGCCTCCGGCTTACGAAGATCTTTCAACAGATGCTGAAGTTCTTTTTACCGGTATCAAAGTAATTGACCTGATAGCTCCTTATACTAAGGGAGGAAAGATTGGTTTGTTCGGTGGTGCGGGTGTAGGAAAAACGGTATTGATTATGGAACTCATCAATAACATTGCAAAGGCTTATGCAGGTCTTTCGGTGTTTGCGGGTGTGGGCGAAAGAACACGTGAAGGAAATGATTTGTTGCGTGAGATGATTGAATCGAACGTTATTAAATATGGCGATGAGTTTAAGCACAGCATGGAGAAAGGCGGATGGGATGTATCGAAAGTTGACCCTAAGTCGTTGGCGCAATCACAGGCAACGCTTGTGTTTGGACAGATGAACGAACCACCGGGAGCACGTGCACGTGTAGCGCTTTCAGGATTGACAATTGCGGAGTATTTCCGCGATGGAGATAAGAATGATGCGAAGGGCGGAAGAGATATTCTCTTTTTCATTGATAATATCTTCCGTTTTACACAGGCAGGTTCTGAGGTATCGGCTTTGTTAGGTCGTATGCCTTCTGCGGTGGGTTATCAACCAACATTGGCTACCGAGATGGGTGTGATGCAGGAGCGTATTACTTCTACTAAACGCGGTTCTATTACTTCTATTCAGGCGGTATATGTACCGGCTGATGATTATACTGACCCTGCTCCGGCAACAACGTTTGCGCACTTGGATGCAACTACCGAGTTGAGCCGTCCGCTTTCAGCGCTGGGAATTTATCCTGCGGTTGACCCGTTGACTTCTTCTTCAAGAATTCTTTCGGCTGCGGCTTTGGGTGAGGCACATTACAATTGCGCTATGCGTGTGAAGGAAACTTTGCAGCGTTACAAGGAGTTGCAGGATATCATCAACATTCTTGGTATGGATGAGTTGAGCGATGACGATAAATTGATTGTTCACCGCGCAAGACGTGTGCAGCGTTTCTTATCGCAGCCGTTTACGGTGGCAGAACAGTTTACCGGTTTGAAGGGTGTGTTGGTTCCTATTGAAGAAACTATCAAAGGGTTCAATATGATTTTGAACGGTGAAGTAGATAAGTATCCTGAGGCAGCGTTTAACCTGGTAGGTTCTATTGAAACAGCCATTGAGAAGGGAGAGAAATTAATTGCGGAAGCAGGGAAATAATTAGCAAATGAGCAGATGAGTAAATGAGCAAATGAAATACAGAATTCAATTTGCTAATCATCAAATCTGCTAATCAACTCATCAATTATGACACTTGATATATTAACTCCTGAAAAGAAACTCTACAGCGGTGATGCTACTTTGGTGCAATTGCCGGGAGTGGATGGCTTGTTTGAAATTTTGAATAATCACGCGCCTATTATTTCTGCCCTTGGAAATGGTGTGCTGAAGTTTAAGAGCAACACCGGTGAAACCAACATTAAAATTAGTGGAGGGTTTGTGGAGTGCCTCAACAATAAGGTGATTGTTTGTGCCGAGAGTGGGACGGTTATTTAAAAGACAGAAGACGTTAGACAATAGACACAAGACAATACAGAATACAAAAAAAGCCCTTCGAGTAATCGAGGGCTTTTTTGTTTTTGGTGGGCTTGAGGTCGGTGAAAAGTGTTAAAAACAATCATTTTTGCAAAAAAACTGCCCGAATTGAGAAAAAACCGAGTGCCGGAACGAGATAGCAGCATGTGGGAAGTGAATTGACGCGTACGGAAACGAGGTAGCAGGTCGATGGTGAGAAAAAGCAGCTTGTGGGAAATAAATTGACGCGCACGGAAACTCGATAGACGCGTACGGAAACGAGGCAGGAGGTCGATGGTGAGAAAAAGCAGCATGTGGGAAGCGAGTTGACGCCTACAAGTAAGAGACCGCCACGTGTAAGTAAATGATTGGCGAATGTAAGTAAGAGGTGGCAATATGTTTTTGAGACAAAATTTTTGGCGCAAAAGGCGGCTGCTCGGGTTAGCGATAGAACGTAAATCCTTTTTTTGTTCTGTCCCCGCAGGGTTTCGTCTCGAACCCTGCGCACACCAAGCCCCACAACGGGGCGTCATACAATAGCGAGCGGGCAACGCCCCTTGCATTCGTTGAGCGGAACGTCACCAACAATACAAGGCAAACAAAAAAAGCCCCTCGATTTCTCGAAGGGCTTTGTATTGTCTAACGTCTAGTTGTCTTACTTGATGATTTCAGTAACCTGACCTGCACCTACTGTTCTTCCACCTTCACGAATAGCGAAACGAAGACCTTTCTCCATAGCGATAGGATAGATAAGTTTTACAGAAAGTGTAACGTTATCACCAGGCATAACCATTTCAACACCTGCCGGCATTGTAATTTCGCCTGTAACGTCAGTAGTACGGAAATAGAACTGAGGACGATATTGGTTAAAGAAAGGAGTGTGACGTCCGCCTTCTTCTTTGCTCAACACGTAAGTTTCGCATTTGAATTCAGTGTGCGGAGTTACAGAACCCGGCTTAACAACTACCATTCCACGCTTGATTTG
>CANJRM010000003.1 GCA_947476645.1 Bacteroidota bacterium
GAATCAATTGATAAGAAAACCCCTACCGAAGAAAGTTACTGCGGTATTTGTTACGGTCTTTGCTGTAATTATGACGAAGGCAACTGGGCAAAACTGAAACATGTGGTGAAATCAAAGAATTATTTGAACAATGCAGTGGAGCGCGACCCCAAAAATCCTGAACTCCGCTTCATGCGCTTCATGCTCGAACATTTTCTTCCTTCATTCCTCGGCTTCAATAAACACATTCCTGATGATTTAAAAGTGGTGTTCTCCAATCCAACATTTATTGATGAAAATCCGCGAATGAAAAAACTGGCAATTGACTTTTTACTCTGGACAAAACGCTGCACTCCCGAGCAAACCAAACAACTCGAATCGCAGTTGGCTACGCTCAATAAAAAAATGTAGACTTTATTGGTTTTTGCATTTGGTATTGTCTATTGTCTGATGTCTTGTGTCTTGCGTCTAATCCTATATTCGACCAAAATTTTTTGAGACATGAATAAACGTTCACTTTTTATTCTGTGGGCAATACTTATTGCTGCGGTTTTCTTTGGTTATAAGAATCACTTCGAAAATCCTTTTGAGTTTGACGATGACCACACCATTGTTTCTAATTCTTACATCCGCGACATCAAAAACATTCCGTTGTTTTTCACCGATGCCACCACCACAAGTTCGCTTCCCGCTAATCAGGCGTATCGTCCGGGCTTAACTATCCTGAATACGATTGATTATTGGTTGGCTGGCAAGCCCGAACCAATGCCGTTTGTTTACCACGTGCACATTTTCATTTCGTTTTTAGTATTGGGTCTGCTCATTTATTTCTTTTCGCTGAAGATTTTTGACACTGCGCTCAACAATCCATTCAATCCTTACATAGCTTTTCTCACATCCGCGGTATTTTTATTGCACACCGCCAATGCCGAAACCATTAACTACATTATTTCGCGCTCCGATGGCTCCAGCACTTTATGGATTCTGATATCGCTTTGCGTTTTTATTTTCTTAAAAGACCTGCGCAAGTATCAACTCTATCTTATTCCTATGGCTTGCGCGTTTTTTGTAAAAGAAACAGGCGTGTTGGTCGCGCCTTTTGTGTTTCTCTACGTTTTCTTTTTTGAAGAAAACAATTCATTACAAAATGTATCGAAGCCAAATACGTGGGTGAAGATTTTGATTTCTGTTCTGCCTGCATTTTTCCTCGCTGCATTTCTGTTTTGGTTTGCCAAACACATGACACCACCCACCTGGACCTCTGGCGGTTTCAATAAGTTCGAGTATCTCCTCACCGAAACCTTTGTGTATGTGCACTACGTCAAAAATTATTTTCTGCCTTTCGATTTATCTGCCGATACCGACTGGGGATTGATTAAGAATTGGTATGACGACCGTGTGTTTATCGGTTTGGCATTTATTACCGTTACACTTTTCATTGCCTATCGTGCATCGCTGCAAATGAAAACACGACCGATTGCTTTTGGTATCCTTTGGTTTTATCTTGCGCTGCTTCCTACTTCCAGTATTTTCCCTTTTGCCGAAGTGCTCAACGACCACCGCGTGTTCTTTCCTTACATCGGTTTAACCATTGCCTGCGTTTGGGCTTTGTATCTGTTGTATTTGAAGTATGAAGAAACATTGGAGCGAATTCCATTTTCAAAAGTCGGAATCAGTTTGACGATTGCTTTATTTTTTGCCGCACATGTGTATGGTTTACGTACGCGCTGCGAAGTTTGGAGTAGTGGCGAAAAGCTTTGGTATGATGTAACCATCAAATCTCCAAAGAATGGTCGTGGCTTAATGAACTACGGAAACGTGTTGATGGGTAAAGGCGATTACAAAGGGGCAGAAGAATATTTTTTAAAGGCAAAACAGGAATGGCCTTACTACTCTTATATCTACATTAACCTTGGTGTGCTTTATAATGCGCAGGGAAAAACTGCCGAAGCAGAAAACAATTTCAAATACGGTATGCAGTTGAATGCTTACAACCCGAATGCGTATTTCTATTACTCGAATATGCTCAAAATGAACGGGCGCATCAGCGAAGCACTTGCAATGGTTGACCAGGGATTGAAATTAAGTCCTAAGCATCCTGCGTTGGTTAATCTTCATGCTGAATTAACTACAAACCCTGCTTACAACGCAAGCATTAAAAACAAAACAGAGTTGCTGGAGAATTTATGCAAAACAAATCCTACTCCCGAAAACTATCTGAACCTCAGTTTAGAATATTACAATCAGGCAAAGTATCTCGATTGTGTTCACGCAGCCGAAGAAGCATTAAAACTTCGCCCGGGTTACGATTTGGCTTACAACAATATTTGCAGTGCTTACAACAATTTGCACGAATGGGATAAAGCCATTGAAGCGGGAAAGAAAGCGGTGGAAGCAAACCCGCAAAATCAATTAGCTAAAAACAATTTGCAGGCAGCCATTGATGCAAAGAAGAGTGAAGGAAAGTAATAAGCAAAAACAAAACACGTATGATAATTCTCGGTTTCAATTGTTACGGACACGACTCGGCAGCGAGTTTGGTAATTGATGGCAAAGTTGTTTTTGCAGTAGAAGAGGAGCGCTTGAACCGCAAAAAGCATTATGGCGGCATTCCGCAAAAAGCTATTCAGGCCTGTTTCGATTTTGCCAAAATTGATTTAGCCGATGTTGACCACGTTACTTTTTTTTGGAAACCATCTATCTCTTATTCAAAAGTTCCTGTTTTCCTTTTTAAGTTTTGGGATAAAATTCCTACGCTGCTTCGCGAGCAACGCAGTTTTACCGTTGAAGAAAACCTCGGCATGTTGAACTATCTCAAAGACATGAACCGTTTGGATAAAACACTGAAAGAAATTTTTCCAACCACTCGCCCAACAAAATTTAAGTTCCATCAAATGGAACATCACTTGTGCCATGCAGCAAGTGCGTTCTATCCTTCGCCATTTGAAGAGAGCGCTATTCTCACTATTGATGGTGCAGGTGAATGGACAACTTCACTAACCGGTTACGGAAAAGGAACACAGATAAAGAAGTTGATGGAAGTGGTAACTCCACATTCGCTTGGTGCTTTCTATCAGGCAATTTCGCGCCATCTCGGTTTCAAGTTGATTGAAGGTCCCGGAAAATTAATGGGACTTGCTTCTTATGGCAAGCATAACAGCGAAGAATACATCAAGATGAAACCACTTGTAAAACTAACCGATGAAGGCGGCTTTGAAATTGACATGAGCTACTTCTGTTATCACTACACGCGTAAGACTCCTGTCACCAAAAAATTTACTGACTTATTCGGAGCATCAAAAACAGAAGGCAAAGACTGGACAGAAAAAGAATTGAATGTTGCGGCAGCCGCGCAACAAATTGTAGAAGATGTAATTCTGCACATGTGCCGTAAACTGAAAGAAAAAACCAAGAGCGAAAATATTTGCATTGCGGGCGGTGTTGGCTTGAACAGCGTTGCCAATGGCTTAATAGCGAAGCACGAAATTTTTAAAAACATTTTCATTCAGCCTGCTGCGGGAGATTCAGGAACAGCGTTGGGAAGTGCTTTGTTGTATCAACATCAGGTGTTGAATCAGCCGCGCAACTTTGTAATGGAAACCGCTTTTCTTGGTAATGGTTATGAAGAAGCAGATTACGAAGCCGCTCTCAAGCAATTCGATTTGCCTTATGTGCAAACTAAAAAGAACTACGCAAAATTTGCTGCAAAGAAATTAGCCGAGGGAAAAATACTCGGATGGTTTCAGGGCAGAATGGAGTTTGGTCCGCGCGCACTTGGCAACAGAAGCATCATCGGTTCACCATTGGTAAAGGACATGAAAGAAGTGTTGAACGCGCGTGTAAAATTCCGTGAAGGTTTTCGTCCGTTTGCAGCTATTGTATTGGAAGAAGACTGCGGAAAATATTTCGATTGTGCCTATCCCAATCCTTATATGCTTTTGGTTTACAACGTGCTTCCCGAATATCTCGGTAAACTTCCTGCCATTACACACGTTGATAATTCGGTGCGCATCCAAACGGTAAACGAAACTGAAAATCCTCAACTGCGCGAATTGCTTTCCGCTTTTAAAGATGAAACAGAATATTCTGTTCTCGTAAATACATCGTTCAACATTAGAGGAGAACCTATTGTTTGTTCTCCTTACGATGCTGTGCGCAGTTTCTCATTGGCAGATATAGATTATCTGGTAATGGGGAATTTTGTAGTGGCGAAAAAAGGGGATGAGAAAAGTTTGGAAGGATTGTAATTCTATATGCCTGACGGCAAAAAGCCGACTAACATCAGCAGGTAACCAATAACACCGCTAACCAAAATCCAGGCAATCATATTTGCATTGAACTTCTTCATGGCTATTGCAGAAATTGCAATCCAGATAAGCGGAAATAAATCGGCATGGCTCAGTGAATCTTCTGTCATTGGGAAATAAATTGACCCAAGTGTAAACAGAAAAAGATTTGCCACTACTCCAACCACTGCAGCAGTAACGAATCCTAAAACTTGCTTTATGGTTTTGTTTTCCAGAGTCATTTCAACCACAGGTGCACCAATTAAAATAAACGCAAACGAAGGAAGAAAAGTGAAGTAGGTAGTAATAAGTAAACCCACTGCGCCTGCAAAAATATTCTGATGAAATTCGTTGTATGCCCCTATGAAGCCAACATAACTCAACACCATAATCAATGGTCCCGGAGTTGTTTCGCCAAGTGCCAACCCATCTACCATTTGCGATTGAGTAAGCCAGTGTAATTTCTCTACCGCATGTTGCGATACATAAACCAACACTGAATACGCTCCGCCAAAAGTTACTAATGCCGACTGCGTAAAGAACAAACTCATTTTGCTGAAGAAAGCAGAAACATAACTAACCCCCGCAAATGGAATCAACCAAAGCAAAAAGAAAAGGATTGTGTAAATGATTGTTCGCGTCCTCAGTTTCTTGTCGAACGAAATAGCAGAGGAGGATTCACTTTCGTTTTTGTTTTTGAAAAAATGCTGATAGAAAATTCCAAACAAAATCACGACAAGAATTAATAACGGATAAGGAATTTTTAGAAAGAGCAAAGCGCAAAGCGAGAGAACAGCAACAGCATAATCAACTTTTGTTTTCAATGCTTTTTGCCCAATTTTTATTACTGCTAATAAAACAATCGCTACTACCGCTGGTTTTATTCCGTAGAAAATTGCCTGAGCAAAATGGGTGTTGCCGTATGTTACATAGACTATGCTTAAACCAAGCAGAATGAAAACCGAAGGAAGAATGAAAAGCATTCCGGCAATTACACCGCCCCATACTCCGTGCATCAACCAGCCCATGTAAGTTGCCAATTGTTGGGCTTCGGGTCCGGGTAACAACATGCAGTAATTCAGCGCGTGAAGAAATTTCGATTCAGTTATCCATTTCTTTTTCTCCACTAAGTATTCGTGCATAATGGCAATTTGCCCTGCCGGTCCGCCAAAACTTATGAAGCCCAGTTTCAACCAAAACAGAAATGCTTGTTTGAAAGAAACTTTATTCATGCAGCATCAAATTTTTTAAACGCAAAAAACACAGCACATAAAACAAAGAAGAAACTCACGATATAGTTCCATTTAATTTCTTCTTTCAAATAGAAAGTGGCAAACACCACAAATACGCAAAGTGTAACAACTTCCTGAATTATTTTTAATTGGTAAGCCGTGAACGTGCCGCTTAAATATCCGCCACGGTTGGCAGGCACCATCAAACAATACTCGAAAAATGCGATGCCCCAACTGATAAGAATGGCTTTCCATAAGGGCAGATCTTTTATTTTTAAATTACCATACCAGGCAACAGTCATAAACACATTTGAAGCTATAAGCAGAAGAATAGTTTGCATAAAATTATTTTCAGCGAAGTTGAAAAACTTAGCTGAAAATAATTGTGGTTGTTACTATGCGTGAGCATTTGCCTGCGAAATTATTTGTATTGCCACTTGCTCTGCCTGTGTTCTTATTTCACGAATAGCAGTGCTTTCCCATTCCATGGCTTTGCGCAATGGACCTACGGCAAAAATATTTTCCAGAACATTTCCATTCTGTTGAATTAGTTCTCCGGCTGCACCTGTTACAATTCCTATATTATGCTTGTCCTTTTTTATCCAACCTTTCGATAGGAGATTTTTGAAAAGTGGATTGTCGCATTTTTCGTAATCGCCCGAAGGACCCGTGCAATTGATAATACGATTTACTATTACCGAGTTTGAATCTGAAGCATCTTTATAAGAAACCAGAAAACCGTTTTCGGTTTTCAATACATCTGTAATTGTTCCTTTTAGTATTTCAAATTTGTTTTCTGAAATCAGTTCACTGATTTCGTTATGCGAAGCAGGCGGCATACGATGGCGGTGAATGTCCCAGTATATGCGATACTTATTTAGAAAAGCGCTTTTTGATTCATCACTCAGTGCTTGCCAAATTTTTGTGGTTACAGGTCTCAGCGCTTCGATAACTGAACGCCAATCGAGATTTTGTGATTTTGCTTTTTCAACTTCTTCTAAAATATTGGCATCGAGTTGCTCAATACTTTCATTTGAAATTTCTCTTTCAATTTTATAAGCAGGTGAATGTTTATGTGGTCGCGGTAGCAAACCATTACGCGATAACGCAAAAACTTTAGCCGTGTGATTTTTCTTTTTCAAACTTACCACATGGTCAACCATTGTTAATCCGGTTCCAATTAAAAGCACCGATTCTTCAGCAGAAATATTTTCTAACGGATTTTTGTTCCATGGATTTGAAACATAACTTTCTCCAAGAACCTGAATTGCTTCTTTTGAAATTACATCAGCCGGTTTTTCATTTCCTGTAGCAAGAATTACTACATCCGCAGTTATTTCCCTTCCATCTTCTTGTTTTAATAGATAGTTTCCTTCTGGTGTTTTTGCAATATTTTCAGTTGCTGTTGAAACTGTTTCACATAAAACACCGTTCTGTTTTTTCACAACGGCATCCTTAATACTTGTTTCCAAATATTCACCATACCATCTGCGCGAAACAAAACTCTCGTGAGTAATTTCTTCACAGCTCTTTTTGTTTTCCAAAATCCAATTGTAAAAATCGTCATCATTATCATTGTATAAGCTCATTCTGCCGGCATATACATTCAAGGGTTCATAATCTAGCTGACTTGAATAGGCTGCTCCACGATAGAGTCCTTCATTTCTTTTTTCAATCAAAAAAATACTCGCAGGCTGCTGTAATTTCTTCAGCAAATTGATGGCGGTTATAGTTCCGCTGGCTCCTGCGCCTATAATGGCAATACGCATTTTTAGAAGTTTTTTAGTGTAACGATTTGTAGATATTAAAAAGACTGGTAAGAGTAACCAATGAACCAACCATAATGGTCATAGTTTTCACAGGAATGTATTTAATAATAACAGCACCCAGTGGCGCAGCTACTACACCACCAACAATTAATCCAAGTATTGCCTGCCAGTATTGTATAGGGGTAAAGAACAGAAAAACCCCCGTGCTGAAAAACGTAACAAAAAATTCTGCGGTGTTCACTGTACCAATAGCCGTTTGAGGAGTATGCTGTCCTCGGTTAATGAGATTTGAAGTTACAATCGGCCCCCAACCGCCACCGCCAATGGCATCCATAAATCCCCCCGCAAAACCAAGCGCAGGAACATATTTTACCTCTGTAGTATCTTTCTTCTTCTTAAATGCTTTGAATAAAATTACAATGCCCAACACGAGCAAATAAGCAGAAACATATGGCTTGATAATTTTTCCATCAAATACTTTTGAAATTAAAAACGCACCAAGCACTGCACCTAACACACCGGTTATAACTAAGCGCAGAAAAAGTCTTTTATCAATATTTCCCAAGGCGATGTGCGATAACCCTGAAACGCCTGTTGTAAAAACTTCAGAAGTATGTGTGCTTGCAGATGCAGCCACAGGCGATAAACCGAGACCCATCAAGAGAGAGCTACAACTTACCCCGTAGGCCATCCCTAATGCTCCATCAATTATCTGTGCCACAAATCCGGCTAAGACAAAAAAGAGAAATTGTGTATCGAAATTTACGGAAAAACCATCGGTAGCGTAATTGAGGGAGACCTTGTAAGCGATAAATGCCACCAAAAGGATTTTCAACGAAATGATGGCCGCACCTATAAAACGAAGACGAAGAACTTTTTCCATGATTCTAGTTTTTGTGTTTCAAAAATATTTTGGTGTGAATGCTGAAGCGGAAAACATGTCGGCTATAAAAATCGGAGCCGGTACTTCGTTGCTGAAAGATGTGCAGGTAGCCCGCTTCAAATCCAAGCCATTTCAATGGCTCGTAACCCAAGGCAGCATAAATTCTATTTTGGTCAAACACATTATAAACGATGGTCTTTCCCATTTGAAACATCAATTCATCGGAGAGAATAATTTTTACGCTACTGTAATTTTTCTTCCACAATAAAAAATCTGCTTGTAAGCGATACCTGTAGCGGAACGTGTAGGTATATCCCGATTTTAATTCCGTAGATGAGGCATTGTGTATGAAACGGTTTTCAAAAACATTCCGGTGATACAGAGTAATCTTTTTAAACGATTGCCGAAAAGTTACATCCACCGTTGGACGAAGTTCCGGTATCATTAAGTTAGATTTGGAATTGGGGTCGTTGGGAAAGTTAAAAAGGCTGACATATCCTCCTCCTATAGTAATGCCTGGTTTGAATCCATAACGAACCATCAGACGCAACACAGCTTGATTTTCTTTTGCCGGACTATCAAATATTCGATTATCAGCTTCGGTGTAAATAGACCAATGCGAATCTATTTGAAGCGTGTTAGTGAGGCGCGTCCAAGTCAATGCTTGTGTAGTAACCTGTCGGGTTGTTACTGCAGCGTTGGTTAACTGAACTAGTGATAAAAAGAGAAGAACAAGTCGTAAATTTTGTCTCATGTTTCATCCATTTATTGTTGTAAAAATATAAACTCTACCGATTTGGTAGAGAAATAATGCAAAAATATTTTCCATCTTCATTTTATGATTACCAAGAAATCGAAGTACGCTATTAAGGCGCTTATCTATTTAGCTAAGCAGGAGAAATCGAAACCCGTTTTGATTGAAGAAATTTCTACGGAAGAAAAAATTCCAAAAAAGTTTCTCGAAGCTATTTTGCTTGAATTGCGCAAAGCAGGAATTCTCGGCAGTAAGAAGGGCAAAGGCGGTGGCTATTATTTACTGAAACCTGCGAGCGATATAAGCATGGCTGATGTAATGCGGTTGTTTGACGGAGCTATTGCGCTGGTGCCTTGTGTGGCACATAAATATTATGAGCCCTGTGAAGAATGTATTGATGAAATCACTTGCCCAATCCGCGAAGTGTTTCGGGTAATAAGAGAGCAAACAGTTGCTACACTCAAAGACAATACTTTTGCTGAACTCTTGCTGAAAGAAAAAAAACTGAAGCGATACAGGAAATAATTTCTGTTTGACTAACCTGTTTTAACTCAACACTTTTTCGTTTCGTAAAAATTCTGATTTTCGCCCCGCTTATTTTTACAACTAACTTATAACCAACAATCATTTTTATGGCAAGTCCAATCCGCGATTTTATTACGCATCATTATCGACACTTTAATTCGGCTGCATTGGTTGATGCCGCTAAAGGATATGAAACACATTTAGCAGAAGGAGGAAAGATGATGATTACTCTGGCAGGTGCTATGAGTACGGCAGAACTCGGAATTTCATTAGCTGAAATGATTCGTCAGGATAAGGTGCAGATAATTTCGTGCACAGGTGCAAACCTGGAAGAAGATTTGATGAACCTGGTTGCGCATTCGCATTACAAACGTGTTCCAAATTATCGTGACCTTTCGCCACAGGAAGAATGGGAATTATTAGAAGGAGGATTCAATCGTGTTACGGATACTTGTATTCCTGAAGAAGAAGCTTTTCGCAGATTGCAGAAACACATTTATGAATTATGGAAAGATGCAGACACTAAAGGTGAGCGTTATTTGCCTCATGAGTTTATGTATAAAATGATTTTGAGCGGAGTGCTGCAACAGTATTATGAAATTGACCCGAAGAATAGCTGGATGATTGCAGCCGCAGAAAAAAACCTTCCTATTATTTGTCCGGGTTGGGAAGATTCTACGATGGGAAATATTTTTGCTTCTTATTGCATTAAAGGTGAATTAAAAGCAACTACTGTTCGTGGTGGAATTGAATACATGGTTTGGTTGAGCGATTGGTATAGAAAAAACAGCGGAGGAAAAGGAGTTGGTTTCTTTCAAATAGGCGGAGGTATTGCGGGTGATTTTCCTATTTGTGTGGTGCCTATGATGTATCAGGATTTAGGATGGACTGATGTTCCTTTCTGGAGTTATTTCTGTCAGATTTCTGATTCCACAACTTCTTACGGCTCTTATTCAGGAGCGGTGCCGAATGAGAAAATTACCTGGGGCAAGTTGGATATCAATACTCCTAAATTTATTGTAGAAAGCGATGCAACGATTGTAGCTCCGCTTATCTTTGCTTACCTTTTGAAGTGGTAAATGGTATGTCATCCTGATGCTTCGACGGGCTCAGCATGACAAGTACAGTTTGTCACCTTGAGCTTGTAGAAAGGTCGACAACCTCAGCGTGACATAAGTTTATAAAAACAAAAAAGGCTAATCGAAACGATTAGCCTTTTTTGTTTTTGGAGTAAGCTGAATTACTGCGCGCTTACTCTTGCAATGTATTTTTCAATTTCGCGTCCTTCATCGCTGTTAGGATATTTGTCGCGAACTTTTTCGTAGCATTTTTTTGCATCGGCAGGTTTCTTTGCTTTTTCATAAGCTAAACCTGTTTTGAAAAGGAAATAGGGAGTGAATGTTTCGTTATCAGAATAAGAAGCCGCTTTTTCATAAGCACTTATTCCGTCTTCTGTTTTGCCGAGTTCCATAGAAGCATCGCCTGTTGCATTTAATTTCAACGCACCAAGAACCTGGTCGCTTGTGCTGAATTTGTTGAGATACTTAACAGCATCATCATACTTTTTCAAATTCAAACAACAGATACCTGCATAGTAGTTAGCCAGCTTTCCGGTTTTTGTCCAGCCGAAATCATTTGCTACCGCTGCAAATCCTTTGTATGGATTACCACCTGTAGTGCGACCGTTCAATGCGAGTTCAAAAGAATCTTTTGCGAAAGCAAATTCAGCCATGTAAACAGCTTTTTGCGCTTTCAGATTTTGAGCCGGCAAGTATTGAACAAAGAGATATACCACAGCCACGACTACTACGGCAATAGCTCCTGCACCGATGTAAACTTTCTGTTTATTCTCTTCGAAAAAACGCTCCGCTTTCCCCAAACCTTCCTGAATGTTTTCCCCTAAATTTTCTTTTGCGTCTGCCATATTATTTTTTAAAAATGAAGTGCGAATATAATCGCTTTGTTTATTCAGTCAAGAAGGGGTAATCTTCCTGCACATAAATGTCTTTGTAAAGTTCGTTAGCGTCAGGATAAGGAGAGTTTTCGGCAAAGGTTACGCAGTCGTCAATTTCTTTTTCGATGCGCGCTATAATTTCATCTACCTCTTTTTGTGTGGCGTATTTCTTTTTCAGAATAACATCTAATGTGGTTTCAATAGGGTCGAGTTTTTTGTAAGCTTCTACTTCTTCTTTGGTGCGATACTTTTGCGGGTCGCTCATCGAATGCCCTTTATAACGATAGGTGCACATTTCCAAGAACGTTGGTCCTTCGCCTTTGCGCGCGCGTTCAGCTGCGCGTTCCACTGCTTCGTGAACGGTTTCGCATTTCATAGCATCTACGCTTTCGCTTGGCATATCATAAGCTTCACCAAGTGTAGAAATTTTTGTGACGTTTGAAGTTCTTCCTACCGAAGTTCCCATAGCGTAACCATTGTTTTCGCAAACAAAAATCACGGGAAGTTTCCAGGTCATTGCCATGTTGAATGTTTCGTGCAAAATACCCTGACGGGCTGCACCATCACCGAAATAGCAAATGGTAATATTATCTTTTCCGTTGTATTGGTCGGCAAAGGCAATGCCTGCACCCAAACCAATTTGTGCGCCTACAATTCCGTGACCGCCAAAGAAACTATGTTCTTTAGAAAAGAAGTGCATAGAGCCGCCTTTGCCTTTTGTGCAACCTGTAGCTTTACCAAAAAGTTCAGCCATAGCTTCGTTGCAGGTAATTCCTTTTGCAATGCCCAGACCGTGGTCGCGGTAAGCGGTAATCATGCGGTCGTCTGCGCGCAAAGCACTCATGGTTCCGGCAGCCACCGCTTCCTGACCAATATATAAATGACAGAAGCCGCGAATCTTTTGTTCACCGTATAACATGCCCGCGCGTTCTTCGAATCTGCGCAGTTTGAGCATTAGTTCATACCAATATAAATAGGTCTGTTTGGTTATTTTCGCCATTCCTTTTTCCTGATTAATCTTTCACAATAGTAAATGTTTCTCACCAAAATCACAGTTCTTAATTTCAAAAATCACGAAGAGCTTTCGCTTGATTTTTCGAAGAAGATAAATTGTTTTATAGGCAAGAATGGTGTAGGCAAAACCAATATTGTAGATGCCGTTTATTATTTGTGTTTAACTAAAAGCTATTTCAATTCGGTTGACCAGCAGAACATTTTATTCGGTAAAGATTTTTTCAGACTGGAAGGAAGATTCAGGTGGCAGAACGAAGCTTTTGAAGTGGTTTACAAATTACCTTCAAACAAACGCAAAGAACTTTCGGTAAACGGAGTGGTGGTGCCCAAGCTCAGCGACCACATCGGAAATTTCCCCTGTATTATTATTTCGCCTGACGACAGTCAATTGATTTTAGGCAGCAGCGAAGAGCGCAGGAAATTTTTAGATGGAACTATTTCGCAAATCAATCATGAGTATTTAGAGTGGCTGATTACTTACAACAAAGTATTGGCGCAGCGCAATGCTGCGTTAAAACGTTTCGCAGAAACGCGACATACCGATAAGCATCTTTTAGAAACATACGACAGTCAGTTGATTCCGCTTGGCACAAAAATTTATGAAGCACGCAAAGTGGTCATGCAGAAACTGCAACCGGTGTTTCAGAAGTTTTATAAAGAGATAAGTTTAGAAAGAGAGTTGGTGAGTTTTAGTTATTACTCGCAATTGAACGACAAACCTTTTAGTGAACTGCTCGAAGGCAGTTTGCACAGAGATGTATTGTTACAGCGCACTGATGTAGGCATTCATAAAGATGATATGGAGTTCTTTCTCGGCAGTTATAAAATGAAGAAATTCGGTTCGCAGGGGCAGCAAAAGAGTTTTATTATTTCGATGAAGTTTGCGCAGTATGAAATGATTAAGAACGGAGTTGCTGGTAATAATACAAACACCAAACCTGTTTTGCTCATTGACGACATTTTCGACAAACTCGATAACGACCGCAGTCAGAAACTGATTGAATTAATTGCTTCGAATGAATTTGGTCAGGTGTTTTTGACCGATACCGATGATGCACACATCCGCGAAACGCTGAAAGGGAGGGAGGATTTGTTTGAGGTGATTAAGGTGGGCTAGGGAAATACAACAGTCAAGGGAAATGATATTTTCGTGCTCTTCAAATTTTTATGAAAACATTCAAGTATACCACGTATCAGCGCAGAGCCTGGCGCAAAAAGAAAAAGCTTGCTTCGTTTTTGCGCAAGGTAGGTAAGTCAACCACTAAAGGAATTTTGAAACAGGTAGCCGAAGCCGATAAAGCCGCATGGAAAGAAGTTTCGTGCCTCGACTGCGCTAACTGCTGCAAGAAGATGACGCCTACTTACACGCGCAAAGACATCAACCGCATAGCGAAGCATTTGAAGATGACTTACAAGCAATACTTTGATAAGTATTTGCACATTGATGATAACAAGGACATTGTAAATACTTCTACGCCTTGTCAGTTTTTAGGCAAGGATCATAAATGCACTATCTACGCTATTCGCCCCGATGACTGCTCGGGCTTTCCGCATTTTGTGCGCAACGATTTTAGATATCAGGCGCGTGAAAAAACTTACGTAAACAATCTGGCGCTTTGCCCTGCTACTTTGGTTTTTGTAGAGAAGCTTCAGGAAATAGTGGAGAGAGATAATTAGACAAACCAATACGCCCCCTGAGTTTCGTGGGCTTTTTTTGCTACATGCTGTTAAGCAGAACTGAACACTTCCAATAATTAACTGAAAACTTCAAATCGAGTACTGGATTTTATAAATTAAGAACTAAACACTTCGAATTTAGTACTAACTTTTATAAATCTTAGACTAAACACTTGGAATCGAGTACTGAATTTTATAAATCCAGTACTGAATTCTTTGTATTCAGTACTAAACGCTTCGAATCGAGAACTGAATTTTATAAATTAAGAACTAAACACTTGGAATTCAGTAATAACTTTTATAACTTTTAGACTAAACACTTGGAATCGAGTCCTTAATTCTTCGTATCGAGTAATGAACACTTCGTATCTTGTTTATTCCTGAATAAAACGAGTGGTTTTGTGGCAGTTTTGTCAGTAAACATCAGTCATAATATCATTCTGTGTTCTATAACTTGATTTTACACGTTTGCTCTGTGCTTTCAAGAATTCATTCGTTGCCATTAAGCGTTTGTTAGTCTTATCTCCAATAACATAGAATTCCGCTCATTTCTCTATGGTTTCATAACCGCTTTCATATTCTCTCCATTCTTCTATATTTGCGCGCTCTTGCCAAAAAGCAGGGCTTATTTTTTAGTAAAAAAACAAATTTCACATGCAGAATTTAAGAGGCGTAATTAAGGCACTTACTATCATTTTGGTAATTGTTTGTATTTACCAATTGTCGTACACCGCGCTTTCGGGTATGGTAGAAAGAAAAGCAGATGCTTATGCTGCGGGAATGGTTACAACCACAGTGCCGTCAGGTTTAACACCAGCACAGGAAGTGGCTTACCGCGATTCGCTTGATTTGGTAGCGAAACAATACCGCAGAAATTATCTCGATTCAGTTTCTGGTATTCCAGTGGTGAATGTGCCTGGCTTGAAAGATTTTTTCACTTACAAATTTTGCCGCGACCACTCGCTTTCGCTGGGTCTTGACTTGAAAGGCGGTATGAGTTTGATTATGGAAATTTCGGAAGATGATGTGCTTCGCAGATTGTCTTACAACAGTCACAATGCGCAATTCAATAAGGCATTGGAAAACGCAAAAGAAAAACAGAAAGATGACCAACGCGATTTCTTAACCATTTTCAAAGAAGAATTTGAAAAGCTGAATAAGGATGCGAAACTGGCGGCTGTGTTTGCTTCAATTGAATCTTACCAAGGCAAAATCAATATCAATTCATCGAACGATGAAGTGGTTACTGTGTTGCGCAAAGATTTTGATGGTGCTATTCACAATACGTTCAACGTATTGAAAACACGTATTGACCAGTTTGGTGTGGCTTCGCCAAATATTTCGTTGCAGGAAAACACCGGACGTATTATGTTGGAATTGCCGGGTGTAGATGACCCTGCACGTGTGCGCAAACTTTTGCAACAAACTGCGCAGTTAGAGTTTTGGGATACTTACGAAACCAAAGAAGTGTTGAACTACTTAGGCGATGCTAACACTGCGTTACGCGATGCATTAGCTGCTCAAAAAGAGTTGAAAGATTCTTCTTCAACTACTGCAACTGTTGACTCTTCGGCTAATGAATCAGTTTTGTTTGGCGATTCATCGCTTACATCGGCTAAAGATTCGAGCGGCAAAACAACAGCTAAAAAAGATACTTCAAACAAAAACTCAAATCCTCTTTGGGAACTCTTGTATCCTAATTTAACGCAGGACGGAAAAGATGCAGGTGACGGACCAATGGTTGGTCGCGCATTGGGAAAAGACACCGCAAAAATCAATCGCTTGTTAGCGAAGGATATTGTTCGCTCAGTATTGCCACGTAATTTGAAATTACTTTGGAGTGCTCACTCATTAGTAAAAGACGGAAACGTTTATGGTTTGTATGCTATTCAGCAAAATCCATCAACTCCCGAAGCTCCGCTAGGTGGTGATGTAATTACGGATGCTTATCAATCGTTTGACCAGTTTGGAACACCAGAAGCAGACATTGCAATGAATGCATTGGGCGCAGCTAAATGGGAGAAGATGACAGAAGCCGCAGTAAACGGAAACGTTGGTGGAAAGGTAGTGAAGAAATGTATTGCTATCGTTTTGGATAACCGCGTTTTCTCGGCACCACGTGTGCAACAAAAAATTGCCGGTGGTCACTCACAAATTACAGGAATTGAAAACCTCGAAGAGGCGGTTGACTTAGCCAACATTTTAAAGAGCGGTAAACTCGAAGCTAAAACTGTAGTTATCGAAGAGCAGGTGATAGGACCTTCATTAGGTAAAGAATCTATCCGCGCGGGTTTAATTTCTCTCTTGCTTGGATTCTTATTGGTGTTCTTGTTCATGGTAATGTATTACAGCAGTTCGGGATTCATTGCAAACATTGCCATGTTCCTCAACTTATTCTTCTTGGTTAGTTATATGGTGGCACATGGTGCATCGTTCACACTTCCTGCTATGGCTGGTATACTTCTAACGCTAGCAATGGCGGTAGATGCCAACGTAATCATCAATGAGCGTGTGCGCGAAGAGGTGGCACGTGGTAAAGGTTTGCGCTTGGCGGTTGACGAAGGGTTCAGCCATTCATACAGTGCCATTATTGACGGTAACTTAACTACCATGATTATTGGTATTGCCTTAACCATTTTCGGAATTGGTGCGGTGCAGGGCTTTGGTTATGTATTGGTTTGGGGATTGATTACTTCCATGTTTACTGCGGTGTTGGTATCGAGAGTATTCTTCGATTCTGCTTTTAGCCGCAATTGGAATGTAACTTTCGGAAACAAGTTCACAAACAATTTATTCAAGAACACGAACTTCGATTTCATTGGAAAACGGAAACTGACTTACTCTATTTCTACTATCATCTTCCTCGTAAGTTTTGCTTCTATCATTTTCTACGGATTTGACTTAGGAGTAGATTTTAAAGGTGGAAGAAGTTATGTAATTCAGTTTGATAAAGATGTAACTACCGAAGGCGTTTCTAAATCATTGGAAGCAACATTAGGAACTTCACCGCAAGTGAAAACTTACGGAAGCAACAATCAGGTTTCGGTTACTACAGCTTTCATGATTGATTCTGCAGGTCCTGTTACTGACAGTATTGTTGAAGCAAGAATTTACGAAGGTGTAAAACCTTTGTTTGCCGAGTCACCAACACTCGAAGTTTTCAGAGTGAAGAATGTGAAGAGCTCGGTTAAGATTGAAGCAACTATTGCCGATGATATTCGCAAGAGTGCGTTGTGGGCAATCTTGTTTAGTTTGGGTGGTGTGTTCTTATACATCTTTGTTCGTTTCAGAAAATGGGAGTATGCAACAGGCGCTATTGTGGCGTTGATTCACGATCCGGTTTTGGTGTTGGGTGTGTTCTCGTTGTTCCGCCACATTCTACCGTTCTCTTTAGAAATTGACCAGAACATAGTTGCCGCTGTGCTCACCTTGATTGGTTATTCGGTGAATGATACGGTAGTGGTGTTTGACCGTATTCGTGAGTCGGTTGGATTACACCCTACACGCACTTTGACTCAAAACGTAAATGATTCTATCAACCAAACATTGAGCAGAACAATTATGACGGTGGTTACGGTGTTCTTAGTAGCACTTATCCTGTTCTTATTTGGAGGAAGCCCAATCAAAGGATTTGCCTTTGCGTTGATTATCGGCTTGCTGATAGGAACATACTCTTCTATTTTTGTGGCATCGCCTATTATGGTTGATTTGAGCAACAGAAAGAAGAAAGCCTAGTTAGATAAAAGACGATAGGTTATAGACAATAGAAAAGCGTCCCGCAACTTTTGCGGGACGCTTTTTCTTTGTGACATAAGTCAGTGATCTTACTAAACTGTGTCATAACTTACCAGGAAGCGACCAGCTACATTTGCGTTACAAAAACAAAATACTATGTCAAAGAAAATTTCTGTTTCTCGCCAAATGACACGCAATGTAATTGTTGCTAATACTGCCAATAAATTCAATCAGGTTATGGAGTTCTTTACTGATTTTAATATTCAGCATTTACCTATAGTGGAAAACGACCGATTAATTGGAATCTTAAGCATCAATGATGTTATGAAATATATCGGTAAGAAACTCCGAGCCGGTAGCGCGTTTAATCTGGCATCGCTGGATGCTGTGTTTGATATAAAAGAGGTGATGACTGCAAATCCTGTTTGTGTAAGCCCTGATGATGATTTTTCGAAGGTGGTGGAAATATTGTCGGCAGGTAAATTCCAATCGGTTCCTGTGGTTGAGGAAGGAGTTATTGTGGGAATAATCACTAACAAGGATGTGGTTAGAGTTTATCAAGAGACTAACTAAACTTTAGTGAATGGCTGGAAGTTGTAATTTTTCTGCTTTAGCATAAAATTAGCTCAACAACTCCTGCACTTTTTTCAATTGCTCTTTTGAGCCCATAACTATTACACGGTTGCCGGGGCGAACCACGGTTTTTGAAATCGGGTTAAGATGGAATTCACCTTCAGAAGTTTTTAAACCAAGTAATGTAGCGCCAGTTTGTTTCCAGCAGTTGAGTTCTTCTAATGAAATAGTAATGGCCGATTCAATTTCTTCAACGCTGAAGTGTTCATTATGCTGGGTGGCGAGGAGGTCAACAAATTCTTTAACATCGGGGCTGGTGATAAGGGTAGCCATGTGTGCACCACCAATTTTATCGGGCATAATTACATTGTTTGCACCAGCGGTTTTCAATTTTTTAACCGAAGAATCATTCGATGCACGGCTGATGATTTTGAGATTAGGATTCAGCTCGCGTGCGGTAAGTACTACAAAAACATTATCGGCATCATCGGGCAATGTACTGATAAGCGCAGCGGCATGTTCAATACCTGCTTCAATCAAAGTTTCATCGCGCGTGGCATCATCTTCGAGGTAGTAATCAATTTCAAAGGGCAAATCATCTCTGCGGCTTTCTTTTTTTTCAATGACCACATAGTTATGGCGGCTGTTGTGAAAAATGCCGGCTGCCTCGCGACCATTGCGACCAAAACCGCAAATAATAATATGTCCTTTCAGTTCTTTAATGGAGTTTTTCATTTTGAAAAGTTTATACGTTCTTGAAAATTCGCCTTCGAAAACATAACTCGAAAGTTGCGCAATAAAATAGGTAGCCACCGCCAGGTTTACGGTTATTAGAAAAATAGTGAACACTCTGCCCGCATCGCTCAGCGGCTTTACTTCGGTAAAACCCACCGTGGAAAGTGTAATTACGGTCATGTAAAGCGATTCGATGGGCGTATAATCTTCAATGCCCATAAAGCCCGCCATACCTATTACCACTATGCAAAAGAAGGCACCCAGCGATATATAAATTTTAAAGAAAGGCGAATTGCGAAACGAGTTCATGATTTATTTGAGCGAATGAAAATAAAATTAGTGGTGGAATAAAGTTTGTGCAATAAAACTAAACGAAGCAGCGAGGTTCATTTCTATTTCGGTGTTTTCGATTTTATGATGAAAAAAATTTTCGGTTTGCACAAGTTAACCGTTAATCAGCCCAAATTATCGGTTAAACAGCCCAAGTTAACCATTAAACAAACCCGATTATCGACTAAACAGACTAGATTATCCAATATTTTATCGAAGAGAGCGATAGTTTTGATTAAAGCAACGATAGGTTTGATTAAAGTAGCGATAGTTTTGATTAAAGCAGCCATAGTTTTGATTAAAGTAGCGATTGTTTTGATTAAGAAATCCATTATTCTGCTCCTTTTATTGATTAATCTGTTCCCTTTTCTGATAATTCTGTTCCCTTTTTCGATTATTCTGTTACTATTTTTCAAAGTAACAATGCAGTTTTATGGTGTTTTGATGTGTTTTTGGCTTGTTCAATCAGCTTTAAAGGTAAAACAGGTAGTTTGTTCTATTTCGAAGAACACAGAATTGCTCTTTGGCGGCAAGCGCTGCCCAACCAGGGTTAAGCCCCTGGTGTTTTTGCCTAAAAAAGTCAATTCTTATTTCAACTGGGCTTCAATAATCTTTCTTTCCCAGTCTTTCCATTTGGTGAGTTCAAAAATTGCTTTCGCCATTTCTGAATTAGAAGGGGTTTTTACCAAACTCTTCAGGCATTTTGAAGCCGGATTGGCCAGGCGGCTGTTGGTATAAGTGCAGGCGTTGAAAAGGTTTTTGATTACCTCTTCATTGCAATACTCTAATCGTTCAATGGCTTCGAAAGCACGGGTGCGGGTTCTGAATTCAAAATGATTCGAAGCATAGGTGGTCAGTTCTTTTCTCGCTTCTTCAACATTTGCGGTGCCGTATTTGATTTTCATTTCGAGCCATGCCATGCGCACATTATCGTTTAGGCCATACAGGTTTTTTGTTTGCGCTAAATAGGTTTGGGCTTTAGCAGAAAACTGTTTACACAGTTTGCGCAACGCTGTTTCAATATTGATGTAAGAAGTATCGCTGAGTATTTTTTCTACATCGGGCACAATAGCCGCAGGAAAAGTATCGAGGTAGTCCAAAACACTTCTGCGTACCATCATATCTTTATCATGTAAAGCAGTTTGAAACAGTTGATAGCTTGCCGCTGTGGTATCTTTAGAAAGCTGATGAACAATTTCAGCTTTCAGCGTTTGAAAATTATTTTCCTTGAAAGTTTTCACCAGCAAATCTCGCTTTCTTTCAATCGATGTATCGAGCAAAGCGCGCAAAGCATCATATCTATCCATGAAATGTTTTGCCTTCAATAACTGCGAACTCAGCTCATCGAAACTCTTTTTGAATTCAACGCTCTTAATAATGTTAGAACCCGGGTCAAAGAGCACATAATCAATTTCGGCACCGGGTGTTGCATTTAAATAAACGGTATCAGCGGCACGACTCAACCATTCTTTTGAACTTGAAGAAGAACCATCTTTGAAATGAGCTTCAAACACAATCGGCATTTTGAAGTAGCCGGTTAACTCATCTACTTTTTGTTTTTGATTTACAAAAACAGCCACACGTTCTTTTTGTTTTTCGTAGCTCACAACATATTCCGGAAAGCCCGCACGATTAATCCACTCATCAAAAAACCAATCGAGGTTAACTCCCGCGGTTTCCATAAACGTCATTTTAAAATCGCTGGTAAGAACGTTTGAATAAGCGTGTTTCTTTAAATAATTTGTCACACTTCTTTTGTAAACCGAATCACCAACAACGTATCGAATCATATCAATCACCGCACTTCCTTTAGGATAATGCCTGTTACTACCGCCCATGGTGTGCGCCACCGGATAACGATTGATTTTATCGGCATTCATAGCGTTGTTCTGCTCCATTCGTCTGTCCCATTCGTAGCGGTCTTCACCCAAAACATGATGA
This sequence comes from Bacteroidota bacterium, assembly GCA_947476645.1. Classification (GTDB taxonomy): domain Bacteria; phylum Bacteroidota; class Bacteroidia; order Chitinophagales; family LD1; genus Bog-950. The sequence continues at coordinate 21,388 of CANJRM010000003.1, forward strand.
ATGAATTGTTTGGCGTAATAAGTGGCAAAACTTTCGTGTAACCAATGGTGAGTACCGCTGTATTCGGTAATATAATCTCCAAACCATTGATGGGTTAGTTCATGGGTATTGGTAGAAACATAAGGGCGTTCTAAAACGGTGCGCTTATCGTTCAAATAAAAATCTCCGTAAACAGTTGCCGTAGTATTTTCCATAGCGCCATACATAAAATCCTGCACGGGCACATTGCAATACGTTTCCCACGGATAGCGCACTCCGGTTTGTTCGCAAAGCCAATCCATCATCTCAGCACTGTATTCATAAGTAGGGTTTGCGGTTTCAGGATGGTCGGCATAATAGTACTGGCGGCTTACCATTCCGTTCCTGCTCTTGAAATCTTTGTAAGCATATTTATCAATGCCTATCATAATTAGGTAAGGAACCATCGGTTTGCTCATCGCATAATCCCAGGTAGCGGTCCCATCTGCATTTTTCTTTTTCTCTTTCAGCACACCGTTTGAAACAACCGTGTATGCCGAATCAAAAGTGATAGTCGTCTCGGTAATCAATTTATCATTCACATCATCGTAACATGGAATCCAATGACGGTTGTCAATGCCCTGTCCTTGTGTCCATATTTGTTTGCGCGTGAAATATCTGTCGTTGGTTGTATTCTTCGCATCCACATTCCATCCGATGAAATAGAGTCCTTTTCTTGGTGTGGCTTCGTAACTTATTTCAAGTTTGTATTGCTTATTCCAATCAAGCGGGGGAAGAAAACGAACAATCAAACCAAAACTATCGGTAACGAATTTAGTTTCCTTTCCGTTTAGCGAAACAGATTTGATATCAATGCCGGGAGCATTCAAAAACAAAGTATCTGTTACATACTGAATGGGACGAAAATCATACTTCACTTTGCCAATTACTTTGCCTTCCTGTGTGTTGAACTTTACATCCAGATTCATTTTCAAAAAGTCAACATTATGTTCTCTTATTCTGCCGTTGTCATCGCGCAGATAACAGATGGAAGTATCTTGAGCAAGCGAAAAGTGAAAAGTAAAAAGCGAAAAGTAAAGGGTAAGAACAGTGAAGAGAAATTTCATTGGTGATTTTACTTTATCAGTTTGCTGATGGCCTTGAATTCATCGGTGCCGGCTTTATCTAAAAGCATAAACAGAATCATTTCGGTAGAAACTATAAAGGCGCCTGCCTGTCGCATTCTTTCTAAAGCCAGTTGTTTGTTTTCCGGTGTGCGCGATGAAACTGCATCGGCTACAACATGCACTTCGTAACCCGCTTTAATCGCATCTAAGGTTGTTTTCAAAACACAAATGTGTGATTCAGCCCCGCAAATAATCAACGACTTTACATTCGTCAACTTTAATTGCTCACTCACGGGCTCGCTCAGCATACAACTGAAACAAACTTTCTCAATAATGTTTGCCTTCTTCGGCAGTTGAACTTCTTTACAGGTATTGCCTAATCCCTTAGGATATTGTTCGGTGATAATAGTTTCGAGATTGAGTATTTCCGCCCCTCGCAAAAGTTTATTCACGTTACTAAAAACTTTTTCCTGTTCAAAAATCACAGGCATCAATCTTTCCTGAACATCTATAACTAAAAGTGCAGTGTGTTCGCGTTGAGGTATTCCTAAATTCATGTTTGTAGTTTAAAGTTTATGTTACATCGAAATTGAACCCTTTCTGAAATCCGTCTTCCCGATAATCGCATTAATGATATAAGGCGTTCCTTTGCGTGAAAGTGTTTTAGCTTCCACCACAGCAGCGTTAAACTGGTCGAGGTTTTCTACGCGCACTCCTTCTGCACCAAACGCTTTACCTATGTTTTGATAATCGCTAAGCGCAAGATTCATCGCGCAATCGCTTTGCAGAAACTCCACCTGGTCACGCGCAATCTGACTCCAACAAGCATCGTTACCAATCACAGAAATAACCGGAAGATTATGTCGAACAAAGGTGTCGTATTCCATTAAACTGTATCCTGCACTACCATCACCGTAAATAATCCAAACATCTTTTTCAGGGAAAACCAATTTAGCACCAAGCGCAAATCCTGCGCCTACTCCAAGCGTTCCAAACACTCCCGGGTCGAGCCAGCTCAATGGTTTCCGCGGACGAAGTGTATAAGCAGAAGTAGCTACAAAATCCCCACCATCGGCAATAAGTATTGTGTTCTCATCTAACTCCGGTTCCAAATTGCGGAAGAGTTTTATTGGATTGATTCCGCGATTAACTTCTGCATTTGCCTGCTCATTAATATTGGCTTCGCGTTTTGCATCACGAGCACGAAGTGATTCTAACCATGAAGAATAATTGCCCTGATATTTTTCTGAAAGCGCAATCAAAAAATCCTGCGGGTCGGCATGAATCGCGAGTGTAGGAGTTTTGTTCTTCGTTAAATCCTCTTTACTACGGTTGATGGAAATAAATTTTCTTCCGCCAATATGATTGCCGTAATCCAAACGGAAATCATTCGGCACACCTGCCAGAATAATTAAGTCAGATTCCTTGATGCAATCTTTACGATGATGGCGCATCTGCAAATCGTTTTCCTTGCCAAGCAATCCTCTTCCCATTCCGCTTAAGTAAACCGGAATGCCAAGTTTGCTCACTGCTTCGGCTAACGCATTTGCTTTTTGCGGATTCATCATCGCTCCGCTTCCAATCAGCATCACGGGTTTCGATGCCGCTTTAATCCTCGAAATCGCTTTATCAATTTGCGAAGCAGAATGCTTCGGATAAGTGACCTTTATAGCCGGTGCGTTGAAGTCAACGCTTTCTTTTCCGGCAAATAAATTCTTCGCGTGGTTATTGATATACCACTGCACAATGCGTTCCTGAAAATTCTTTGGCGGCTCTTCTTTGCTCTTGGCTCCATACCAACTACGCACTAACTCTTCTCCATACAAAGTATCAATAGGGCATTCTACATAAACAGGACCGGGAACACCTTCTTGCGCAATAGCAAATGCTTTTTCAATCGTTGGCACAATCTCTTTCACTTTTGAAATGGTAGTGCTGTATTTACACACTGCTTTCATAATCGAGAGTTGGTCAATATCTTGCAAACTTCCTCTGCCTTTCAGAATTGTTGCTGCACCACCTCCTAAAAGAATTAATGGCGATTGTGCGAGTGCTGCATTTTTTACCGCAGTAATAGTATTGGTTAAACCTGGACCTGCCGTAACCACTGCCACACCCGGAATACCCGTTAAGCGCGAAACTGCATCTGCTGCAAAAACAGAATTCACTTCATGGCGAGTGTCAATTACTCTTATGCCAAGTTTCTGTGCTGAAACAAAAATGGGCGACACATGCCCGCCACAAAGCGTGAACAAAAATTTTACACCTTGTTTCTGTAATACTTTCGCAATTATTTCGCCTCCGTTCATGGTTTGTGTTTATAGTGTGAGAAAGAGGTGGTGAAAATAAGAAGCACGGGTAACTTTCAAAGTTTATAGAAAATAGGAGAGAAGTCCGTTCAATAAAAATTCAAAAAACCTGCGTAGTAAAGTTCATCCCTTTATCTTCGCACGAAATTTTATTGAGCAAATGAAAAACACTATCACCATTTTTTTGCTGGCGCTTTTAGTAGTAGTTGTTTCTTTTTTGGTTTATCAGAATTACAATCTGAATAAAAAAGTGGAAGAGCTTTCTAGTAATAAAACTGAAACAAAAGCATCTCCTGTAAAAACCGAAACACAAAATTCAGAACCAAGTCCGTTCGACAGACCGAATAACGACCCTGCTATGTTGAATCAACCAGCCGAGCCGCCTGCGAATCCTGATTTAACTTCCATTCATTTCGGAAGATTGGTGCACGAATTTGGGAAGATTAAGCAAGGCGAATTCGTAAGCACGAATTTTAAATTTGTAAACACCGGCAAGAAACCACTCTTTGTTATTAAAGCAGAAGGTTCTTGCGGTTGCACTGTTCCTCGCTGGACGCGCGAAGCAATTTTGCCCGGTAATGAAGGAAGTATTTTTGTTCAGTTCGATAGCCACAACAAAAAAGGAGAAGTAGAAAAAACGGTAACCGTTACTACGAATACTGAACCAAGAAACACGGTGCTTACTGTTAAGTCAACGGTAGTTCCCGAAGATAAATAAACCATGAGCAGAGTTTTAGCTTTCGATTTTGGATTGAGAAGAGTGGGTGTTGCTGTAACTGACCCTTTGCAGATTATTGCCAACACGCTCGAAACAATACCAACGAAAGAAATTTTTGCTTTCGTTAAAGCGTATTGCACAAAAGAAGAAGTGGAAGCTTTTGTAGTGGGTTATCCGTTTGCACACGGCCATACTGAAAATGAAATTGTAAAACACATTGACACGTTTATTGCGAAGCTCAACGAAATTTATCCCGATAAAAAAGTTCACAAGGTTGATGAAAGTTTTACTTCTAAAATTGCCAAACAAACGCTTTTGCTTAGTGGAGTGAATAAAAAGGAGAGGAGAAACAAAGGAAATGTAGACGCTATCAGTGCAAACATTATTCTTCAATCGTATCTCGAGATGAAAACAAAATGATTTGTTTTAATTCGCAACTCAAAATTTAAAAATGGTTCTTCCTATTGTAGCTTATGGCGACCCTGTTTTACGCAAAGTAGGTGTGGAGATAACGAAAGATTATCCGCATCTCGAAAAATTGCTTGACGATATGTTTGAAACGATGGAAAAGAGCAAAGGTGTTGGTTTGGCTGCTCCGCAGGTGAACAGAGCTATACGTTTGTTTGTAATCGACAGCAGACGTATGTATGACGAAGGCGAAAAGAACGAAGGCATTCGCGAAGTTTTTATCAATGCAAAAATGTTGGAAGAAACAGGTGATGACTGGGCGTATGAAGAAGGATGTTTGAGTATTCCCAATATTCGCGAAGAGGTTTATAGAGAAGAAAAAATCCGCATTCAGTATTTGGATCGCGATTTTAAAAAGCACGAAAAAACATTTACGGGTTTAACCGCTCGTGTAATTCAACACGAATACGACCATATAGAAGGTAAGCTTTTCATTGACCACCTCCAACCCCTTAAGAGAACTTTACTCAAAGGTCGTCTCGAAAAAATTTCGAAAGGAAAGGTAGATGTAGAATACAAAATGAAGTTTCCGAAACTCTAATTAGAAACTTCCTTTCTCTACATCCTTAAAATAAGCTAGCAGATATTTGAAATAATTCTCCTGGTCGTCCCACATGGAAAGGTGACTGCCGTTTTCGCAAACGTGCATGCGACTGTTTGGAATCAGCGACTTCATTTTTTCAATATCTGCAACGCGCATACTGTCGTATCTGCCTACAAGCAGCAAAGTTTTGTTTGCAATTTTATGCAGGTCGTTCCAGCGGTCCCAGTCTTTAAAAGTTCCGGTAACCACAAATTCATTATTGCCCTGCATGGTGTTGTAAACGGGAGCCGCTAAGTGCTTAAACATTCGCGTAACCGGCTCGGGCCATGGAACGATGCGACAAATGTGTTTGTTGTAAAGTTCATTGATGAGCAAGTCCTGATATTCTTTTGCATCCCATTGTTCTTTCGCTTCATATTGCTCCATCATCTTTACGGTTGCAGCAGGAAATTTATCACGCAACTCGTTCACATATTTCAGATAAGAAGGAATGCTTGCCGTCATGTTCGAAATAATTAAGCCCTTCAGGTTCTTTCCATACTTCAATGCATATTCAATGCTGAGCATTCCGCCCCAGCTTTGTCCGTAGAGATAAAAGTCTTCTAACCCTAAACCTTTGCGCACTTGTTCAACCTCTTCGGTAAAGCGTTCAATGTTCCAAAGTTTTTTGTTGTCGGGTTTGTCGGAATACTCTGAGCCAAGCTGGTCGTAGTAATAAAACTCAATGCCTTCCTGCGGCAAAAAATCTTCAAAGCATTCAAAGTATTCGTGTGTGCATCCGGGTCCGCCATGTAAAGTGAGCACTTTTATTTTTCCGTTGCCCACTTTTTTCGTCCACACTTTGTAGCCGCCATCAATCTCAATCATTTTTACGCCACCTGTTTTAACTTCTCCGGGTTGATATTGCCAACTCACCGATGGTTTGGAAAATAAATTAGCAAGAGGAAGCGATGATAAAGCCAAAGCGAAGTTGGCTTTCAGATAATCTTTACGTGTTAGTGGCATACAATAGAATTTGTTCGAAGATGAGAAATAGAAATTGCTTTTTTCAATAGACACCAAAACATTTCTGTGGAAATTCGTCACATGCGTTTACTCTATTGCGGTATATCAATAAATAACTTTGACGCGTTAATTAAGAAACACTAAAGTGCTTAAGCGTATTTTTTGTCTGGCTATTTGTTATATCTCTATTTTTGCCGCGCATGCGCAGCAAACGCAAATCTATGCCGATGCCGAAGCAGCATTAAAGAAAGGCATAGAACTTTTTGATGAAAAAAATTACCTGAGTGCGCGCGAGAAGTTTGAAGAAATTTATAAGCAACCCAAAACTGCTGTATCTCATACCAACGAGGTGATGATGCAGAATCTCGAATACTACATAGCCGTTTGCGCTACTGAAGTAAATGATAAAGATGCAGAGCAACTTTTGCTCGGTTATTTCAAGAAGTATCACGAAACCGATAAACGCAGGCTGATTTATTTCTACCTCGGTAAATACTACTACCGCAACAATAACTACACCGATGCCATTACCTACTTTACCAAGATAAACATTGACGATTTAAACAACGACCAGATTTACGATTACAAATTTCAACTGGCATATTCTTATTTTACGAAGAAGAAGTTTGCTGAAGCCAAACCGCTTTTCTCCTCTGTAAAAGATATTAAGGACAAATATTTTTATCCAGCCACTTACTACTACGCTTTCATTTGTTTCTACACCAAAGACTATAACGAAGCCCTCAAAAGTTTCAGCCTGATTGAAGATTCGAAAATGTATGCGTCTGTAATTCCTTATTACATCGCACAGATTTATTACATCAGGAAGGACTTTGATAAAGTGATTTCCTATGTAACTAAGAGTTTGGAAAACCCAACCGTGCTGTATAAAGAGGAGATGCGCTTTATGTTGGGGCAGGTTTATTTTCAGCGAAGTGATTATGTAAAAGCGCTTCCGCTGATTGAGAATTATGTTACGCGCGCTCCTAAAATGCGCAAAGAAGATATTTACATGCTGGCTTACTGTCAGTATCAAACCGGGGCATACGTTAAAGCAATTGAAAATTTTAAGCAGTTGAATTTGTTGCAGGAAACCCTCGGACAAAATGCGACTTACTCATTAGCAGATTGCTATTTGAAAACAAACCAAAAAGAAAAAGCGCGTGCTGCTTATCAAAGCGCTGCTACCATGAATTTTGATGAAACCATTCAGCAGAATGCGTTGTTCAATTATGGCAAGCTTTCGTTTGAACTTGGTTTCAGCACAGAAGCCATTCAGAGTTTTGAAAATTATTTAGAGAAAAATCCTGCTGGACTTTATACTGATGAAGCGAATGAATTATTAGCGGCTGTATTAGTGCAAACCAAAAACTATGAGCGCGCTTATAAAATAATGGAGAGCCTGAAAAGCGAAAGTGCTTTGCTCAAAGAAGCGTATCAAAAGGTAACTTACTTCCGCGCGGTAGAATTGTTTAATGATAAGAAGTGGAGTGATGCACTTGAGCTTTGTAACAAATCGTTGAAGTATTCTTTCAATTCGGCACTGCATGCTTTAGCGCTTTATTTAAAAGCAGAAATAATTTACACCAATGGAAATTATGAGGAAGCCGCTCCGCTCTATTTGCAGTTTATACAGTTAGCTGATAATGCCGTGGAGAAAAAAGGAGAGGCAACAAAGTTCCGCGCGTATTACAACACGGGCTACTGTTCGTTCAAGCAAAAGAAGTATGATGATGCTTCGCTTTATTTTGGCAATGCAATTGATGAATCTAAAACCACGATTGATTCAAAAGGCAAAACTTCTCTGTTGCCCGATTTATATCTGCGCTTTGCCGATTGCGCTTTCATAACAAAGAACTACAACAAAGCCATTTCCGCTTATGAAAAAATTGTAGACATGCGCTGGAGCAGTGCGGAGTATGCGCAGTTTCAAAAGGGAATCATTCTTGGTTTACAGGGAAAAGACGAAGAGAAGATTGCGGCTATGAAAATGCTTACGGCTAATTATCCTTCTTCGAATTATGCCGAGCAGGCATTTTTTGAAATTGGCGAAACAGAGTTAGAGCAGGGAAACTTTGCGGCATCGCGCGCGGCATTTCAAAACATCATCAACAAAAACAGCAGCAGTGCGCTACTGCCTAAGTGTTATTTGAAAATTGCGGTGATTGACTACAACAGCGGAAAGAAGACCGAAGCCGTGGAAGACTATAAAGCCGTTGCCATTAAATTTCCGAAATCGCAGGAAGCTATTCAGGCATTGGATGCGCTTAAAGACCTGTGCGTTGAATTGGGAAGAGCCGATGAGTATTTCGATTTTGTAAAGAACAATTCGAACATCACCATTTCTTCTACCGAGCAGGATTCGCTTTTATTTCAAAGTGCAGATAACGTTTACAATGCCAACGATTGCACACGCGCCATCACACTCTTCGGAAATTACCTGAGCAAATTCCCGAATGGTTTCTTCGCCAGCGAAGTGCATTGGAAAAAATCGGAATGCCATACCAAGGCAAAAGATTTTCTTTCTGCCCTTACCGATTACGAAGCCATTGTTCAAAACAGATACAGCAAATATTTTGAGCGCGCTTTGCTCAAAGCTTCGGGCATTGCTTACTACGAGTTGAGCAATTACGAAAAGGCAAATGCTTTCTACAAACAACTATACACGGTAAGCACATCGGCACAAAATACTTACACGGCTATGATGGGCTCTATGCATTGCGCGGTGAAGTTGAACCACACCGATGAGGTAATTGAGTATGCCGACCAATTGATTAACTCGGGCAGCGCAAAAGATGCCGACTGGCAGGAAGCGTTTTACGAAAAGGGAAGAGCCTATTATTCCAAGAATGATAAGGACTTTGCACTCTCTGCTTTTAACCGCGTAACCGAAATGCCGGTGAGCGAAAAAGCGGTGGAAGCAAAATACATGGTCGCAAAGATTCTTTTCGAGCAACAGAAATACAAACAGTCGCTTGATACCTGTTTCAAGGTCAAGAACCGCTACTCGAGTTACGAGTATTGGGTGGCGAAGGCGTTTATTCTGATTGCCGACAACTACAATGCGCAGGGCAATTCGTTTCAGGCAAAAGCCACACTCGAAAGTATTGTAGAAAACTACGAAGGCGATGCAGCGGTTTTGCAGGAAGCAAAAGATAAACTTGAAAAGATTAGAAGCGAAGAGTTAAACAAGTCGAAGATTATGCAGACCCTGCCGAGCGATACCTTGATTATGGAACAGGATTCAATTTTAAACAAGTAGTATGAAGAGCTTGCTGAAAAATTTTTTTATCACCACGACAATTGCATTTTGTTGCCAATACACCTTTGCGCAGGTAAGCAACGAAGAAGTTATTGTAGTGAAAGAATACGAAGCCACCATACAGGATGCGCAGAAGGTGAACATTCAACCGAATATTCCTGAAGTGGAAGAAACAAAACCCGTGCTTACTTACAGCGTTCCGGCTAAAGATTACAAAGACATTCCCTTCGAAGCCAATCCGCTCAAGCCGCTATCCATGAGCAAAGAGAAGCTGGAGAAATACAACACTTCGTTTATCAAAATTGGTTTTGGCAGTCAGTTGATGCCGCTGGCGCAACTGGCTTACAACGACAACAAAACAAAAAATCTCCAATTCGGAATTTTCTATAATCACCTTTCGGCACGCGGTTATAAAATAAAGAACCAGCACTTTAGTGACGATGAAGCGGGCGTGTATCTCAAATATTATCCCAAAACATTTGAAGTAGGAACCAACTTCACCTTCCGCAATTACCGCACACATTTTTATGGTACCGATAGTTCGTTCGAAGAAAAAAAAGTGCGCGAGGTTTACAGAACTTACGATGCCGATGTGCATTTTAAAAACGCGCAACGCAACAAAGCCGAAGTAGATGTGAGCCAAAACATTCACTTCAATTATTTGCAAGAAGTTTTCGGCAAAGCCAATGAATGGTATGTGGGCGGCACTACCGATTTTAAAAAATCATTTAAGAAATTTCACTCTGCCGGTTTCCGGTTCTTCTTCGATGCTTCTAAATTGAAAAACGATTCGCTGAGCTTGCAGCGCACCATTTTTACACCTACGATTGGCTATGCATTCAACAACGATGACTGGAAAGCCAGCGGCTATTTCGGCATTGCCGTGGATGGAAAAAATCCGGTGTTCGCCTGCGAACTGCACGTAGAAAAACGCCTGTATGAGCATTCCATTATTGCTTATCTCGACTATAACCACAACGTTCAAAAGAACTCGCTGCTCAGTTATTCGCTCGTTAATCCTTTCATTCAAAACTCGGTGACCATAAAAAATTCTACCGTTGGCGATTTTGGAACGGGCTTTAAAGGCACGGCACAAAACTTTTCTTACAACGTGGCTTTTCATTTAAACCACATTACGAACCTGCCGCTGTTTGTAAACGACACTGCCGACACCAAACGCTTCCGCATTATTTACGAAGCCAAAGCCCTCGTGTATAATGTGCATTTCGAAGGTGGCTATAATGTAAAAGAGTGGCTGCGCCTTTCGCTGAGTGCTGACTACAACCTTTATGCGCTCAATACTGAAAAGCGCGCCTGGCACCAGCCCGCGTTTAAAACCACGCTGCGCGTTAACTATATCTGGAAAAACAAAATCTCGCTTAACCTCGATGTGTATGGCATTACTGCTGCTTACGCAAAACTTACAGATGGCAAAGAGAAACAACTCAACGGCACTGCCGACATCAACCTAAGTGCCGAGTATATCATGAACAAACACATTTCGTTCTTCGGCTCGCTAAACAATATTGCCAATTTCAAATACCAGCCCTGGAACCATTACCCGGGCTATGGCATCAGCGGAATGGTGGGGGCTAAGTTTTCTTTTTAAAATTTTTATGGCTTGCCTGCCGAAGTGCTTTGACGAAGGCATGGCGCATCCCTGCGCCTGCCTGCCTACCGGCAGGCAGGCGCAGGGTCGGGCTTTCACTTCAAGTCCTCACATTTTTTTGTTTGTCATGCTGAGCTTGTCGAAGCACAAACAAAAAAATGTTGCGGGCTTTCCGTTCTATCCCTTGCGCAAATACAAACAGCCAATACAAACTAGACTTGCAGGAACTCCGGCTACACATCTAGGAGGAGCTGCTAGACGTGTAGGAACTTCGGCTAGACGTGTAGGATGACTCACTACACATGTAGAATGTCGAACTGGAGTTGCCCCGCATCTCCGTCCATGTGCCCCGTGACTCCGTCCATGTGCCCCGTGACTCCGTCCACGTGCCCCGCGGCTTAGTCCATGTGTCCCGCGGCTCCGTCCATGTGTCCTGCGGCTCCGTCCATGTGTCCCGCGGCTCCATCCATGTGCCCCGCGATTCCGTTCACGTGCCCCACGGCTCGGGGCAACCGACTAAAACAATAAAAATGATGCTTTTTGCCTGATTTCACACCAAAACCGACCATTCCGGCTATTGTCTTGTGTCTCGTGTCTTGTGTCTAAAGTCTGTTCTACTCTTTTATAACCTTCCCGCTTTGCACCACTTGGTTAGGGGCGGTGTAGCGCCAAAGGTAAATGCCGTTGGGGAACTGGCTTATATCTACCTTGGTTTGGCGGTTGAAGTTATTGGCGGTGCTGCTCAGCTTTTTGCCGTCTATATTATATAGGTCTAAACTGCCGCCTTGCAGCAAAGGGTTTTCGATGTCGAGGGAGAAAGAGGAAGTGGCGGGGTTGGGGAAGATTGCGAATTGCGGATTCTCAATTGCGGATTGTGAAATGCCGGTAAGGCAGTTTTCTATTTCGCAGCCGTTGCTGTCTAATTTTAGGAACCAGCCTACTTGGGGTGGTGCCCCACTTTGCTGGCATTGCCCAACAGCTATTAACGACATGTCAGGCAACTCGTCTATATCAGTTAAATAATTCTTGCTCCCTGCTGTGGTTATACCTACATATTTTCTTTCCCAAATTATATGACCTGCTGTATCAAGTTTTACTATCCATCCCTGAGCATTATTATAATTACCACAAGCAATGTAGTTACCATCATATAAAATATGTATGTCCGTAAACCCTGTTACATCCCCTTTATATCCTCCTGAAAATGTCCACTGCTTGTTAAATGCACTATCCATTTTTACAATGGTAGCGGTAAAAAAAACCTGATTAACTGATTGCTCACACTTTTTCTGCGCTCCATAAATAAATCCACCATCGCTTGTTTGTGTTAAACCCTCTGCCACATAAGTGCTGTCGTTAGGGTCGAACCATTGCCTTACAAGAGTACCTGCGGTGTCAACTTCGAGAAGCCAAGTGTGGGCGCGCGCGTGGGTTTGGTTTAAATCGTCTGCTGCCGCTCCTAACATTAGATTACCGTTCGATAGCTTGATAATGCTGTGGGCTTCATCTCTTACTGTTTGGTGATAATATTTTTCCCATAACCTGTTTCCTGCTGAATCAATTTTCATCAGAAAAACATCTCCATTATATCCTAAGCCATCTAATCGAACACCCGTTATAAAATAGTCAGAGCCATCCTGGAGCAAGCTACAACCGTAGTAAGTATGAGTATTCGGTGTGTAATACTTAAAAACGACAGCCGAGTCAAGATTAAGTTTAGCTATACAGAAAAGTAAATAGGCAAGCGAATCATCAGCACCACCTGTAAAGGCAATTCTGCCATCTTTTGTTTTTATTAAGGCATTCGAGTAAGATGTATATGAGGTAGTTTGAGAATCTACCTGCAATTTATACTGTGTTAACTCGCCATAGAGATTAATGTTACCTACAATTGACTTTACTACAAGGTTAGAGCCATAAGCCGAGCCTGTAAAAATGTAAGAGGTATCAATAAATAATACGCTGCCAAACAGCATGGCGGGCCTGTTGTCAATATAAGTCTTATTCCAAACCGTTTGCGCCTTTACACAAACACCCAAGCCGCAAAGCAGCAAGAGGAGGATGGTTTTTGGGGAGGGGAGCATGGGGGAGGCGGTGGTTTATTCAATGCCTAACTGAAACGAAAGTGCCGAGATAATTTCCTGTTGCACTGTTTCATCATCTAAGTCACCATACTTCTTTACTAGGCGTTTCTTATCGAGCGTTCTTATTTGATAGCAAAGCACTATAGATTCTTTTTTCAAGCCCGATAATTTGGAAGGAAGCAGGGCTTCATTAGGATAAACACTGCGGTTCTTTTTTCTTGAAGTTATGGGAAGAACATTGACTACAGAAAGCACTTCATTGATTTGATTTTCGCTGATAACCATTACCGGACGGGTTTTTCCCTGTTCTGAACCTATAACAGGGTCTAAGTTTGCCAGCCATATAGTCCATCGCCCAAACTTCATAACCCCTCGTTGTTGATGCTGTCAAAATCGCTGTTTACTTCCTTCATGTCCTGTACATAAAGCGGGTCAACAGCCGCGTGTTTCATCAACTTCATTTTTTCCTTTTTGGAAAGCGACATTTCTTCCACCGTAACCATTACTTTCTTTTTTGAAGGAAAGGTTTGTGGAAGGTTGATGGTGAGCTGATGGTTCTTAGGCACATCATATATTTCTTTGAACGACATAGTCTGAATTTTAAACGAAGTTACTTAAAATTGATTTGATGTTCTACCTCACCAAAATTACATCCTTCACTACCGTATTGGTTTTACCCGGGCTAAGTGGGTTGGTATACGAAACCTGCAAAACAAAATTGCCCGCCTGCTGCACACTGCCTTTGTAACTGCCGTTCCAGGCGGCATTGCCTTTGGCAGAAAACACCACTTCGCCCCAGCGGTTGTAAATTTTTATATCCTCAATGGTTGACGAAAGCGGGAAGATGATAAACTCATCGTTTACCCCATCGCCATTCGGTGAAAACGCATCGGGTATTTTAATATCGGGCAAAAGGATTTCAATTTTGTAACAAGCCGTGGCGGTGCAGCCGTAGTGGTCGGTAGCGGTAACGCAATAAGTAGTGGTAGTTAGTGGTGTGGCTTTCGGGTTTTGAATACCCGCATTATCTAAACCCGCAGCAGGCGACCACGCGTAAGCAGTGCCGCTATCGCCACTGGCACTCAACTGCACGGTTTGCCCCAACGAAATATTGGTATCGGGCGAAGCCGTAACCGTAGTTTGCGGAATAGAAATATCTGCCTGCACGGTACGGGTGCCGCTGCAACCCGCAGCATTGGTGGCGGTAACCGTAAAGGTTTGCGGTGCGGTAATAACCTCGGTAACCACAGCCGTGTTTTCGCCACTGCTCCAAACATAATTCATCACACTAAGCGAAGAAGCCGCAAACACAGCCGCGTTGCCATCGCACACCACCGTATCGCAACAAACCGAAAAATCAACCGCGCTGTTGTTCAAAGTAGCACTCGCGCTTCCTGTTCCTGTGCAGCCGTTTTGGTCGCTTACAGTTACCGTAAAAGTTTGCGCAGCAGAAATTTGTTGGGTAATAGAAACAGTCTGCTCACCGCTGCTCCAGTTATAATTGAATTGCGAAGTGCCCGAAGAAATGACCGCAAAGGTTGCGTTGCCACTCGGGCAAATAACTGTATCGCAACAAACCGAAAAAGCAGGAGGCGTGTTTTGAATCAACACATCTATAAAGTCTTCGGCAGTACAGCCGTTGGCATCCGTCACCGTTACAAAAATAGATTGGGAAGAAGAAATAGTTTGAGATATAGAAGCCGTGGTTTGTCCGCTGCTCCAGTTATAACTAAGCGGGTTAGCAGAACTTACCGCTGCAAGCACCGTTCCCGAAATGCAGAAACTTGTATCGCAACACAAGGTAAACGCAGGCGGAATATTATTGATGGTGGCGTTTACACTTTGTGTAGCCGTGCAGCCGTTGGCATCAGTGCCGGTAACGGTAAATGTTTCTGTAATAAAAACCTGTTGGGTAATTGCAGCAGTATTTTGCCCGCTGCTCCAGTTATAAGTCAACACACTATCTGCTGTGGCATTCGCAAGAAGCGTTCCACCGGGGCAAAACGTAGTATCGCAACAAACCGAAAACAACGGAGTCACATTATTTACAAGTGCATTTACACTTGCAGTGGCTGAGCATCCGCTGGTGTTAGAAACAGTAACGGTAAATGTTTGCGAAGAAGAAACCTGCTGCGTAATACTTGCGGTGTTTTGTCCACTGCTCCAGGTATAACTCACAGGCGATGCCGTGGTGCTTGCCACAAATGTAAGTGGCGAAGCAGCGCATAAAACAGTATCGCAGCAAACATTAAAGTTCGGAAACGTATTGCCCACGGTTACATCGGCACTCTGCTGAATGGTACAACCGTTAGGGTCGGTAGCGGTAACAAAAAAGGTTTGTGAAGTAAAAACAGTGGGAGTGATGGAAGTGGTGGTTGCCCCTGTGCTCCACATATAAGTTAACGGAGGAACTGAAGGAGCGCTTACATTCAACCCAACCGTGCCACCCGAACAAACGGTAGTATCGCAACAGGTAACCATGCCCACAATATTATTGTAAACCGTAGCCGTGTGCGATTGAATAATCTGACAGTTGCGGTGGTCACTTACTGTAACCGTATAGACAGTAGTAGCCGAAACATTTTCTGTAAAACTGTGTGCAAAAGTACCATTGCTCCACAAAACTGTTGCGGGGTAAGTTGAAGTATCCTGCTCCGTCATTCTGATTGGTTGATTCGGACAAACGATAGTATCGCAACAAGAAGTAGCGCTGAGTTTTACAAAAGGAACATCGGCAATTACAATATTAAGGTTGGTTAAACTTCCGCCATCATCTCCTCTGCCAGCACCGTTGGTAGTTCCAAAAGGGCAAGCCGCAGGACCCAAAACATATGTATCATATCCGTTCACACCTCCCGAATCTCTGTAAACAATATTGGCAGGAACAGAATTTGTTTTCACCCAAAGCATTCCACCACTTCCACCGCCACCGGGCCCCATGCAAAAAGTCTGGCTTCCTCCATTATCTAAATTTCCACCTCTGCCGCCATTCGCATTTACATAAACATTACCAACGTAGTTATCTACATAAAGCAAAACTGTGCCTGCTGCACCGCCACCCCCGGCACCATCGCTGCGTGCTAAAAAAGTTTGAGGATTACCGTTTACGTTAATGCGCTTATTGTTTCCTACCAACTTGTTCGCCATAAAAATCACAATGCCACCACCGTTTACACCATCGGTTCCTTCGTTGTTATTTTCATCGCCTGCACCACCACCACCGCCCATGTAAATTTTGTTGAGCGCGTTGCTGTAAGTAAGTGCCCCACCGCCAATGCCCGCAGCGGGACCGGGGCAACTGTTATTGGCTACATTACTACGTATACCGCCAACGCCACCGTTTCCAAAATTTCCACCACCGCCACCGCCAGTGTTATGGTCATCGCCACCACCGCCACCGTTTCCGTTTTTGCCTCTGCCGTAATTATAAATAGTGGCACCTATGCCTTCTCCCTTTGGAGCACCGCAGTTAAGCGTGGAGCAGTAGTAATCTGTAGCTCCGCCAAAGCCATTATTGTAGCAAGGCTGTGCGCTGACATCATTCTCTCTCACCGCACCTCTGAAACCAATACCTCGCGCCTTTACCGAATCGTTGAGAATAATGGTGTCGGCTTTCAGTGCAATCACACCACCTTTCGTTCCGTCCCAATCCAGTGCTTTTAAAACAGAATCAACCGATGCAATCTGATACTCAGGAAGAGAAACCATTTGAACTGCACCCGCGGCATCGTAATTACGCACCACTGCAAACTCAAATTCAATTACACCCCCGGTAATGGTTTTTATTTTTTCCACTTCATAATTTCCGCAATTGTTGTAGTTGGTTATATCTCCAAACGTAGCCGCGTTAGCACCATCAATAGCTGCACCACGCATTTGCATGAGCAATACTTTTTGCCCTGCCGAAAACTGTGAAGAATTGTCTACGGTAACTTTGTTATTACAGAAATCGGTAGCTGTAACCGCAGCGTATTTGTTGATTATACCGCTAAGGTGAGTTACCTGAGCAAACGGTTGAATAGCCGTTATACAGATAAGTAAAAACAGAAAAATTTTCTTGAACGTAATTTGGTTCATCATATTCTAGACGTAAGACTATGCAATAAAGTTGAGTTAAGTTGAGAAAGCAAACAACGCATGAAATTTATATCAAACCTCCTTATCTGTTGTGTGGGCAGGAAAATTGAACACAAGAGAGCTAAGCACTGGTAAAAAGAAGATAACGACCGTAGATAAAGAGAAATACAAATTGGTTCGTTCGTCATTCAACAGTTCACATATTTCACTTCCATGGAAATAAACACAGGCAAAATCTAAACACAAGCGCAAACCGAGAAGAGCAATAACGAGGAAGGCAACAGTATCGAGAAAAGGAAACCGAGTCATTAATTTCACAAAGTAACCTGCTACAATACGCATGGTGATAATGCCAATAAAAACTCCGAGACAAACGAGATAGATATTTGAAGTAAAAGCGACCGCAGCAAAAACATTGTCGAGGGAAAAAGTCATGTCCATTACTTCAACCATCAGCACAGTGCTCCAGAAGTGACTAAGCCCGAGAAACTTCTTCGGATGTTTTACTTCTTCACCTAATTTCTCCGATTCAATTTCAATAACAGTTTCATGCTTGAAAATCTTTTTGTAGAAGAAATCGAGAGCGAGATAAAGCAGATAACCACCGCCCGCTAATTTGAGCCAGCTTATTTTCATCAAATAACTTGCAGAGATAAGCGCCACTCCTCTGAAAATATAAGCGAACACGATTCCAATTCGCAAAGCACGCTTGCGTTGTTCGTTAGGTAAATCCATTACCATAGTCGCTAACACAGCTGCATTGTCAACAGACAGAAGACTCTCAATTAGAATTAGATTCAGCACTACTAGCAACGCAGTACGCGGGTCTGGTTGAAGAAAATGTGAAAAGAATTGCGCAACAGATTCCAACGGAGATATTTTATTCGTGCAAAAATAAGTACGAAACCGATGCCCGAAAATATTGAAGCAGTAATTTACGACATGGATGGGTTGATAATAGACAGTGAGCCCATTTGGCGCAAAACCGAAATAAAAGTTTTCGCTTCGGTGGGTTTGCAGTTGACCGATGCCGATTGTGCCATGCTCACCGGTTTTCGGTTTGATGAGGTGATAGATTACTGGTTTCACAAACAACCTTGGGCAGGCAAAAGCAAACAGGAAATTCACGATGAAGTGTTGGATGAAATGGAAAATGCAATTACGCATCATGCACATCCTATGAAAGGAGTTCACGCTTCGCTCGATTTCTTTAAGCAGAAGAATTTGAAAATGGCAGTCGCATCTTCGTCCGCCATGCGACTGATTAAAGCCACGGTAAAGAAACTTAAGATTGAAAGCTACTTCGATATTCTGGTTTCGGCAGAGCACGAAACGTATGGCAAGCCAAACCCCGCAGTTTTTTTGCGCACCGCAGAGATGCTGCAAGTGCGTCCTGAGAATTGTTTAGTGCTTGAAGATTCTTTCAACGGGCTCTTGGCAGCAAAATCAGCGAGAATGAAATGTGTGGTAGTTCCTTATCCCGAAGATTTTGATAACCCGAAACTGGTTATTGCAGACAGGAAAATAAAATCGCTGGAAGAAATTGGTTTAGTTCAATAGCCGTAAGTAGCGAATCAAATCGGTAGAAGGAACATTAGTAATTCCAAGTGTTCGCATTATAGTTACTAATTGCCCGCGATGGAAAGTGCCGTGGTTGACCACGTGATAAATAATTCCTTCCACGCTTTCAGAAAACGCATCACCGTTCAGGGTTTTAAAATCAATTTTGCTTTCGAAATACGCTTTGTCTTTTGTTTCCATGAAGTCTGCAAACTTTTTAGTGTGCTCCAGAAAACCATTCAGACATTCTTCTTTGTTGCCATTGAAATGCTTGCTCGGAAACTCACTCAGCGAAAGACCTTCAATTCTTTTGAGCCAGATGAATTCAGCATCCCATATATGCAATATGGTTTTGCGCAGCGAAGGAAAACTGCTGATGACTTCCTGCTCAAAAATATTTTCGTCAACGGTCTTGAGAATTTCTACAAATTTGCCGTTAGCCCACAGATTGAAAGAGAGATGTTGTTGAAGGGTATACATAGAGTTGATATTTAAATGCAAACTTGAAAAATGAAATTGAAACACAAAACGAAAGACGGATTCGCCACCATTACTTCGCAGGATAAGTTTGATGCCGAGATAAAAATCAATCCGCACGCTTCACCCATTTTTACTTCTTCTACTTATGTATATGAAAGCGCGGAGAAAGCAAAGGCAGTTTTTCAGGGAAAAGAAGAAGCCTTTATTTATTCGAGATGGAGCCATCCGAATGCCGAATTAGTAGAGAAGAAATTAGAGCAGCTCGAAACTTATGGTTTGAACATAAAAGCAAAAGCACTTGCTTTTTCATCGGGCATGGGAGCTATCTCTGCCTTGTTTCAAAGTATTTTAAAACCCGGTGATGCTATTTTAGCACAGGGAAATATCTATGGCACTTCGGTTGATTACTTCAATCATTACGGTCAGGCATTCGATATTGAAATCATCTATACCGACTTCGGCAAACTGAATGAACTGGAAACTATTTTGAGGAAGAAGAAAAACATAAAACTGATTTATGCCGAAACGCCTTCGAACCCGACTTTGAATTGCTATGACTTAAAAGCATTAAGTGCATTGGCAAAAAAGTATAAAGCAAAAAGTGCTGTTGACAATACTTTCGCTTCACCTTACTTACAACAACCTTTCAAAAGCGGAATTGATTTTGTTGTTCATTCCGGAACAAAATATCTGAACGGTCACGGAACGGGGCTCAGCGGATTCCTTGTAGGAACCGATGTTGCCTTCATGAAAAAGGAAATCTGGAAAATCAGAAAGTTCAACGGCACAATCTGCGCTCCGTTTGATGCGTGGTTATTGAACATTGGAATGAAAACACTTTCGTTGCGTATGGAACAGCATTGCAAAAATGCGATGGAAGTTGCAAAATTCTTAGAACAACATCCTGCTGTTTCTAAAGTGAATTATCTCGGCTTAAAAAATCACCCCAACCATCAACTCGCTAAAAAGCAAATGAAGAATTATGGAGGTGTGCTCTCGTTTGAATTGAAGAACGGCTACAAAGCTGGTGAGAAACTGATGAAGAAAATCAAACTCTGTCAACTCACTGCATCTCTTGGAACCATAGATACGCTTATTCAGCATCCGGCAAGTATGAGTCACTCTTTTGTTCCAAAAGCACAGCGCGAGAAATATGGAATCACCGATGGCTTAGTTCGGTTGAGTGTAGGCATTGAAGATGTGAACGATGTAATCAGAGATTTGGAACAGGCTCTATAAAAATTACTAAACCCCAACGAATGAATTTTGGAATTGCTATACACGGAGGAGCGGGAACCATTCTTCGCTCATCCATGACCCCCGAAAAAGAAAAATTGTTCACTGATGCTTTGCGAACTGCTCTGCAACAGGGCTATGCTGTTTTAGAAAAAGGGGGAAGCGCCCTCGATGCCGTAGAAACTGCTGTACGCAGTTTAGAAGATTGTCCGCTGTTTAATGCGGGTAAAGGTGCTGTGTTCAACAACGCAGGAACACACGAAATGGATGCGAGCATCATGAGTGGAAAAGATTTAAGTGCCGGTGCGGTGAGTTTGATTAAGCATGTCAAGAATCCTGTTTCATTAGCGCGCGCTGTAATGGAAAAAAACGAACACGTTTTTCTTTGCGGTGATGGTGCCGAAGATTTTGCGAAACAAATGAACCTTGAATTTGCCGGTGATGAATATTTTTATGATGCGTTTCGGTTTGAGCAATGGAAGAAAGCGCAGGAAACGGAAGGAAGTTTTTTAGACCACAATATAGAGACACAAGACACAAGACACAAGACACAAGACAATCCAAACGACAAGAAGTTTGGGACAGTAGGGGCGGTGGCTTTAGATAAGGATGGTAATCTTGCTGCCGCTACTTCAACAGGTGGAATGACGAATAAAAAATTCGGACGTGTTGGCGACTCACCTATTATTGGTGCGGGCACTTATGCCAATAACAACACCTGCGCTATCTCCTGCACGGGTCACGGAGAACTATTTATTCGTTCAGTCGTGGCTTACGATATTTCTGCTTTAATGGAATACAAAAATCTTTCGCTGCGCGAAGCGTGTGAAGAAGTGGTGATGAAAAAACTCGTAAAGATTGGTGGCGAAGGTGGCTTAATTGCCATTGACAAACACGGCAATATCGAATTGCCTTTTAACTCAGAAGGAATGTACCGCGCTATGAAAAGCAGTGGTGGCACAGAGAAGGTAGAGATTTATAAGAGCATTTAAAAAAAATGCTCTCTACCGCACTATCACCATCTTCCCAAAACCCTTCTTGAAGTATTTATCGAAACTTTGGCTCATGTGGTCCATTTCTTTATCGTCCATGCGAATGGAAACGGTGTAGAAATATACCCCGTTGGCAAGCTGGTCGCCATACTGGTCTCGACCGTCCCAGGAGTATTCGGTAATGTTAGTGCCTATGTGCAGTTGCCCGAGCTCTTCTTTAAAAATTTCCTTTACCACAATGCCGCGGATGGTCATTATCTGAATTTTCATAAAGTCGGGAACCTCGGTGCCTGTGAGTGTAAACACAAATTTGGTGGATGTGGTAAACGGATTAGGATAGTTGAGGATGTTCGTAATCATCGGTTTGTTGATGATTTCGAAATCAATTTTGTAGTCGTAGAACACGTTGCCTTCGTAGCGGTTAACCGTGGTGCTACTGTTGTTTCCGCTGCGGTCGCGGTCTTTTACCATCAGTTCATAAACACCGTCACTCAGAGCAGAAATAAAACCGGGCTTGAGTTCAATTTGCGCTTTGTTGCCGTGGTTGAGGTGGGTAGAATCTGCCGGATAGAATTTCATAATCACATCATCGAAACTCATTCTGCGCGGGGTGGTTTCATTCGGATATTTTAGATACACGTTCACCAGCAATGTATCGTTCAAAGCGAGAAATTTGTTTTCGTCCTTCAGTATAATGAGAATGTTTGGTTTGGCAGAAACAATATCGCCATTGAGAATATGCTGGTTATCGAAGGTAACATCGAGCAGCGGATTTATTTTATCGGAAACGCTGGTGAAGTTAATCTCGGCAATGTTGTTGAAATGGTATTGTTCAATCTGGTCGTTATCGGGGTTGGCTTCAATAATCAGTTTGTCGAGCCCGTTGAAATTAGCTCCGCTTACGGGTTTATCAAAAACCAGAATCATAGTATCTAATCCGCCAAGTGTATCTTGCCTGATAGAGAAATTCTGATTATTGAACTGCGCATCGCGCAAAACATATTTGGTAAGCATGCTGTCCATACGCACATCGGTTACATTTTCCAAAGCAATTTCCACATGAAGGTTCTGCCCGAGGTTTACGGGACTGTTTATAGCAAAATGTGCAGCAGGATTAATGGCGGCTTCAGGTGGCTTTTTGTAGAGCACTCGCCAGTAAGTTAACTGTGCAGGTGTGCGTAGAGCATCATCAGTAGTATGCAATCGAAGTTTTAAATAAGGAAACTGCGAAGCGAGAATGGTATCGGCACCGAAGAAATAAAGGTTGGAATCGGCAGTGGTTCGCAGAATGGTATCGAAGCCGCTGGTGTTTATGCCAATAATATCAAGCGAGTCTTTATCTGTTGCCTGATTTTGGAACGAGGTGCGTTTCCAATGCACACTTCCCCAACTTACCGCAGGACCAATTTTAGGCGTGCTGAAGAAACCGGTGTTCCAGTTGCCTACGAAGTTGATGGAAGTATCAAGCGGTGTTGAGTATCCGTTTTTATAAGCTGTAAGACTCGGATATGCCAGATTACCTTTTTGTGTAAAGAAAACAAGCGGACCGTTCAATGAAGTATCGGCAAAATTTTGTGCCTGCACAAAACCGAGCGATTGCAACGAAGTAACAAGCGTAGCATCCCAACTGGTGTAAGGAACCTGATTAACCGAATAAATAAGCACGTAGAAATTATTGGGAATAGCATCTATGAAACGCTTAATGGTGGTTGACCACGGCTCGTTGAAATGCCCGGGGTTTGTTCCCTTAGTTAAGAAATCGAAACCCGCCTGACGGTAATACTGACCCGAACAATGAATGTTGTAGAAGTTATCGCCAAAATTATCGCCATTGTTATTGTAGCTGTAAAGCGGTACTCCCGTTACGTTATCAATTACCGCAAAAGTTAAACCTGCTGTGTAACCAATGCTTCCGCAATTTCCCATGCGCCAACGGTATTCGTTGTAGTTGTTGTAATCCCAACCCAGGCTTTCAAAATTCGGATTGTTCGCAAAGCCATTTCCGGTTTTTACATGAATGTTGTTTACGCTTGGCGGATATTTGAACACACGATCGGTATCTAATTTTAGATTGGTGTAATCATCTTTCTTCCACTGAAAATAATGCGATTGATTCCAACCGGGAAACTCATCTTTCAAATAAATGAACGAACTGTAATGCCATGCCGCACCGGCAGAATCTTTCTGCACGCGCCAGTAATAAACGGTGCTGTCTTTAAGTGTAATCGTTGTTGGAAAATGAACTACTCCCCCACCCTGAAACACGCTTCCTGTTTGAAGCGGTGCGGCAAAGAGTTCAGAAGTATCCATTTCAAATTTATAGTTGCGGGCTATAGCAAACGGATTAACCGTTGATGCTTTCAGTATTACTCCTTGCTTAGGCACAATCGCAAATTCATAAGGGTAAATAGGAATGATATCATCGTTTTGAATGTAGATAGAAACAGGTGCAAGCAAACCGTTGTTGCCTTCTGCCATTTCATCAATCTTAAAATCGGCTTCTACATAAGGTTCAAAAAGATTTTGCCCGTAACCCAGCGTTGAAATATTTACAGGAAGTTTAAACGCAACCGTATCTATGTAATAAGGTGCCTTTACCATGATGCGATAGTTATATGAAACGGGGCTTCCGTTGCCATCAAACAAAGTGCGTTTCAAGGTAACGGCAATAGAATCTTTAATCGCCTTGCCAAGATTGGTAATAATCAGATTCACCTCAAATGAATCGGTGCCGGGTTGAATAGTGCCTGGAGTAAAGAAAACCGATGAGCCGTCAATAGCGTAATCGGGTTTAGGATATTGATTCACTTTCAAACCCGGGTCGCCATGCAAAGTCATTTCATACGCCACCATCATATCGTTATCGCTGTTGTAATTAATAGAGTTGGTATACAAATACGTGAGCGCGTTTTGGACTGCTTTACCAAGCGGCATAGTGTAAGATGAATCGCAAACTTTTTGATAAACCTGTGCTGAGAAATTATACAAGCCACTGGAAGTGGAAAGACTGGAAGTAGCCATAAATGCAATAGCCCCTTTCTCGCTTCCTAAAACGAAACGCTCACTATAACCTTGCCCTGCATCATGAATAAAACCTGAGAAACATCCGTTGGAAAGTATCACAGGATATTTACCCTGATTAGTATAATTCTCGGGCTCATCAATACTGAAATCAAACGCGCCTGTAGCCGAGTGACCAAAGAATGTAATCCACGAAACGCCTTCATTTATTTTGTTGCGAATGATTTGCGATTGCGACAAATCAATCGGGTCGGTTGAGTTTTTAGAGAAGGCAGTAATATGCGCACCCCATTGCGTATCTACAGCAATAGTTGCGTAGTTCAGTAAGTAATTTCTGAAATTAGTTTGTTCAACGTTCGATGTTCCTCCGCTGAAATGCAGAATTTGTTTCTGCCATATTTTAGGAGCAATGGCTTGTGCAAAATCATAACTGTTTTGTTCAGCTTCGTATTCTCTAATCTTATCGAGGTAGTTTTTTACATCGGTTGCATTTTGTGCAGCTAGCCTTCCAATAGCCAGTTTAGGAAAATCACTTTGACGCGCAGCTGCCAACATATTATCGGAACCGGGGAAACCGAAAGTAGGAACTAAACATTGGTTACGTGCAGCTGCGTTAGTGCGAACAAATTTTGATTCGCGCCCTTTGCCTATAATGAAAGTATACTTTGGTTTAAGCACCCAAGTGCTCGTAGCATAGTTTATAAAATTACGAATCGCCAATGGCGATTTGCGAATACCGTAACCAAACTGGTCGTAGAGCAAATCAATATCTACGATTCGCGGTTGCTGATACTTCGCTTCGCGATATGCACGGTAATCTTCCACGTAATTGTGACCCGTGCCATCGTTCAATAAAGAACTGCTCGTGATAATTACATACTCACTTTGATTAGTGGTGTTTGAATAGTCAACAAACGTTACGGGCGTAATTTGTGTAACGGTGTTGTATGCCGAGGCATCTCCCGAGCGCAAATACATTTCGCGGTCAACTGTTGATTGAAGCAAATGAAACTTCATAGGCGCACTGCCCGCAGGTTGCGCAGATTTATAAACGTAACCATTGGTTAAATCGTAAAGAACAGGTTGAGTGCCGTTATCGTTGTAGTTGTTTACTTCTACATAGCTTGAAGCGCCTGCTGCGGCTGAAAAAGAAAAAGTGTTTCCTGCATCGGCATCAAAATCGCGCGGGTAATCAATTTCGAGATAGCCCACAATATTTTGTTTCTGACTAACCGAAGCATCGGTAGCTACGTAAGTGGCAGTATTGTTTCCGTTGTTGAGCTGCGAAACAGGAATGCTGACGCTCAGTTTATTCAACTGAAAACCATTGTGAAACTGGTTCGACACAATCGGATTTCCGTTCCACGAAATATTTACGTTGTGATTTTCGAAGTTTGAATTGTTGGCGTAGTTTGTTTTGAAAACTGCCGTGGGTCCGCTGGTGTATACATGCGGAGTAGCTACAGCAAAATCCTGATTGTTGTGATTGAAATAAGCAGAGAACGCATAGCCCTCTCCTGTTTCATAGAGAGATTTGTAAACCTCTTCACTAATTCCGCCCGATGTTACCGTGTAATATTTGCCATCGTAATAACTGCCCGTTGGGTAATTGACAATTTGCTTTTTGATGAAGTAGTTCTCTTTTGACGGCAGTGGCAGCAACAAACTATTCGGCACATCAGTGAAGCGCGGATTGTTTCCACCGGGATTGATAGACAGAAAATAAATCGAAGTATCGGTAAACAAGCTTGTGTTCTGATTAATTTGGTCATCGGCTGTGCGATAGAGCAAACTGTCTATGTAACCTTTGTTTCTTTCGCCATAAAATTCAATGTAGTCAGTACTACTAAGCGGACTTACTCCTGATGAAACATAAATAGGAATAGTTTGTCCGTTGTGATGAATCACAAAACTTGAACCTGTAACAGAACCAAGGTTTGGAATTACAGAAGAAAGATACGAACCATTGAGGCGGTAAAGCCCGTCTTGCGTAACTTTTATTTTGTAGTAAACATGAGCCGTGTTTATCCATTCATTACCAAACGGCTGCGCCCGAAGCGCAAAACCAAAAACAGTAAAAGAAAAGAAGAGTAGAAGTTTCTTCATGCACTAATCCTTTATCTTTTTGTTGATGTCGAGGCGAAGGGAGATAACGTGCGAATACAAACCGGCACCGCCATCTTTATCTTTAATGGTAGTAAGGTTCGTTAAGGCATAATCCAACGAAATGATTTTGATATGCACGCCTGCTCCAATATTTGGCGAAACCGTAAAACGTTTTTTGCCTACTTCATCGGTGGCGCGTTGAAGGTTGCCAACTCCCGTGCGAATGCATACATCAATATTTTTTGCAGGAACATATTTAAGTTCTAAGCCCACGGTCATGTCCACGCTTATCGGTTTGCCCGCTATCAAAACATTTCGTTTGCCATCGGTAGTCAATCCAAAATTGATTTCAGGGGTAATGAAAAACTTGTCTTTGATATTGCCTTCGTAAGCAGCACCAATCAAAAACATAGGCGTAGTAATTTCCAAACTGTTTTTAGGAAGTTCATTGTTGGTTTGCAACAACACTTGCTTTTCAGCATCGGTGAAAGTGATGTTCCATGAGCAGAAAGTAGAAGTGATATCGCGTGCCATAAAACCAATGCGCCAGTTTTTGATGCGATACTGCAATCCTAAATCAATTCCGAAACCAAAAGCCTTGGCAAACTTTCCGATCTGACGATAGAGAACTTTTGCTGTTCCGCCAATGCTCAAACCTTTTACCGGGAGTTGTTGTGCGTAATGCAATTGAAAAGCATAATCAGCCGCGCTGAACGAAGTGATTTTTGTATAGTCAACACTTCCATCGGGTTGAACAAGGAATAAAGTGTTTGGAATATCATCAATACCGAAACGCGTAAACGAAAAACCAATCACGCGTTTGTGGTCCTGGAAAGGAACAGCGAATGCCACATAATCGTATTTGGCAATGCCTGCAAAATATTCCGAGTGCATAATACCAGCCTGAAACGTGTTGGAGATTTGCACCAAGCCTGCCGGATTATAGTAACTGGAGTAAACATCGGAGGTAGTGGCTACCTGAGCATTTGCCATAGCCAAACCGCGCCCGCCAACACCTATCTGCAAAAACTCGTTGCTGTATTTACGAACGGTTTGCCCAAACAAACAATTAGCTGTAACAATAATGAAAGCGAGGATGGTGGTTCTCTTCATAATTTATTATTCAAAATTTCCTGCCAGCTATAACGCAAACGGGAATCTATATTGTGCAAAGCAAGGACAAATTTCCTTTTTTCTTCTTCGGTGAATTCTGTTTTTGTGGCTGAAGCATAAATGCGGCTCAGACCGGTTACAATATTTTCCAATTCGTTAAACAAGAACAAAAATCGCTTCTGCCTGAAAAACTGAAATTTAGAGAAAAAACTTTGTCCCGCAACCTCCAATGAATGAAGTGCGAAGTATTGCTCAATAATTTTCTCATCAACTGCGTTGATGCAGTCATAATATTTCAAACAAACTTCTTCGTTCTGCAAAACGATTTGGCGATCAATCATCAATTCAACAGCCAGATGCGCAATAACAGACAAACGAAGTTTTTCCCGGTTCAGATTTTCTTTCAAAAAACAATCTACTGCCGCTGATACCTGTTCTGCAAACAAAGGCGATGCATGAAACCATTTATCACCGGCATAATGTTGAACGATGCCTCTGTGAATCTGTTGCAGGTTTTCATTTTGTGGCCAAGAGGAATGCTTTAATTGCGAATTGTAAATGCGGGTGAAGCCGGTGGCAAAATCGGGAATGGAGAGTGCTGCTACAAAGAGCGGGTTTTCATTGGGTAATTCAGCGTAAAAATGAGAGAGAAAGTGCATGAAATATTTTCGGTTTCTATAAGCGAGAATACAAAATGTGGGAATGTTTAGCGGTAAAATAAAAGGAAAAGGTTGTGAAAATATTCCTTCGTACCTTACAAAACTTACTTCTCGGTTCGGCTTTTTTATTTTCGCTCCACATGTGCGGCATTGCAGGATTTATTGACCTCCAACTTTCTACCGATTCAAAACGCGATTTGAATTTTAAAATGCTGAACAAAATTCTGCATCGCGGTCCCGAAGCATCGAATGTTTTTGTGGAAGATGTTGTTTCACTTGGTCACAACCGCTTAAAAATCATTGACCTTTCTGACGAAGCCAATCAGCCTTTTGAATACGCTGATGTGGTGATTGCTTTCAATGGCGAGGTTTACAATTACATTGAAGTAAGAGCCGAATTGGAAAAGAACGGTTTTCGCTTTCGCACCGCGGGTGATACCGAAGTTATTTGCGCGGCTTATAAATTGTGGGGGGAAGATTGTGTGAATCAGTTTATGGGTATGTGGGCTTTTGCTTTGTGGGATAAAACAAAAAAGAAACTCTTTTGTTCGCGCGACCGATTTGGTATAAAACCGTTTTACTACATAGTTGAAGGACAGAATTTCTATTTCGCTTCGGAGTATAAAGCGCTTAAAGAACTTCCGATTTTTAAAAACGATTTGAACGTTGAGCAGTTGAACCGTGGCTTACAACTGGGCTGGAGCCATTACCGCAACGAAACTTTCTACACGCAATTACAATCGCTTTTGCCTGCGCATAATATTGTTTGGCAAAATGGACAAACCAATATTTCGCGTTACTGGGATATTGATTTTTCGAAAAGCAAATCGGGTTTAAGCTGGAAGGAGAAGAAAGAGAAATTCTATTCTCTGTTTACCGATTCGGTGCGCATGCACTCGCGCAGCGATGTCCAGAATGGAACCTGCCTAAGTGGTGGATTGGATTCGAGTTCTATTTCTTCCGTTTACTCTACTCTCATGCCCGACACGCCCATTAAATCGTTTTCGGTTTTTTATGAAGATGATGTGGATGAGCGCCCTTTTGTGTATGAGGTGGTGAAGAAGTATAAGAACATTGAGCCGTATTATTTTTCGCCATCGAATACAGAGATAGCCGACAGCTTTCACAAGATTGCTTACCATGCAGATGTGCCCGTGCTGGGCTCTTCGTATATCTCGCAATATTTTTTGATGCAGTTAGCCAAGAGCAAAGGCGTGACCGTTGCCATTGACGGACAAGGCAGCGATGAATATTTAGGCGGCTATCTGCATTCGTTTTACCGCGTAATTGGCGAAATGATTTCGAAAGGAAAAGTTTTTGATGCTATGGCTTTGCTCAATCAACTAAGCGCGCGCGAAAATTTCAGCAGTCAGAAGAAAAGAAGTTATGCATTGAAAAGTTTAGCGGCTGCTTTCAGCAATGAGAACCGACTTTACAATTTTGAGCTCTCTGCTTTGAATAAATATTTGAAGGAGGATAGCGAGGATATGTTTTATGAAAACAAAACCGGCAACCGCTTCGAAAATTTTCTCTACCATATTTTAATGAACACCACGTTGCCAACACTGCTGCATTTTGAAGACCGCAACTCGATGGCGTTTTCATTAGAAAGTCGTGTGCCGTTTCTCGACCACCGCTTAGTGGAATTTGCGTTTACGCTTAACCGCGAAGACAAAATAAACGACAAGGCAGAAACAAAATCTATTCTACGCGAAGCCATGAAACCTGTGTTGCCGCAGGCGGTGTATGAGCGCAAAGACAAAAAAGGATTTGTGACCCCCGGTGAAGTAAAATGGCTCAACGGTCCGCTCAAGTTTTTGCTCGATATTGATTACTCGCTTTTTTACTGGACGAAAAAAGAAAAGCTGAAAGCTGTAGTAGACGCTTACAAAAACGGTGACACAAGTAAAGCCGCGTTTGTATGGCGCATAGCAGCTACTAATTACTGGCTAAAGAATTTCAAATAACTTTACCTTATGAACTTCGACCCTACGCAAATTTTTTTCATATCGATTAAGAGCATTATCATTTATGTGTTTATTGTTTTTGCCATTCGCCTGTTTGGTAAAAAGGAGCTAGCGCAGTTGAGTGTGGTTGATTTGGTTTTTATTTTGCTCATCAGCAACTCGGTGCAAAATGCTATGGTGGGTCCTGATACTTCGCTGGCGGGCGGCATGGCTGCTGCTACGGGTTTGTTTGTTATCAATTATATTTTCAAATGGCTACTCAAAAAGTTTCCCGGCTTTAGCCATGTGGTGCAGGGCGAGGCGTTGCTCTTAGTATATCAGGGCAAGGTGAATGAGAAAAACTTAAAGTCGAGTATGCTTAGTATGGAAGAACTGAAAGCCGCTGTGCGCGAACACGGGGTGGAGGAAGTTAGTGAAGTTGATTTGGCAATTCTGGAAGTGGACGGAAACATTAGTGTAATGACAAAAGATTTTCAGCATAAAACGGTGCGCAAAAGAAAAGGACACAGAGGGGTGCAGCAGCAGATGTGAGAGTTCTGAATAAAGATAGTTACAAACTCCAGTTCCTGCAAAATTTTCAGCCACATCTCCATCCAAACCTCCGTTCTGTCATTGATTCATCTCATTCCTCTGCCAAATTGTAATCATCTCAATCGTGGACTCACATTTGCCACCTTGCACCCGCTTGCATTTTGCATTGTCTAATGTCTTGTGTCTAACGTCTAAAGTCTATTAAATATGAACGCTAACAATTTCACTACCAAGGCCCTCGAAGCACTCAGCAGCGCACAGCAGGAGGCCTTTAACAACGGAAACCCGCAGATGGAAATCATTCACCTGCTCAAGGGTATGCTGCTTGCCGATGAAGATGCTTTGCCTTTTGTGCTCGAAAAAGCGGGTGTCAACAAAAACATTTTGCTGGGCAAAGTGGAGGAGAAAATAAAAGCCCTGCCGAAGGTTTCGGGCGGCAATGCCGATGTGGTGCCCTCGCCCAATTTCGGCAAATTGCTTTTGCAGGCAAACAAAGTGATGAAAGATTTTGAAGATACCTTTGTGGGTGTCGACATTCTTTTGCTCGCCATGCTTGCCGTAAATGACGATGCTTCGAAGGTGCTCAAAGATGCAGGCCTCGAAGAAAAGAAACTGCGCGCGGCAATTATTGAACTGCGCAAAGGAACCAAGGTGACCGAGCAGGGAGCCGATGCCAAATACAATTCGCTCGATAAATACGCTATCAACTTAAACGCGAGTGCTAAAGCCGGAAAGCTTGACCCTGTTATTGGTCGCGATGAAGAAATACGCAGAGTGATGCATATTCTTAGTCGCAAGACGAAGAACAATCCGCTGCTCGTGGGCGAACCGGGAGTTGGAAAGACCGCGATTGCCGAAGGCATTGCACACCGCATTGTAAAAGGCGATGTGCCCGAAAATTTAAAGAGCAAAGTGATTTACGCGCTCGACATGGGCGCGCTGATGGCGGGTGCTAAATACCGTGGCGATTTTGAAGAGCGGTTGAAAGCCGTGGTGAAAGAAGTGAAGGATAGCGCGGGCAAAATTATTTTGTTCATTGACGAAATTCACACGCTGATTGGTGCCGGTGCCACTGAAGGCGCAATGGATGCCGCCAACATTATCAAGCCCGAATTAGCGCGTGGCGAACTGCGCGCGGTGGGTGCAACTACGCTGAACGAATACCAAAAATATTTCGAGAAAGACAAAGCACTCGAAAGACGTTTCCAGAAAGTAATGGTAGACGAGCCGAGTGTGGAAGATGCTATTTCTATTCTGCGCGGTTTAAAGGAGCGCTACGAAAATCACCACAAGGTGCGTATTAAAGACGATGCTATTATCAGCGCGGTGATGTTGAGCAGTCGATACATTACCGAGCGTTTTCTCCCCGACAAGGCGATTGATTTAATTGATGAAGCGGGAGCTAAACTTCGCCTCGAAATGGATTCGATGCCCGAAGAGCTCGATGAAATTGAAAGACGCATCATGCAGATTGAAATTGAGATTGAAGCCATCAAGCGCGAGAACGATAAAAAGAAATTAGGCACGCTGAACGAAGAACTTTCTAACCTCAAAGAACAGCGCACCGAGTTTAAAGCGAAGTGGCAAAGCGAAAAAGAAATTGTAGATAAAATTACTGCGCGCAAACGCGAAATAGAAAACTTCAAACTCGAAGCCGAACGTTTTGAACGCGAAGGCGACTACGGCAAAGTAGCAGAGCTTCGTTACGGAAAAATTAAAGCTACCGAAGATGCTATCAAGAAACTCGAAGGCGACCTCAATAAAATTTCTGCCGATAAAAGAATTTTACAGGAAGAAGTAACCAGCGAAGACATTGCAGCCATCGTAGCGAAGTGGACAGGCATTCCGGTAACAAGAATGTTGGAGGGCGAAAAGGAAAAACTGCTTCACCTCGAAGACAGATTGCGCGAGCGCGTGAAAGGACAGGACGAAGGAATCACTGTAGTGGCAGACGCTATTCGCAGAAGCCGCGCGGGCTTGCAGGATGAGCGCAAACCAATTGGTTCATTCTTATTTCTCGGCACCACAGGCGTTGGTAAAACCGAATTGAGCAAAGCGCTGA
Organism: Bacteroidota bacterium; assembly: GCA_947476645.1. Classification (GTDB taxonomy): domain Bacteria; phylum Bacteroidota; class Bacteroidia; order Chitinophagales; family LD1; genus Bog-950. The sequence goes on from CANJRM010000003.1 coordinate 54,276, forward strand.
GCTTCGTTCTCTTCAACGATGAACATGCGATGATTCGCATTGACATGAGCGAGTATCAGGAGAAACATTCCGTGAGCCGCTTGGTTGGTTCGCCTCCGGGTTATGTAGGTTACGATGAAGGCGGTCAGCTCACCGAAGCCGTGCGCAGAAGACCTTACAGCGTTATTCTGTTCGATGAAATTGAAAAAGCGCATCCTGATGTTTTCAATATTCTGTTGCAGGTATTGGATGACGGAAGATTGACCGACAACAAAGGTCGCACCGTCAATTTCAAAAACACCCTCATCATCATGACCTCGAATATCGGCTCCGATATTATTCAGGCGGCATTCGAAAACCTGAAGGAGAAAGATGTAGAAGCTGCTTCTGAAAAAGCAAAGGTGGAAGTAATGGAAAGGCTTAAGCAATCAGTGCGCCCCGAGTTTCTGAATCGCATTGATGAGATAGTAATGTTCCATCCTTTAATGAAGAAACAGATTCGCCAGATTGTTGATTTGCAACTAAACGATTTGAAGAAGCTCTTGCATCAAAAGGAAATCACTTTAGAAATTACTCCCGATGCGCTCGACTACTTAGGCGAACAAGGCTTCGACCCGCAGTATGGCGCGCGTCCGCTTAAGCGTGTTATTCAAAAAGAGTTGGTCAACGAGCTTTCTAAAAAGATTCTATCCGGTGAAGTAGAGAAGGGCAAAAAAATAATTGTAGATGCTTTTGAAAGCGGATTGGTGTTTAGAACAGAATAAATTGAAGTTCTCTCCTTTAGTTAGTGTGTCAATGGAGTCCGGGTCGCTCGACCCGGGCTTCTGTTTTTTAGATTAATTCACGTTGTGCTTAATCTCATTCACTAACTCCTGCAACACCGTTTTGGCATCACCAAACAGCATAGAAGTTTTCGGCTGGTAAAACAAACCATTACTAACGCCTGCATAACCCGCGCTCATCGATCGTTTGTTCACAATTACATTCTTAGCAGTTTCAACTTCAAGTATCGGCATACCGTAAATAGGAGAACTCTTATCGTTCTTTGCCGCAGGATTCACTACATCATTCGCTCCGAGAATCATTACCACATCGGTAGTGGAGAACTGCGTGTTAGCATCATCCATTTCCAGCAGCTTCGAATAATCTACATCGGCTTCAGCCAGCAACACGTTCATGTGTCCCGGCATTCTTCCTGCCACAGGATGAATAGCATATCTCACTTCCACACCTTTTTCTTCCAGTGTCTTTTCCAAATCGTGGCAACTGTGTTGCGCTTGCGCAACCGCCAAACCATAACCAGGAACTATCATCACCTTCTTGGCGTAAGTCATCATCACCGCCACATCATTCATCGAAACTTCTTTGTAATGCTCATCAGGATTATTGGGTGATGAAGTATTAGCCGAAGAGTTGGAAGAGAATGAACCAATCAACACATTGGTGAGTGAACGGTTCATGGCTTTGCACATAAGTATAGTAAGAATAGTTCCTGCTGAGCCCACTAAGATTCCGCCTGTAAGCATGGCTTTGTTATCATAAAGAAAACCACCGCAGGCAGCCGCTACTCCGGTAAAAGAGTTGAGCAACGAAATAACCACGGGCATATCGGCACCACCAATCGGCAGCACAAATAAAATTCCGTACAGGATGCAAAGATTTAATTCAATGTAAAGCACCGAAGGATGAACATTAGGACTGAAAATAATAACAGCACCCAAGGCAAGAATCACCAGCATCATTCCAATATTAATGTATTGCTGAAATGGAAAAGTTTTGTCTTTGAATCTGCCGTTTAGCTTTCCCCAAGCCACCATCGAACCGCTGAAAGAAATAGTACCGATAATAAGACCGGCAGTAATTGCCACTAAGCGCGAAGTTTCTCCGCTTTGCACGTGGTGAATTTCAATCATGCCTATCAAAGCAGCACAAGCACCGCCCATACCGTTGAAGATAGAAACCATCTCAGGCATTTGAGTCATCTGTACCACTTTGGCTGCGCGAGTGCCAACGATAGTTCCGAGAAGAAGAGCAACAAAAATCAGAAGTTTATTAGAAAGAAAAGTTCCGTTTTCGCTATAAAGAAAAATAGTTCCTAAGATGACAATACCCATACCCACTGCCGCAATGGTGTTTCCTCTTCGCGCGCTATCGGGATGACTCAGCATCTTCAAACCCAATATGAACGTAACCGAACCTATCAGGTAAAGCAGTGAAAGAATTTCGAACGAGGAGATATTCATACAGTCAGTTTATTTAGTTCGTTTCTTAAACATTTCGAGCATACGGTCAGTAACTACAAAACCGCCTACCACATTCAGTGTGCCGAGAAACACTGCGAGAAAACCAAAAACAAGAGCGGCATAATTAGTCGGTTCCGCTTTACCTAACACAATAATTGCTCCAACAACTATTACTCCGTGAATGGCGTTTGCTCCGCTCATCAATGGCGTATGCAAAATAGAAGGCACGTTTGAGATAACTTCTATTCCCAAAAAAATCATCAGCACGACCACATACACCGTTTGAATGGTGATGGCATGTGTAAGCATTTTGATAGTATCTTCCATAACAGTCTTTGTTTAATATTAAACGAAAAACGGCTGTACTTAGTTCGTAGCAGCCGTTTTATTTACAATTTCATTTACTCGGTCGTTCACAATTTTCTTGGCGTGTGTAATACAAGCACCCTTCACTAAATCATCTTCAAAGTTCAGATTCAACTTTCCTTCGGCATCAATAATCAGCTTCAGAAAATTGAAGACATTCTTTCCATATAACTTGCTGGCATCTGCCGGCATGGTAGATGGTAAATTCGAATTACCTATGATACTTACGCCATGATGAACTACTGTTTCGTTATTCTTGGTCACTTCGCAGTTGCCGCCTGTGGCAGCAGCTAAGTCAACAATTATGGAACCCTTTCTCATTTCTTCCACCATTGTTTTGGTAATCAGCAGCGGAGCTTTCTTTCCCGGAATTTGCGCGGTGGTAATTACAATATCTGCTTTCACAATGGCTTCGTGAATGCGTTGTTTCTGTTTCAACTTATATTCTTCGGTTTGCTCTACTGCATAGCCACCTGCTTTCGATGCATCGGCTGCGCCTTCCACTTCTACAAACTTGGCTCCCAAACTCATTACCTCTTCTTTCGAAGCCGCACGTGTGTCAAACACTTCCACCACAGCGCCTAATCTTTTGGCAGTAGCAATAGCTTGCAATCCTGCCACCCCTGCGCCTATCACTAAAACTTTTGCGGGAGAAATACTTCCTGCAGCAGTCATCAACATCGGAAAATATTTTGGAAAAACAGAAGCCGCTACAAGTACCGCTTTATAGCCCGCTATGTTAGCTTGTGAACTCAATACATCCATTGCCTGTGCGCGTGTAGTACGCGGCAGCATATCAAGCGAAAAGGTGGTCATACCTTTTTCCGCCCAATGTGTCATGCTAATAAAATTGAACAGCGGCTGATAAACGCCTACGACAACTGCGGTAGGTTTTACAGCAACTAAATCAGTAGATGAAAGCGGATGAATTGAAAGCAGCACATCGGCACCTGAAAGAATCTCGCTACGCGATTTTAGAAACGCTCCTGCCGCCACGTAATCGTTGTTGGTTTGAAACGCATTCAAACCTGCATCTGCTTCAAACCAAACTTCGGCTTTCAGTTTTAGCAAGTTACCCGCCACATCGGGTAAAATAGATACGCGTTTTTCTGTTTCTGTTTCTTTAAGTAAACCTATAATCATGTAAGGGTGTAAAATTGGGAATGCGAGTTTATACAAATACTTTGTAATTCCATGCTATGGCGGGTTAAAGAATGGTAAAGGTTTAATGGCTGTAATAAGGTGGAAACATCTGCGGATTTTTCAAAATAAAAAAGCAACCTCGTTTGAGGTTGCTTTTTTATTTTATCGACTGTTTCTTAATCTTATTTCTCCACTACAAATCTTCCAAGCATTCTTCTTGCTCCTGTTGCATCAACAAGGTTTGCGAGGTAAACCCCGTTGGTGAGTTCTGCAACAGAAATGTTTACTGTTTTGCTTCTTTCGTTTACAGATTTTGCTTTTTCTCCAAGTGCATTATAAATTTCAATAGCTGAATAATTGCGAACCGCTTCATCGTTGTTATTGCGCATATCGATGGTGAGTAGATTGGTTGCAGGGTTTGGATAAAATTGAATACCGGAAAGAGATATTTCGTGCAAGCTTTCGCAATCAATCTGAACAGTGTCACACATTGTTGAACTTCCAAATTGATTATAAGCAGTTAAACAAACCTGTTCAGTCGCAAATTGATAGAATAAGTTAACTGTATCTTGGTTGTATAAGGTAGTGTCAGGATAAATTTGACCGCCCGGTAATGAATGGAAGTGCCAAATTATACTATCTGCACCCGAGGAATTATTTACTACATAAAAGTTGGTACAAAAATAAATTTGCAAATCTGTAATTCCTGCAACTGGTACTAACGCTGGATTATAAACTGAATTTACCACAAACATTCCCGTATCACAAAGCGCGGGGCTGCCGCCATCGCAAATAACATAGTAGCAGGTATCGCTGCCCACAAAAGTTGAATCGGGTGTGTAAAGTATGCTCGTGCAATTTCCTGTAGGAGCTATTGAAAAAGCTGAAGAACCATAAACAAGTGTGAGGCAAAAATTATCTCCATCGGGTTCAACATCGTTAGTGCCTACGTTTAGTGTAAGTCCATCCGGTTGCTGCACACTGGCTGTATCATCTACTGCCACAGGTGCATTGTTAACGGCAGAGATATTAGTAACGTGAACACTGTCGCAAAACGTATTGCTTCCGGCAGCATTGGTGGCAGTTAAGCAAACGTAGTAAGCACCGTTAGCTGTATATACATGCGAAGGACTTTGAGAACTTGAATTTCCTCCATCACCAAAAGTCCATGCCCATGAAGTAGGTGTATTGGTTGACTGGTCGATAAAATTTACTAAGCCACCACTTGGGTTAGCCCAGGTAAAAGATGCTACCGGTTGAACGGCTGCATTGCTTACTACAACCTGCTTACAAACCTGAACGCTGCTGCCCCCAGCATTGGTGGCAATCAAACAAACATTGTAAGTGCCGTTAGTGGCATAAACGTGTGTTGGATTTTGAGAAGTAGAAGTTCCTGCATCACCAAATGTCCAGGCCCATGAAGTTGGATAGAAGTCAGACAAATCAGTAAATGCAACAGAGCCTCCCGCACCAAGTACAAAACTGAAATCTGCCACTGGTGCCATAGGAGGAATGAGAGAGTATGTAGCTGAAGTTACATTGTTCACAGAATCGTATTCGAAACTCATAACTGACCCCTTTGTTTCCTTAGCCGGATAGGTATAGCGAACGGTGGTTGCTGTTTTATTAGAAACAGTGGTCCACACAGGAAGAAACTGACTTACCTGTGCTTCTATAAGCGTAGTATTGGTATCTTTTCTTTTTACACGTAAACACTTATATGATCCTATTGGTGTAGAAACCTTACCCCATGCATCAACAGTATCTGTATAGTTTCCGGTAATGGTTAGCCTAACCTGATATACACCTGGCTGCCCTACCTGGCTGCCGGGAACTGTTTTTGTTAACGAATACGTTCCACTGAAATTTCCTCCAAATTGAGTCGGGAAATGAAATACATCGGGTGCTGTTTGATAAGCTGCAGACAAAATGGACCCTGCAATGGCTCCCTGAAAACCCATAAGTGTTTGTTTGAGCAAAGTTGTTTTAGTGAAAAGAAAATTAGTACCATCCGGTGTTATCGCAAGGTCAGTACCTGGAACATTAGATAGCTGATTAGCCGTAGGAGTAAGATAATCAAGCGTATCTTGTACCGCCCAAACCAAATTACTAAAATCAAATACCTGGTTTGCTCCCTTATTTCCAAAGTTAATAACGGGAAGTGGCAGGGTATCTTTTCTGGTTATCTGGGTCCAACCAGCAGAAGCAATATCTGTACTAGTAAAAGTAATTGGAGTTTGTGCCTGTGTAAAGGCAATGGTAAGTACAAAAGTCAGGAGTAATATTCTTTTCATTGATGATTTTTTTTTGCGGGCTAAAACTAAAAACTTATCGGCACGCGGCAATTGAAATTTCAGCTGCTGTTACTGGCTGAATGAGTTCATGGAGCATAATCTATTTCTTAATCAACAATACTCCGGCATTATCGGGAAAATCTAAAGCCACGGTATAGTTATTCAATTGCGATGCTTCATCGTGCACTGCGTAGTAAAATAAAGTTTGTGATGTGGTGTCGGTTTCTTTATGATACTCCGTAAGATTCAGCCACGGGGTTTTTCCGGTAATGCAATAGAAGCCAAATGAAGGATTGAACAACCAATGCGTATTTAAGTCGATAGTTTTTACTTCTGGATGTTCCTTCATATAGCTTTGCAGATAAGCATGCACTTTGTAAGTATTACAATCGAACCGCCACTCATGTACGCTTTGTAAATTTACAGAGTGCAAAAAATGAGCAACGAAAAACAGCATTATAAAAGACGTTATACCATAGCCAATCCATCGTAAATTTTCAACGATAGTGAGCAACACAAAGAATAATACAAACATGAAAAGCACATAATAACTCAAGGCGGTTCTGCCGTTTAAAAACGGAGTTCCTAAAATGATTGCCTGCATCATGTTTACAAACCATACCAGCACAATCAGTAAAACTACAATCACTAAAGGATTTGAAAGCGCAGCTTTTTTGCGCGTAATAATTTTGAATAGCGAAAACGAAAAAGCAGTTATGAGAACACCAATTGCAAAGGATGTTAACGCTTTTACCAGCTTCGGATAATAACTTGCTCCATAAAAAAGCAGTCGATTACACTTTGAAACGTATCGTGATAGAAACTTTCTTTAGCCCAGTAAACAAACTGATTGGTGGTTGACATTTTATAAAGCGGCTCGTAACTCAAGGCTAAAAATGCAGCAGCAAGTAACGCGGTGCAGAAAAGATGCAGCACTACTTTTGATATCTTTTCTTTTTTTGAATAGGCATTCACCATATAAATGAATGCCAATAAAATTTGCACTGCTGCCCAGTAAATAAGTAAAGTGAAGTTTGCATAGGCAGCGAGCATTGCAAACACAATAGAGAGGTAATACCACTTTTGTTTTAGCGAAGAAGAAAACAGCAACAGCGAATAAACCGAACAGGCAAGGAACGCATTCGACATACCATAGCCCCGCGCCAGTCCATAAAAATCAACTAAGAAAGGATTGCAAAACAAGATGAACGGTAAGCAAAACAATAAACCATGTTTCGAGAAATACCGAACAGCTACTAAGTAAAGAACCGTTAAAAACAGAAACATCGAAATTACGTTGGGTAATCGAACGCTCCAGGGTTCAATACCCCATAAGTTTTCGCAAACTTTAATCAGCAAACTGTTGAGGATATGATTGCTGGGCCAGCAATCTGATTTTATAATTCCTGCAAAATCCCAGGTGGCATAGTAAACGGTAGCAGATTTTTCATCGTGCGTAATAGGAAGGTGGATAGCCTTATAGGCTACTACATAAATCAGGAACGAACAAAAAAACGCTACTATAATTTTTGCGGACAAATTGTTTTTCAAGTCAAGCATGTTTTTTATTGGGCGCCAAAATAGTTTTCAATTAGCAGAAATGTTCAACAAATTTTCTGCCGCCCGCTCTATGTATTCCTCTATAGCGGGTAAACTGTTATACAGTTGTTCGAACGATTCAATAACGAAATATTTATTCTGAATTCTGTCTTTGAAAAAATGTGAAGCAAAAATTTCGGCTACATCATAAGGAAGAAATACAGGCGCATGGCTCATAGAATATTCTGTTTCGCCTGACGATGAAATAATTCCTGCACCGTAAATTTTGCGCTGATTGTTTTCGAACTTTAAACCAAACTCAATCGTGAACCAGTAAATGCGACTCATGAGTTCAATGATTTGCGCATTATCAATATGTGCCAAAGCAATTTTGCTCAAGCCGCTTAGAAATTCACAGTAGTGTAAATCGGTAAGCAGTGGTATATGCCCAAACACATCGTGAAACATATCGGGCTCTTCAATATAATTCAACTGGCTCATTTGCCGCAACCAACACGTGGCGGGAAATTTCTTTTGGCTCAGCAACACAAAAAAATCTTTATCGGGAATTATTCCCGGCACTGCCTGTATATGCCAGCCCGTTAGTTTTTCGAGCAACGCGTTTGTTTCTTTAAAATCAGGGATACGGTCGGCATGGAAGTTTATCTTTTGCAACCCATCAATGTATTTTATGGTTACAGTGGTTTCCAGATTTTTCATTTGCCGCTCAAAGAGAATCTTCCAGACTTCAAAATGCTCGGGGGTGTAGGTGTCGTACTGTTGTTGTATCATATTCTTTCTGTGGTCAAAGTAATTAAACCACAGCTATATCTTAAACTACGTGCTATATAAATAAGTCAAGACGATGCTGGATTACTTCATAACGTAAACATGGGTCAGCCGTTAACGAAGTAAAGTAACAAACCGTTACCAGGTGCCCCTTGGTAACGGTTTAAACTAACACTACGTTAGCATGGGTCAAATGTTTACGGTTTAAAGCTTCATATCGTAAGCGTGTGTCTCACTATTACGAAGTGTTGTTGTATTACGTTGCCTTGTGTCTTATGCTAACGTAGTGAATCTATCAATTGCTTCCGTGGCTTTAGCGGAAGTAAAAGATAGTAAGGAATTGCGTGCGTGGTTTCCACGGAAGAGTAGGAGAGAAGTAAACTGCTATCAGGATTTTCGTTTTCTAAAGGCATCTAACTCCATTGATTTGGCAAAAACCTCATCGCCAATCACCCACCCGTCAAGCTTGCCGATAATGATAGCACGCAAATACGGGTAGCTGCGAATGCCTTTGCCGCGGCACCAGGTAGTAACGCAGCTAAGTTCTTTGTGCGAAATATGCACGCCACCGCCTACGGGTTTTTTGCTGGCGTGGATATAACTACGGGGTGGGTTGCTTGTTTTATTAATAGCGAGGTAGCCATCTACTTTTATAGCCCTTAAAGCTTTTGCTTTAATGCGGTCCATAATAGCGCGCCTTGTTTTGCCGCAGAGTTTAGCATACTCTTCTACCGAAAGGTATTCTTCTAATACATGAATTGCCATAAGTTATTCATTTAGTAAAATGAAATTAGGGAAAAGGGCTGGAATTATTGTGCGGGAGGAAGTGAAAGAGTGTTAGAGCGGAGGTGAGAAAAGGTGCGATTCAATCCAACCCGATGTAGTAATAATATGAAAGTTCAATAGCATCCATCGCATCAAATACTTGAAAGTAGTCTGAAATATGAAAGTAAGGATAGTAGTTACTGTCATCAACAATCTTTATGCTACTCAGAAAAGAATAGTCGCCTTTCCATAAACTCACTTTTATTTTTTCATGTTGAGGAAAGAATGAAACGAAGTTGCCTAAATCATTTTTATGGACTTTGCCATTTTCTATTCTGTAGTTTGTATATTTTTTTCCACCACTATTTTCTACAAGCCTCCCACAAGGGTCTAATGACCTGATATGGTCAACAAGTTTGCTGCCAATTTCTTTTAGACTTACATCGAGAGATGAAATTAAATTTGAATCTCCGACTCTTAACTTCTTTTCTTCTTCGCTACCTTTGTCAATTTGAGAAGCATTTGTAACATTAATTTTACCGTCTTTATCGATTTCAATTTCCAACTCATATTGATTGTTGCCCATAAATTCAAATACATCTTCCGGCCAATCAATCTTTGCAGAAATTTCACTCAACTTCTTAGCAATATTTTTTTGCGTTTTAAATTTCGCTCTTAAAGACAAAAAAGTAGTTCTATCCATCTTAATAAGGAAATATTATTTCAGGAAACTGCTAATCATACTCCCACCGCCTCTTCCTTCATCAAATACTTCACCTTTTCCCAAGGTTCGTATTCAAAGTGTTTTCGGTCTTTAACTTTTTCGGGAAAGCGAACGTGGTATTCAAACTCGTGGCGGAAATGGCGGATAGCCGCAGCCACAGGCCATGCAGCAGCATCGCCAAGAGGGCAAATCGTATTGCCTTCAATTTTGCGCTGAATATCCCATAGCAAATCAATATCTTCTTCACGACCAAAGCCGTGCTCTAAACGCCATGTTACTTTTTCTAACCAACCTGTTCCTTCGCGGCAGGGCGAACACTGTCCGCAGCTTTCATGATGATAGAAGCGCGAGAAATTCCAGGTGTTGCGCACAATGCACTGGCGGTCGTCATACGCAATAAATCCGCCCGAGCCAATCATACTGCCCGTGGCAAAACCGCCATCGCTCATGCTTTCGTAAGTCATTAAGCGCTGTTCGCCTTTAGCGGTTTTAAATAATAATTCAGCAGGAAGAATAGGAACAGAAGACCCACCGGGAACGCAAGCCTTCAACGGTCTGTCGGTTTGCATACCTCCGCAATATTCATCGCTCATTACAAATTCTTCAACGGGTACGTTCAGTTCTATTTCATACACACCTGGCTTCTTAATATTACCGGAAGCAGAAATCAATTTTGTGCCGGTGCTTTTTCCAATTCCGATTTTCGCAAACTCCTCTCCTCCATTCATGACAATCCACGGCACATCCATAATGGTTTCTACATTGTTAACCACCGTAGGATTGCCATACAAACCAACCACCGCAGGAAAGGGAGGTTTAATTCTTGGATTGCCACGCTTGCCTTCGAGTGATTCAATCAAAGCAGTTTCTTCACCACAGATATATGCACCCGCTCCGCAGGTAACGTGTAAATCTAAATCGAAACCGCTGCCTTTAATGTTTTTGCCGAGCCAGCCGTTTGCATAAGCTTCGTTAATCGCTTTTTCAAGAATGCGATACACCCACATGTATTCTCCACGAATGTAGATGTAAGAAAGGTGCGCCTCCAATGCAATACTCGAAGTAATCATTCCTTCCACCAACAAGTGCGGAAGTTTCTCCATTAAATAACGGTCTTTAAAAGTTCCTGGTTCGCTTTCATCGGCATTGCACACTAAGTGATGCGTAGGGTTGTTCTTGCCGATGAAACTCCATTTCATACCGGTAGGAAATCCCGCGCCACCGCGACCGCGCAGTCCGCTCTTCTTTACTTCTTCCACTATTTCGGTGGGAGTCATCTTCAATGCTTTTTCTACTGAAGCATAGCCGCCTGTTTTGCGGTAAACTTCGTAGGTTTCTATACCGGGAACGTTAACGTGTTCTAAGAGAATTTTTTTACCCATTGATTAATTCATTTATGCGGGCACGAATGTAATTTCGTGCTCCAATTTCTCCAAAGAAAGTTTCAACAGAAAATCAATAGGAACCCGCCATATCGGTGCGGTGTTCTTCCACTTTAATATCGTTCACCCAATCTTCATCGCTAACCAATGGTGCAAGCACGATAGGATTGCCGAGGTAATCAATTCTTTTTGCAGGATAAACATGTGTAGTGACAAGATAGGAAAGAAGCGATTTTCTGTCCAATGCAGGATGAATAAACGGACGAAGATTCTTTGCATGATACTCAGGATATAAACTCCAGTGCAAATTCGGTTTCATGTGGTGCGCACCGTGGTAACCATTGTTGAACAACATCCAGTTCAATAAACCACCGGTAAAATTGCGACTGTGGTTGTAAGGATGCGTTTCATCGCAGCCATCGTGCTGAAAATAATTAGTGCTTACAATTCCCCATGCAGCATACTGATGTGGAATGAAAATGAAAAGCAAAAAGCATTTCCAGTTCACAAAAGCCAAAGCAATTTTAATTCCGTTTACGAGAATCATTTCCATAGCATATTGACGAAACCAATGAGGACGCTCCTTATACATCTTCTTTGCAAAACGAATTTCACCTTTCAAAATATCGCCACTCATGATATAGAAAAAGAAAAGCTGATTGAGAATATTTAAGCGATAGCGCGCCTTGCTTGTGCGAATAGCATCCTTAGGAGTTTGCACATATTTATGATGGCTGAAATTATGCCCCGGCACATATGCACTTGTGGAGTGTCCGTAACAAAGCGAAAGCACCACCTGAAACATTTTGTTGAGTGTGCGGCTCTCAAATATTGGAACGTGAATAGTGTTGTGAACGATAGTAGCGCAGATGAAAGAGAGAACGCAATTAGCTGCTACGAAAAGAAAAATCTGAACGGTGCTTAATTCATTCCATAAAAACCAGGGAGCAATTGCTACGGTAAAGTAAAGTGCAACAGTAAGAAGTGTACGAACATCGGCTTTGTAACGGAGCATGAAATGAGAATGATTTTTGCTAATGCTGTTTTAGATAATGAGTGCTCGTGTAATTACTATTTCACCCACTTTTCAAATTCTTCTATTTTTATTTTCAAATCTTCACGAACAATTTTTCGCAATAATCCTTTGGGCAAATCTTCGTTTTTGTGAACAGGCACAGTAGTTACTCTTCCATCTATATGTTTCATTCGGTGATGAGAGCCGTTAATGCGCACTACTTCAAATCCATGCGACTCCAACAGTTTTACTAAATCTTTTCCGGAAACAACTGGCTGCTTATTGCTCATGCTACTTTCACTTCCAGTTCCCGAAATCCAATAAAGCGATTGAGTTCGGTAACAGGTTTTTCCTCTAAACAGATTTCTATCACCTCGCGAATGTTTGCCATTGCCTCGTCAATAGTTTTGCCGTAAGAATGGCAACCTTGAAAAGAAGGACAGGATACGATGTAGATTCCATCTTCATCCTGTTCGATTAGAATTGGCAGATGAGTTTGTTGATTGGTAACCTTCATAAAATGTTTTTTGTAAAGATAAATCTTTAAACCGTACTCAACTTTTGAATCTTTCCTGCTTTGCAATCTTCAATCAAAGCATCCATTTTTTCTGGCGTAAGAAACTCCTGATAGAAATCGCCTAACTGCAACATGGGTGCGTAACCACAAGCGCCAAGACATTCCACACCTTTCACCTGAAACAAACCATCGGCAGTTACTTCGCCCATTTCTACGCCTAATTTTTTGCAGGTGTAATCCATCAGGTCTTCAGCTCCGCGTGTAACGCAACAACTGGTGCGGCAAAACTCGAACACATATTTGCCTACAGGTTTCTGATTATACATAGAGTAAAACGAAACCACTTCATACACTTCAATAGGAAGAATGCCAAGCACCTCAGCCACTTTATCCATTGCTTCTACCGAAAGCCAATCGTTGTTTTCATCCTGCACTTCGTGCAAAATGGTAAGCAAGGCACTTTTCTTTTTCCCTTCGGGGAAACGTGATTTCAATAACTCAATACGAGCGATTGTTTTATCACTCAACTTTACTTCGGAATTATTTTTTACAACTAAACTCATGATTTGTATTTGTCTTAATACTTAATACTTCTATGCATCTAACTCTCCCGCTATCACATTCAACGAACTCAATATCACAATTGCATCACTCAGCAATCCGCCTTTAATCATATCGGTATATGCCTGATAGTAAATGAAGCATGGTCTGCGGAAATGCAAACGATAAGGAACTCGACTGCCATCACTAACTAAATAAAAACCGAGTTCACCATTGCCGCCTTCTACACAATTGTAAACTTCTCCTTTCGGCACTGGCACTTCACCCATTACAATTTTGAAATGGTAGATGAGCGCTTCCATGCTCGTATAAACATCTTCCTTTGGAGGCAAATAATAATCAGGCACGTCAGCATGATAAGGACCTTCAGGAAGTTTATCTAATGCCTGTTGAATGATGCTCATGCTCTGCCATATTTCTTCATTGCGAACGCAGTATCTGTCGTAAGTATCGCCTGTTTTGCCAACAGGAATTTCAAATTGAAAATCCTGATAAGAAGAATAAGGTGTGGCAATGCGCACGTCATAATCAACTCCCGCTGCACGAAGATTTGGTCCCGTGAAACCATACGCAATTGCTTTATCGGCAGTGATACTTCCCACATCAACACAACGGTCAATAAAGATTCTGTTGCGAGAAACCAAAGCTTCAAATTCTTTAAACGCCACAGGAAAATCTTTCATGAACGCGCGAAGCTTTCTGAAACCTGTATCGCTTAAATCTCTTTCGAGTCCGCCAATACGACCCATGTTGGTAGTTAAACGCGCACCACACAACTCTTCATAAATTTCATAAATGCGCTCGCGGTATTGCATTACATAAAGAAAACCCGTGAACGCTCCGGTATCAACCGCAAGAATTGAATTGCAAATTAAATGGTCAGAGATACGTGCGAGTTCCATCAGTATTACACGCAGATACTGCGCGCGCTTAGGCACTTCAACACCTAAAAGTTTTTCAACTGTCATCCACCAGCCAAAATTATTGATGGGAGAGGAGCAGTAGTTCATTCTATCGGTCAATACATTTATCTGATAAAACGGGCGGTTCTCTGCAATTTTTTCAAATGCGCGGTGTATGTAACCAATCGTTGGCTCGGCATCCATAATACGCTCACCATCCATCAGCAAAACATTCTGAAAGATTCCGTGAGTAGCAGGGTGAGTTGGTCCGAGATTGAGAATGGAAAGTTCACTTCCGTCTTCGTTCTCGCGCTGACGAATCATGTCAGCGTATTTCTCTTCGATACTAAGTGGTGTAATTGCTGTGCTCATTATACTTTTACGTTTATCGAAATCATTCAAAAAACAATCTGAATTTTTTTGGAAAATTTTTATCGTTTCCTTCAACTACAATATCACTTATTGTAAATACATCACCAGAATTTGTTGCATCTATACTTTCTTCAGAAACTTTTATCGGGCTTTTAGCATAAAAGCCCCCGTCCTTCTTCCTCAACAATATTGCCCACTGGTAACTTTCAGTTTTAGCGATTCTTTCTACACCCTTTTTACTCTGCAAAGTTATATCCGTGATTTTTTTAAAATCTTGTTTTTTTATTTTGGCATCATAATCGAACCACTTATTCCCGATATGAATTCTGAAATTTTTAGGGTCAGTTAATTCGGTATTTTGGGCAAACATGAAACTAGTAATGAATGTAAAAACAAGTAATAAAATGACTTGAGGTTTCATACTCAAAGTTTTAATTCAAATTTGTGTTCTGCGGAATTCTTCCAAAGTATCTGTCATCCTTATCGGTTCTATTGCCGTCTTCCAATGGAAATTCTTTGCGCATTGGAAAAGAAACCATTTCATCCATATTTAAAATGCGTTTCAAATCAGGATGACCATTGAAAATAATTCCATAGAAGTCGTAAGATTCTCTTTCCATCCAGTTAGCGCAGGTAAATAATCCTGTTACAGATTCTGCTTCGGGGTTTTCTCCGTTTATAAATATTTTGAAACGAACGCGCACATTATCAACCCAATTATGCATTTGATATACAATAGCGAATTGTCTTTCCAAATCATTATCAGGATAGTGAATAGTGAATAGCGTTGTAAGAAAATTAAAACCAAGTTCATCGCGCAGAAACTGAATCGTCTCTGTGTTTTTGTCGCTTGCGATTTCAAAAGCCAACATGCCGTAATCATTGGTGAAATCCTTTACTTCTTCACCAAACTTTGCTGTGAGCTTCTCCTGAACTGTTGTATAATCTAATGCCATGGAAATGTATTGTCTTGTGTCTTTTGTCTAAAGTCTATTGTCTAATTAATGTTGATTCCGTAAGTAGCTAACTGCGCTTTATACTCCGGTGAATCTCTTCGGTTGAATGCTTCGTTCTTTACTAATTCCTGCAATTTCATAATGCCATCTAGTATTTGCTCAGGGCGCGGAGGACAACCCGGCACATAAACATCCACCGGAATCACTTTATCAATTCCCTGCAATACACTATAAGTATCAAATACTCCACCTGAACTTGCGCAGGCACCTACCGCAATCACCCAACGCGGCTCAGCCATTTGCTCATACACCTGACGAAGAATAGGTCCCATTTTTTTTGCGATTGTTCCCATTACCAAAAGCATATCTGCCTGACGTGGAGAAAAGCTCGGACGTTCAGAACCAAAACGCGCTAAGTCGTAGTGCGAACCCATCGTAGCCATAAACTCAATACCGCAGCACGAAGTAGCAAACGGAAGCGGCCACAAACTTTTTGAACGCGCCAAGCCAACAAACTTGTCTATTGAAGTCAACTGAAAACCCGGACCATTATAGCCCTGTTCGGTTGGTGTTAATCCTAAATTTTTGTCTGAAGTTAATTCTGCCATAAACGTATTTTGTATTTGCAATTCCGAATTCTGCATTCCGCATTCAGAATTTTACTCCCACTCCAACGCTCCCTTCTTAATGATATAATAGAAGCCGATTAAAAGCACTGCCATAAACATCACCATCTTCACAAAGCCGGCATAACCAAGCTCACGAAAATTCACCGCC
Organism: Bacteroidota bacterium; assembly: GCA_947476645.1. GTDB lineage: Bacteria > Bacteroidota > Bacteroidia > Chitinophagales > LD1 > Bog-950. Next base: position 70,600 of record CANJRM010000003.1, read on the forward strand.
CACGGATACATGAAAATTACTTCCACATCGAACAGCACAAACAAAATAGCGATTAGGAAATATTTTACAGAGAAAGGAATGCGCGCGTTGCCGTGTTGCGGAATGCCGCATTCGAAATTGGCATCTTTGTTTTTAGAGCTTCTATGTGGTCCCAGAAAGTTTGAAACAACTAAGGTAAACGCCACAAAACCCGCAGCGAAAATCACCTGCATCAATATTGGTAAATAATCAAGGTTTGAACTTTGCATGAAACGTGTTTTTAAGACAGCGCAAAAATAACTTTCCAACGAACTTACACCACCAAATTACCAACAAAAATAGGAAGATGTAGTCAGCGAAACGAATTGTTTATTCTTCACGTAAAGGAGTGAAACGATTTTGTTTATAATCGCTTTCGAATTTTACGATTTGCTATGAGTGACGAAAAAAAATGGAGCTACGAGTTTGAGAAAGATAAACCTATAACGGCAGGAAAGCTGTTGCTTTCAGAGCCGTTTATGTTTGATGAAAACTTTAAGCGAACGGTGGTTTTGGTGTGTGAGCATACAGAAGACAATGGCACAGTTGGCTTAATCATTAATAAACCAATCAATCTTCGTTTGAACGATGTGGTGGAAGGCTTTCCGCCTTTCAGAAGCAAAATTTATTTGGGTGGACCTGTTGGAACCGATACGATGCAATTCCTTCATCGCATAGGAGATAAAATCGAAAACAGTTTACAGCTGGCGGAGGATTTGTATTGGGGTGGAAATTTTGAACAGGTGAAAATAATGATGAGCAAAGGACAAATTCAGCCAAATGATATCCGCTTCTTCCTTGGTTATTCAGGTTGGTCACCGGGACAGATGGTTGATGAACTGAAAGAGAGTTCGTGGATAATTGCTGAGGGCTCCGCAAAATATATTTTCGATTCAGACATTGAAAAACTTTGGAAAGATGTAATGCGCGATATGAGTGGAGTTTACAAAACCATGGCAGGTTATCCTGAAAGCCCTATCTTGAATTAAGCCAAACACATGAACAAACTACTTCGCGCTTGCTGCGTTTCTCTTTTCGTTTTCTTCAGTTCTTCATCTTTCGCCATCACGCTTTCCGATTCTTCGCGCGTAAGCTTACTAACCGTTGCTCCCGGTGATGAATTGTATTCTGCATTCGGGCACACGGGTATTCGGGTAACGGATTTCAAGAATGGATTTGATGTGGTATTCAATTACGGCACTTTCGATTTTGACCAGCCGGGTTTCTATACCAACTTTTTAAAAGGCAAGATGCGCTACATGATTTCGACCGACAGGTTTAAAGATTTTATGGCTGAATATGTTGAGTCAAGGAGGAGAGTAGATGAACAGGAATTGAATTTGACAAACGAAGACAAGCGACAGGTTTTTACTTTTCTGTTCAACAATGCATTGCCCGAAAACAGAGAATACTTCTACGATTTCTTTTGGGACAATTGCGCCACGCGTCCGCGCGATGTGTTTGAGAAAGTTTTAGGAAAGCGAATGCAATATCATACTGAGCATGGCGCATTTCCAAAAAACAAAACCATGCACGATATGCTGCGCATGTATGTTTGGAATCGCCCGTGGGTTGATTTTGGTTTTGATTTAATACTCGGTATGCCTTGCGAAGTAGAAGCCAATCCGCGCAGTCAAACATTTCTACCTGATTACGTGGCGAAGTATTTAGGCTGCGCTACGGTTGATGGCAAACCATTTGTGTTAAGCACAAACCCTATACTTGATTTGCCGCCTGTGAAAGTTGAACAAGGATTTCGACCTATACATCTCACACTTATTCTTGTTTTGTTTGGTATGGTCCTTACTTTTTATGAATTCAAAAAGAAGAAGCATTTCTTTTCGTTTGATTTTGTTTTGTTTCTCACTGTTGGTTTGCTCGGCACCTTGTTCGTTTCGCTTTGGGCGTTCACCTCGCATTATTCGGTTCCTAGAAATCTGAATGTGCTTTGGTTACTTCCAACGCACGTAATTGCCGCTTTCTTTCTTCTTCGAAAACAAAAAGCAGAGTGGCTGAAATATTATTTCGTATTCACGTATCTGCTGATGATGGTTATACTTTTAGCATGGCACTGGCTGCCGCAGCCGTTTAATATTGCGTGTATGCCGCTGGTATTTCTATTGTGTCTGCGTTCCAGTTCTATTGCTGTGTTTATGCATTTTAAAACCACCCCATGACCGAACACCATCTTGAAATAAAGAAGACTGCGCGCTATTTCACTTCCGGCAAATTAGATAAGAACACCAAGCAGGTTTGGTTTGTCCTGCATGGCTGGGGAATGAACCCGAAAGATTTTCTGGCTTCGTTTGAACCTTTGTTCAACGATGAAATATTCTTTGTTGCGCCTGAAGCTTTGAACCGTTTTTACATTAAAGGAAGCGGAGGGGTAATTGGTGCCACCTGGATGACGCGTGAAGATCGCTTGAATGAAATTAAAGACTACATCGCCTATCTCGATAGTTTATATCAACAGTTTGATTTGGCTCAGTTTGATGATTTGAAAATTACTGCACTCGGATTTTCGCAAGGCGCATCAACGGTTTCGCGATGGGTTGATGCTTCAAAGAATAAATTCAATTCGTTGATTGTTTACGCGGGTGAGGTGGCTCCTGAATTGTTTCCGTTGAAATCAGAGAGCGGATTAAGACGAACCAAGAACACGTTTATCTGCGGCACAAAAGATGAATACTTCACCGCACCTACTGTGGCTACTATGAAACAAACATACGCTGAAATGAATTTTACCACCATTGATTTTGATGGCAAGCATGTGGTAGTGCCTGAGGTGTTGCAGAAATTAGTTTAAGGTTATAAAACAAAAAAGCCCCGATGAGGGGCTTTTTTGTTTTTAGTATTGAATGCTTATACGGCTTCTCGAAACTTTATTGTCTGCTTTTATTTCAGCAATATAAATTCCTGAGTTCAGATTGTTTACATCCATATTAATGATGTTGGTTGAGTTCTGTTTAGTTGAATAAACCACTCTTCCGGTCATATCGTAAAGATTCATTTCTACGTTAGCAACCGTGTTCAATTCAATTACAAATTTTCCGTTGTTAGGGTTAGGATAAACGCGGGCAACGTTGTTTGTTTCTACATGGTTGATGCCGCTGTAAATAACACAAGGAGTAATATTGGTTGGTCCTGTGTGCGCACCTAAGTAGAAAGTATCTATACCAAACACATTCCATTGAGTAGCACTTACAGCCCATGATTTAGTTCCTGATTTTACTGTACTGTTACGTACCAAAGTATGGTCTTTAGTAGTTCCGCTTCCTACTGTCCATCCAATACTGGCACCGGGGTCGTTACCAATAATACCGATTACATCAATGGTATCCGTTCCGTTTACTAAAGCAACGGCATCGTTACCATTGAACGCAGTAGGAGAACCAGTAATAGTATCGGCAAGTGGTTTAAGATTTACAGAGTCGGCTTGTGGATTTACAATTACATAAGTTCCACCTACCGGCAAAATTCCTGAAAGATTAAACGTGTTACCAGCAGCCGAACTTCCGTTGGCATATACCTGAACTTTATAACCGTTCATGTCAATGGCGGTGTTAGTCGGGTTGTAAATTTCAAGCGCTTTATTGCTGCTTGAACCTTCTACATATTCACTAAAGAAAAGTGAACCGCAGGTATCAACGGCAGCAAAAGGAGTTAAAGTAAGTGTAAAAATAGAATCGGCACCTATTTTTAAACCAACACCTGCATTGGTTAAACGGAAAGTAAGCACATGTGTTTGTTGACCTGTGGTGTCGTTTGTAATAGTAAGGGCTATTGATTTGAAAACAGTGTTAGCTGAAAAACTGATAGACTGTGTAGAGTAGTTATTAATCCAACTTGCGTTGCCACTAAGTAATTCTACATCTATAGTAAGCGCATTGGCATGAATGGAATTTAAAGCTAAATCCATATTCACCGAACCGTTCAATCCTGAGAAAGCTGCTGATACTGGTGAGAAACTAACAAGTGTATCGTAAGCAGTGGTGTTGCAAAGCGTTTGATTTGTAGGACCTGTATGCGAACCAAGTTGATTAGAATCGAGCGGCAGAACAATCCACTGTGAAGTGCTCAGCAACCAATCGCTTGTGCCAAGTGCTACATTCGGTTTTCTGATGAGTGTGTGATTGGAAGTGCCGGTAGCAAATGTATCAACTGCCCAACCTGTGCCCGGGTTAACACCTACCTGACCAATTATATCTATCGTATCAACACCATGGATTAAAGCTACGGCATCGTTACCCGTAAACGCAGTAACACCACTCAGGGTATCGGCCAAAAGTTTCAATAGAGAATCGGCCTGGCTGTTCATGATTACATAAACACCGTTGGCAGGTATGGTGCCACTCAAAATAAAATTAACCGATGGGTTGGTATTACCGTTAGGGAAAAGCAATACGCGGTAACCATTCAGATTAACGGCACTGCCAGTAGGGTTATAAATTTCAAGGGCTTTGTTGTTGCTTGAACCTTTCATGTATTCTGAAAAGAAAAGCGTTGAACAAAAACCAGCGTATAGCGAAAACGTAACGGTGGTTAGTAATAGTAAGGCGTAAATTTTTTTCATAATCGGTAATTTTTAGGGCGGCAAAGCTATCAGAAAAACCGAAACGACTATTATCGAAAGGTTAGGTGATGATTAGTTGTGAATAAGCCCAATTACTTTCAGAATATGTTCAAATACGACACAAGTCATGTACTGTATCTTTTCTGAGTTTGTGTCGTAAGAGTTAAAAGCCATAACTCATTATGACACACAACTAAAGAGGGAACATGAGAAATTTTACGCTGCCCGTAATGCTGCTTGTCATTGTTTTTACAAGTAGCTCGTTTACAAAATTGCCCGATGATGATAACGGGCATTACAAAAACAACGGTTACTTTTTTGCCATTCTAAATGGCAATATGTTCGAAATGCGCGATGATGATAAATACCGCGCAGAGCTAATCAACAAAACAGGAACCATGAGTAATAGCAGCAGCGGCTTAAGCCGTGTGGCAAACTCACTTATCTTTTATGGGAACGAATTCAAGGATGAAAAAGGAAAACTCTTTGATGAGAATATTGATTTTGAATACACCTTCGATGAAGGCTCCTTAGGCGAACCAAAGGATTTGAAAATCGAAATTCATTACGACATGCACGACTATTATCAAATACCCGAGTTGACAAAGTTTGTGGTAAAGAATATAACATGGAGCGAAGACCGAAGAGAATTTATTATGAGTGCAGATTTTGATTGCCGCATGCGCAGATGGGGTTTTCCTGCCGAAAGTCAACCGGTGGTTCGCTTAAAAGGAAGAATGGTCAACATCAATGTAACCGCACCTGCGTGGATAAAAATAAAAGACCCGAGACAAGTAGCAGGGAATTAAATTCGATTTGCGAACAACGATTAACGAATTTTGATTTACGATTAAACTGCCAATTAATGAGGGGCGAAAGTGTATTGTATTCACTTCTGCATTCTGAAATCGTTAATCGTTGTTCGCAAATCACTTAGTCTAATCTTACCGCAATACCGCGAGTTCTCAGTTCGAAAAGTCCTGCGTTGCCTTCACATACCTTGCACCATCTTTATTTTTTGTTTCAAAGAAGGCTCCGCATCCAAGCGCTCCAAAACTTTTATTGAGCATATTCTTTTTGTGAGGCGGAGAATGAAACCAATCATCTACAATCAGTTCGCCTAATTGCACATAGGTTGTTTTAGATGGCATAAGGATATGTGTATAATCAATATTCTCACCTGCTGCATCGGCAGTGGTGCCAAATAACTGAATGCGATTATCAGGACTACGCAACGGAATACTTCGCTTATTGAAATGGTCGAAGAATTTTTTGTCAACCATTTGGTAACTGTGAACCACAGCCGCATCGCGAAGAGTAGGGGAGTAACGAAATTGTTTCATGTTTTTCTTGTCACGCAGTTTGTTGGTGGAGAAGAAAACCGCTGCATTCAACAAATGCAAATCGTAATTATCAGGATCCACAATTTCACTGGCTTCTTTCAATTGCATAAAACTTTTCCAATCGTGTTCGGTGTAAACTTTTTCTTTGAAATAAGAATCGTTGCTGTAATTCGGAACTTCGCTTAGAAACTTTTCGGCATTGCCCGAAACAAGAAACAGAAACAAAAGCAGGAGAGGAGTTTTCATGTTTAAGGGTTAACGTTATTTTGGCTGTAAAATTATAAGTATGAACGAAACCATCTACGAACAAATTGCAGCTACACAAAAGGAAATTGAATTAAGCCGAAACAAAATTCTGGAATTGCGCACTCAATTAGCCGAAGAACCTGTCAGCGATTATGCACTAAAAGACTGGAACGGAAATGAAGTAATGCTCTCTTCTTTGTTTGATGAGCGCAACGAATTACTCGTGGTGCATAACATGGGAAAGAAATGTGTTTACTGCACCATGTGGGCGGATGGTTTCAATGGATTTGTTCTTCCTTTAAACGACCGAATGCCTTTTGTAGTGGTATCACCCGATTCACCTGAAGTGCAAAAAGAATTTGCTGAAAGCAGAGGATGGAAATTTAAAATGCTTTCGACTGATGGTAGTTCGTTTACTAAGGACATGGGCTTTGAACCTAAACCAAAATCATATTGGCCGGGTGTTTCGGCATTCATTCGTAAGGATGGCAAAATCTATCGCACTTCTTATGACCATTTTGGTCCCGGAGATTTTTATTGCTCACCATGGCATTTGTTCGATTTGTTTCCTGCAAGTGATAACGAATGGCAACCGAAGTATAATTACAAGTAAGAAGCGATGTCACCCTGAGCTTGTCGAAGGGTGTGTTAACGGATAAATGCTTCGACAAGCTCGGCATGACACTTCTCTAAACAAAAAACGCTGTATGCATTTCTGCCTACAGCGTTTTTTATTTATCCAAACTGAATCTTATTGTTCGGTTTTCTTTTTTCCTGCTCCGCCAAAAACATAACTCAACTGAATAGTATAGTTACGCGGTGCTTCTAAATAAGCAGGGCGCGGAGTGTATTCCCAGTTCAATAAGTTCTTTACGATAAATGCAATACGAACTCCTTGTTTAAAGTTGTAAGCCCAGTGCATGTTCCATACAATATCACCTCGACCTTTGCCAATGGCAATTGACTCTTTATAGTTTCTGTACTGTTCTAAACCACCAAAAGCAGATCTACCGAATAATTTAAACACCGGGCTTTGGAAAGCATAATCAACGTTCTCCATATAGCTGGCGTATTGCAAATTGGTGTTCCACTCAATGCCTTTCCATTTCATGGTAAAATCAAATTTGAAAGTATGGCGGTTACGATATTTCAAAACGTTAGTGGTTGAACTTGACGTCATACCATAACTGATAGCCGTGTAAGGAGAATCAGGTGTATTTAATTGATTGTATGCTCCCGAAATATTGACGAGTTTTTCTCCTTTATAGTTGAACAGATCCAAGGAGTCGTTGCGATTAAGTGAACGAGGGTCTATGAAGGTATATCCTGCAAGGATAGACAATTCAACGGGTCCTATCTTGCCTTGTCCGGCTATTACAATCTCAGTTCCCAGAATTCTTGTTTTGCCAATGTTTTGAGAAGAGAAACCAAATCCTGCTGTTCCGTTATTGAGGTCACCAAACTGACCAAAGGTAAACTCCATCATGTTTTCATACTGATTCCAAAAACCTGCAAGGTCAGCATAACCAACCCAACCTTTTCCCAAATTGAATCCTTGCTTAATACCAACCTCTGCACTGTAACCTCTTTCAGGTTTCAAGTTAGGATTAGAAGCAATGAATAATGGGCCCACACTGGTTGTAATATAACGCTCGGCAATGGTAGGATAACGGAAACCCTGACCGAATGAAGCGCGGATATAGGTAGCTTCTGCAGCTTGATAATTAATTCCAATACGGAAGAGAGGATATTTCAAATCATTCAACGAGTTTTGCGTAAGTGCTAACTGAGGTGTGTGTGTAGTGTCGGTACCATTAATAACGGTGTCATTAACATAATGGCGCATTTGGAAATATTCCCAACGGGCACCTAAAGTAATGTTCAACTTCTTAAAGAATTTAAAATCGGTTTGCGCATATACCGAGAAGTTATAACTGTTGTTTTTACCAAACAAACTTCCCGATGCGCCTTTAGGAGGATTAACATCATCATATACATTTACTACACCACCCACCACGTTGAAGTCAAACTTCTTGAACTCAATTTTACGATGGTATTGCAACTCGGCATAGTAGCGGTTAGGTACTGAACCCTGACCTGTGTTGTTAGTATTGGTAGCATTAAAAAACCTTCCATTGAATTTAAATTGATTGCCGCTTTTGTCGGTGTAATCAATAAATGGGTCAACCGTATAACGATACGATTTGTATTCGGTAATGGTGCCGGGATATGGTCTGTAAGCCAGTGAATCGAAGTTTTGATACTTTGGATTTGCAGTGGTTCCAATATTTACATCCTTGATACCATTCCAGAAGAAAAATGTTTTTCCCCAACTGTAATAAGCACTTACGTTAATTCCCATATTAAGACCAGGAACACTCTTAACACGGTAACGATATTTGATATTCCCTCTTATGGCATGTCCATCGCTCGAATCTAAGTAGCCTGTACTCATATCAAATGCTCCACCAAATACTAAATCATGTTGACCAAACTTTTGACGATGAGCAAAATTGAAACCACCACCCATTGGGTTTTTGCTTCCCCACCAAACGTATTTTTTGTTGTTAGGTGCACCATAGATTCCTGTATAAACAGTTGCTTTGGTTACCGGTTCGTTTACGGGGTAAGCAGTTCTTACATTAATGATTCCGTTCAAAGCACCTGAGCCGTATAGCGCTGATGCCGCTCCTTTAATAACTTCCACCTGCTCCACATTTTCCATAGGCACTATGCTCCATTTTGCATCGGAAGCATCGGCAGAAAGGAGCGGAAGGTCATCTACCAAAACCAATACACGGCTACCTGCTCCATAGCTCCATCCAGCGCCACCGCGAATGTTCACCTGCCCATCGGCAATAGTTACACCGGGCACGCGGGTCATTCCACCATCTAAACTCGTAATGTTTTGGCTGGTGAGTGAGCTTCCCTTTATCACATCCATAGAAACTGTTTCCTCACCTAATTTCTTTTCGTATTTACTTCCGGTTACAACCACCACATCAATCATTTGTTGTCTTTCTTTAAGCACAATGTTCAATGATTTCTTTTCACCGGCAGCAAGTGTTACTTTATGTTTCTGCTCTTCTTTACCAATGTAACGAATAGTTACTTCGTAACTTCCTGCCGGAATACTGAGTTCGTATTTGCCGTCAAAATCGGTTACGGTGCCTTGCCCTTTGCTGGCATCTATTACCACGTTAGCGCTGATAACGGCTTCTCCGTTTTCCTGTGTAACAGTGCCGCTTAATTTGGCATCCTGAGAAAATAGTTGAAACGAAAAGAAACAAAGGGAGAGAAGTAGGTAATGGTTTAACTTCATGTTGTTGGATTTTTAAGTGCGACCAAAAATAGATTTTTTTTGAAGCGGTGCAATTTTCTATAAGATGAGCAAAATGAGATAATCCACAATTCAGGAACACAGAATGTTAGTTCTCTCGCTGCTACTTGGCTCTTGTAGCTAAGTTTATATAGGGGCATACTCATCTGGTTTTCCTGTTCCATTATTAAAAGCAAAAAAACACCCCTGATTGCGCAGAGAAGAGTGAACCTAAACCCGTTCTTCTAAGCGATGTCCGTAAGCTACGTTGCTTACAGGGTCAGCGCCCAGCGAGTTAAAGGCAAACACACGGAAATAGTAAGTAATTCCCGAGTTTAAACCCTTTATCGTAAAACTCGCTTTTCCTCTTTAAAGTTTATTCTCTAAAGGCATGCATTTTGGGCATAAAACAGGTCTAAAATTGAGTCAAAAAATCACCTTGTTTGCATACATGCCGCACTATCAATAGCATAAATTCCTTTGATTATAAAAAACTTCTTTGGAGAACATAACGATGTTCACAGGCAAACCAAACGATGTTCATGAGAGAACATAATGATGTTCACAGGCAAACCAAACAATGTTCATGAGAGAACATAACGATGTTCACGAGCAAACCAAACAATGTTCATGAGAGAACATAACGATGTTCACGAGTAAACCAAACGATGTTCATGAGAGAACATAACGATGTTCACAGGCAAACCAAACGATGTTCGCCATACTCTTTGTTATTAGCGGGCTTTTCATTGCTCTGGTTCTTGTTGCCTTGCTACAAAGGTTTCGATACTTTTGGTTTTATAAGCCATAGTTATGGAAATTAGTAAACATGTTGTCTTCTTTTCGGTTGTTGGTGACGTCCCGGTCAAAATAGCGGTAATTAACACCAACAACGGCTTTGTGTGCTTTTTTGCTGGAACACCAACAAAGGCGAAAAATGAGATAATCCACAATTTTAAGAACGCCATTTGGTGAATGCTGAATTTGGAATCAGTAATTGATAAATTCGCGCCTCCAAATAATTAACCATGGCTGTTACTACAGAAGATATTATCAACGCGCTGCGTTTTGTAAACGACCCCGACATTAAAAAGGATTTGGTTACGCTGAACATGATTAGCGAGGTGGAAGTGATAAACAACAATGTGCGTTTTAAACTCACCCTCACTACCCCTGCCTGCCCGCTTAAGGAAAAAATAAAGAAAGATTGTATTGACGCTATTCATGAGCGTGTGAATAAAGATTTGCAGGTAGAAATTCAGTTTGATTCGAACGTTACTACGCTTCGAAAAGAGAATGTGAATGTATTGCCGAGTGTGAAGAATATTATTTGTGTGGCATCGGGTAAAGGCGGTGTAGGCAAGTCAACTGTGGCGGTAAATCTGGCAGTAAGTTTAGCGCGCACAGGCGCAAAAGTAGGTTTGATTGATGCAGATATTTACGGACCATCTGTTCCGGTAATGCTGGGAGTAAAAGGTAAGAAACCCGAAGTGCGTTTGATTAAAGACAAACACTACATGGTGCCGCTCGAAGCTGAAGGAATTAAAATTCTTTCGATTGGTTTACTGGTAGATGAAAGACAAGCTATTGTTTGGCGCGGACCTATGGTTACTTCTGCTCTACGTCAGTTTGTTACTGATTGTATTTGGGGCAAGCTCGATTATATGGTAGTAGATATGCCACCGGGCACTGGCGATATTCATATTACTGTAGCCCAAACATTAAATGTAACAGGAGCAGTAATAGTTACCACGCCACAGGAGGTCGCCCTTGCCGATGCACGCAAAGCAATTGCTATGTTTCGTTTGGAAAACATCAATGTGCCCGTTCTCGGCATTATTGAAAATATGGCGTACTTCACGCCTGAAGAATTGCCGGACAATAAATATTACCTGTTTGGAAAAGATGGCGGCAAACAATTAGCCGAAGAATATGAAGTGCCTTTTCTGGGTCAAATTCCAATTGTGCAAAGCATACGCGAAGGTGGCGATAACGGAAAACCCGCTAGTACTTACGGAAGAGAGAATGAAATAGTGGCCAATGCTTTTGATGAAATAGCCGCCAACGTAGCGCAGCAGGTTGCCATAAAGAATGCTAACTTGCAACCCGAACAAACAGATACTGTTTTAGCATGACCACTGCTCACAATAAAGAATTATTACAAAAAGTGGAGACCTCGCTCGACACTATGCGTCCTTATTTAAACGATGATGGCGGTAATGTAGAAGTGGTGGAAATAACCAGCGATATGATTGTGCGTGTAAAATTACTTGGTGCATGCAGTACCTGTCCTCAAAGTTTTATGACCATGAAAGCCGGTATTGAAGAAGCTATCATTCGCTCGGTGCCCGAAATAAAAGGAGTGGTGGCTGTTAATCTGAAGCCCGAGTAAATCATAGTTTACATTATACTGTAAACTGTCAGCACAATCTGGACTAATTAGGGGTTAAAGTTAATGTGGGATTTGAGATATTTAATCATCAATAAAAATCCTACAAAATGGAAGATAAGAAACAAAGTGCGAGCAGTCTTGTTCGC
>CANJRM010000004.1 GCA_947476645.1 Bacteroidota bacterium
AGCGTGGGCGGTAGTATGAGTTGGGTAAATAAAGACCAGTTGGTTCTTTCATCGGGCGAAGCTGTTCCTTTGAATGCACCTAAATTGAAAACATCTGTTTCGTTAGACCACACGCTGAAAAAATCAGGCTTTGGATATGGAATAAATTTCCGTTATCAAATGGGCTACGAAGCAAACTCATCTGTATATGCAGGAACTGTAAAACCCGCTTATATTCTTGATGCACGGGTTAGTTACCGCCCAAGTTTCTATAAAGGATTGTTGCTTTCTATTAACGTAAACAACGTTACCAATTACCAATGGCAAAGTTTCCCTGGTGCGGCTACTATGGGTGCACAGTTTTTTGCTAAGGCAGCGGTTACTTTCTAAGAAGAAATTCATAATTATTAAATCCCGCACCGAGACTCGGTGCGGGATTTTTTTTGCTATCGGAAGCAGATTTTTCGCACGTAAAATATTTCCTATCCGTTATCGTCAGTTCTAATATCTGTCATTTACATTCACCCATTCGAAAAAAATATCCAAACACTTTTTTACTATGAAAAAATTCTTCACCGCTTCACTCGTTTTGTTTTTTTCTTCCTTTCTTTTTTCGCAAACCACTTCCAAATACAACGTTGAAATAGTGCGCGATAGTTTTGGTGTGCCGCATATTTTCGGCAAAACAGATGCTGACTGTGCTTACGGTTTAATTTATGCGGAGTGCGAAGATGATTTCAACACCGTGCAGTGGGGCTTGCTGGCTGCAAAGGGAATGCTCGGTCGCACACTGGGTATTGACGGAGCGCGAATTGATTATGCCGTGCAGTTAATGCGCATTGAAAAAACAATCAATGAACATTACGAAAAAGATGTGTCGCCTCAATTCAAAAAACTTTTAGAAGCAGCGGCAGATGCCGGAAATCTTTACGCCAAACAACACCCCGATAAAGTGTTGGCGAAAAAAGCCTTGCCTGTTCGCCCGCAGGATTTTATTGGCGGTTATATGCTCGCCATGGCTTTGATGACCGGTGTTGATGGCGCGCTCGGTTCGGTAGTTAATGGCACAGCGCCCGAAGTTTCTTTTACCGATAAGGGCAGAGGCTCTAATGCCATGGCTATGAATTCGAAAATTACGGCCGATGGAAATGTATATCTCGATGTCAATTCGCATCAGCCTTTAGAAGGGCCGCTTAGTTGGTACGAGGCTCATGTGTGCAGCGAAGAAGGATGGAACATGTATGGTTCAACTTTCCATGGAGGCATCACTATTTTTCATGGCGTAAATGAAAACTTAGGATGGGCACACACCACCAATGGTTTTGATGCCATAGATGTTTTTCAATTGCAGCCCGACCCGAAAAAGAAGAATCATTACCTGATTGATGGTGTTTCCAATAAATTAGAAACCGGTCATGCTAAGCTTGCGGTCAATCTTGCCAAGCATCCCGATAAAAAGAAATTCATACTCACCATCGGCAAAAAAATATGGTGGAGCAAGTATGGCGCTACGGTAGTCAACAAGAAGGGAATGTTTGCTGTTCGTTTGGCTTCGAACATGACCATTAAAGCGCCCGAGCAGTGGTATCAAATGGATAAAGCAAAAAACTATACCGAGTTTCGCCATGCGCTCGATATGCAGGGCATCGTCAATCAGAACATTACTTATGCCGATAAAAACGACACTATTTTCTTCATCAGCAACGGAGCCTTTCCAAAACGCGATGAGGCGTATGACTGGACCACCACGGTGCCCGGCAATACTTCCAAAACATTGTGGACAGAATTTTTTCCGGAGAGTTCTATTCCGCAAGTTTTGAATCCTGAATGCGGTTATGTGTTCAATGCGAACAATACTTGTTTCCGTTCTACTTGTGCCAATTCAAATCCGTTGTGCACAAAAAATATTGCCACCATGTGTATGGACACGACATGCGGCTTTGGTTTACAGCGTGCTCTATTACGTTTACAACAATACCAATGGCGAACAGGAAAAATTATTTGCCACCGATAAAAAAACCAAGTTCGAGTTTTTTGTAAAAGCTATTCAGGAAGTGAAGAAGCAGATGTTGGCAGATTTTGGTTCGTTGAGCATTCCATTGGGCGATTACCAACGCCACCAGCGCGGAGATGTTGACCTGCCTACAGATGGCGGACCCGATATGTGGAATGCGAAGTATTGCAAACCTTATGGCAATAAAGGTCGCGTGAGAGCCTACATTGGCGAGACCTTTATTCTGTTGGCAAAGTTTACGAAAGAAGGACCCACGTTCAGAACCATTTCTCCTTACGGCAGTAGCAATACCCCTGGTGCAAAACATTACACCGACCAAATGCAGATGTACGTGAACCATCAAACCAAGGAAGAGAGTTTGAAAAAAGACTGGGCGTATAAACATGCCGAACGAATTTATCATCCGGGTGAGTAGATGATTTAGGATTATCCAAGGCAAGTTGTAGCTGACGGAATGGAATTATCATTCGTTACAAAAATTTACATTCGCCCATCTCAAAATTTACCAACCACTGCGCCATGAAGAAATTTCTTTTCATTTCTGTTTTTGCATTTATCTGTTCCATTAGTTTCTCACAAGTCAATCCAAAATACCACGTAGAAATTGTGCGAGATAGTTTTGGTGTGCCGCATATCTTTGGCAAGACCGATGCTGATTGCTCTTACGGTTTGGTGTATGCCGCTTGCGAAGACGACTACAACACTGTGCAATGGGGTTTGTTGTTGGCGAGAGGAAAACTGGGATTGACAATGGGCATTGAAGGCGCGAAGATTGATTATGCTGTTCAACTCTTAGGCATTCCTACTTTTATTAAAGACCATTTCAACGATTTATCGCCCGAAACAAGAAAGCTTTTAGAAGCCGGTGCCGCGGCAGGTAATGATTGGGTGAAGAAGAATCCTGATAGACTTTTGTTTAAGAGTTTATTGCCTATTCGCCCGACTGATTTTATTGCGGGCTATATGCTTTCGATGGCATTGATGACGGGTGTAGATGGTGCGATAAAAAGTGTAGTAGGCGAAAGCGTTCCTACGTTGGATTATAATAAAGATGCGCGTGGCTCTAACGCATTGGCGATGAATTCGAACATCACTGCCGATGGCAATGTCTATCTCGATTGCAACGCACATCAGCCTTTGGAAGGACCTATGAGTTGGTATGAAGCGCACTTACACAGCGAAGAAGGTCTGAATATTTTAGGCGCTACTTTTCATGGTGCGGTTTCTATTTTTCACGGAACGAATGAAAACTTAGGATGGGCGCACACTACCAACTATTTTGATGCTATTGATATTTACCAATTACAACCCGACCCGAAAAAGAAGAACCATTATTTGGTAGATGGCGTTTCTTACAAGCTCGAACAAAGCCGAGCTAAGTTGACCGTTAACCTTGCCAAGCACCGCGATAAACATAAATTCATTTTGACTGTGGGGAAGAAGAAGTGGTGGAGCATGTACGGAGCCACTTATGTAAACAAGAAAGGAATGTTTGCTATTCGCTTGGCTTCGAACATGACGGTGAAGAGTGTGGAAGAATGGTATAAAATGAACAAGGCGAAAAACTACACCGAGTTCCGTCAGGCGTTGGATATACAAGGCATCATCAATCAATATGTAACCTATGCCGATAGGTATGATACTATTTACTGTGTAAGTAATGGAGCGATGCCGATTCGTGCTGATGGTTACGATTGGAACAGCACTGTGCCGGGCAACACCATGAAAACTTTATGGACAAAATTCCTGCCGCACGATTCATTGCCGCATGTGCTCAATCCTAAATGTGGCTATCTATTTCAGGTAAACAATACTTCGTATAGCATGACGGCTAAAGAAGAAAACCCGCAACCCTTGGCTTGCCAAAAGAACATCAACTTTGCCATGTGGCAAACCAACCGCAGTCTTCGTTTTTACGAAATGATGAAAGGCAAAACCAAAGTGGACTGGAATGATTTTCTGAAAATAAAATACGATGCACATTACCCGCAAACGGTTACTGCACCTTTCAAGAGTTTTGATTTGGAAGAAGCATTTCATTTAGATGGAAAGAAATATCCCGACATTGCCGATGCTATTGATGTAATGAAACTCTGGGCAGTGAATCGCAGTGGCGATATTGCTGATACCAATGCCACGCTGGTTTACAAATGGATTTACGGAACTTACTTTGCCATCAATGACGACATAGAAAAGAAGTTTAAAGAGAACCCTGCTTATAAACTCGATTACTTTGCGGATGGTGTGCGCAGAGCAAAAGCAGAAATGATTAAAGATTTTGGCAAACTGAATGTGCCGCTTGGCGACTACCAACGCCACCAACGTGGCAATGTGGACTTACCAACCAGCGGTGGACCCGATATGTTTACCGCCAAGTATGGCGACTCGTATGGCAAAGGTCAGCGCAGAATTTCATCAGGCGAAAGTTATATCCTGCTTTCTAAATTTAAGAAAGATGGCAGTCTACCAGATTTGCATAGTATCATTTGTTATGGTAGTAGTAACACTCCGGGAGCAAAACACTTTACCGACCAAATGCAACTCTATGTTCACAACCAAACCAAAGAAGAAAGTTTAAGCAAAGAGTGGGCATATAAACATGCCGAACGCATTTATCATCCGGGTGAGTAGGAGAGAAGCCTACCAGCCGAATCCGATATTCATTTGTAAACTGAGTTTTACAGAATTAAACCAGTCACCCACCAAAGGTGGTTTTATCACAGCAGCCATGTCTTTGCGCTGATAGGTTTTGTAATGCGCGTCATAATAAACATCAAAATTTTTGCGGTAACCAATGCCGCCAAAAAATTCCATGAACACACCTTTTCGCAAATGAAACTGATAACCAAGAATTGCACTTGCATTAGCATAACAGAACAATTCGTAGTCACCGTTTCCGTGACGCTCTTTAATTTTTACAAAGTTAAACGAACCATAAGGACCCACGAACAAACCATTGGGTGCGTGTCTGCGTTTTAAAGGATAGAAACGATAGCCAAGGGTGAGTCGTCCACCGCGCATGCTGTAATCTTTCAGTGTTCGGTTGTTTGGGTTTGTAATGGCAGGCATTACAAAAAGGAGAAGGCTTGGAAAATTATAGGAGACACCAATCGTTACTGATTGATTATGCGTAAGCATACGCTCGTAAGTAAAACGCAACTCACCGCAAATAGGAATTTGTCCTACAAAAACAGGAATCAAATTTGACTTAATAATGTTTTGCTTGAACGGCAACTTGCGCTCCTTGAACCCTTCAAATTCTTCCTTCTTCTCAAGGTTTGGAAGATTTTGCGAAAACAAATTTGCAGGGAGTAAAAAAAAGAGAGCAACTATTAGAATAATTGCTCCTGTAATTTTTTTCATGCAGTAAATATAATTCAGAATTACTGCAACAGTTCTCCTATCTTTTCATCGAGTGCTGCACCGCGAAGATTAGTAGCTACAATCACCCCGTTTTTATCTAACAGAAACGCAGCGGGAATTCCTTGAATGCCGTATTTCAAAGCGGCTTCACATTGCCACCATTTCAAATCGCTCACTTGATTTTCCCAGTTCATTCCAAGCTTTGCAATAGCACCCGTCCATGCACCGGCTTCTTTGTCAAGCGAAACGCTGTAAACGGTAAATCCTTTTGATTTGTATTTGTTGTAAGCAGCAACCACGTTTGGCATTTCCATGCGGCAAGGTCCGCACCAGCTTGCCCAAAAATCTAACAACACCACTTTACCACGAAGCGAAGAAAGCTTGATTGATTTTCCCTCAGGATTTTTCAAATCAATTTCAGGAGCTTCTTTTCCAATGCCGATAGATGCAGCAGATTGTTGCGTCTGCCCTTGTTGTTTTGATTGCTCTTCATATTTGGTGTAAGCCGCACGAAAATCTTTCGTGTAAGAAGAAGTTGGAATTTCTTTTTCCATACGCACAATCACATCAAGATTTTCTTTCGGGAATTTGTCAACGGGTGCATTGGTTACATAAAACATAGCCACTAACGGACTCTTAGCCAAACGTGCGCTGTCCTTAATCATGCTCTCAAACTTTGCTGCTACCTGTTGCAATTGCTGTTGAATAAACATCATGGTGTCCTGCGATGCTCCGCGCTGACCATACATTTGATACGCCATGTTCCATCCCTGCATATCGCGTTGTGCAGCGCCTAATGTTTTAAACGCTCGTTGAAATTCATCGTTTTCTTTTGAACCCGAAATTTTGAACGCATCTGCCTGCGCACTCAAATCAATGTCAACGGTGTACTTTGTTGGTTCCAAAAGGAAAAGGAAAAATGTTTTTTCGTCAAGACGAAGACGATAAAATCCTTTTTCGGAAACTCCTTCCATTTTGAAGAATCCTTTATCATCAACCTTAGCCGAATCAATAGCCGTCATTTTCTGCAAGCCGAGTTTTTCCAACACGATTGATTTTGCAGCACTGTTTTTTAAAGTTCCCTGAATAGAATATTTGTCGCTTCCACCTGCGAGGTTACAAGCTGAGAAGAATATTAAGAAGAGAAATAAGAATGAAAGTTTACGCATTGTATTTGTGTTTGTGTATGAATGTTTATGTGGTTTCTAATTTTTCTGTTACTAATTTGTTCGTCAGTTTCGGGTCGGCTTTGCCTTTTGAAAGTTTCATTGCCTCACCCACAAACAAACCTAACAGACCTTTTTTGCCCGCGCGATATTCGGCAACTTTTTCGGGATATTTAGCAATTACTTCGTCTATTAATCCTGCAATCATTCCTTCATCGCTGCTTTGAAGAAGATTTAATTCCTCTGCAATCTTCAATGGGTCTTTGCCTGTTTCAATTAACACTGGAAATATTTGTGATGAAGCAACAGAGAAATTTGTTTTGCCTTCGTCAATTAAGGCAATCAATTTTGCAATGCTGCTTGGCGAAACTTTGAAATCCTTAATCTCAATTCCTTTTTCATTTAAAGAGTTTTTCACTGGTCCTAAAATCCAGTTCGAAGCGGCTTTATAGTTTTTTGTTTCAGCAAGAAGTAAATTGAAATACTCTGCCATTTCCTTTTCATCGGTAATAATGCGCGCATCATATTCCGGCAAACCAAACTGCTCCATGTATTCCAACTTCAATTGATTGGGCAATTTAGGCATGTGTGCTTTTACATTGGCAATGTATTCATCAGTTACATACACAGGTGGCAAATCGGGTTCCGGAAAATAACGGTAATCGTGTGCATGTTCTTTACTGCGCTGTGAAAGTGTAACTCCTTTTACTGCATCAAATCCTCTTGTTTCCTGCACCATCTTTTCTCCTGCTTCGAGCGCGTCAATCTGACGCATAAATTCAAATTCAATAGCGCGTTTTACATTGCGCATACTGTTCATGTTCTTCACTTCACTTCGCGGGTTCAACACATTCGAACCTTTTAAACGAACAGAAATATTTGCATCGCAACGCATAGAACCTTCTTCCATGTTGCCATCACATATTCCTAAATAGCGAACGAGCTTTTGAATTTCATTCAGGTAAGACATTGCCTCATCACCGCTTCTTACATCGGGTTCAGAAACTATTTCAATCAGCGGAACACCTGCACGGTTCAAATCAACCAAGGTAAAATACGGGTCAATATCGTGAATAGATTTACCGGCATCTTCCTCTAAGTGAATACGCGTGAGATTTATCTTTGTCTTCACTCCACCAGTTTCTACATCAATAAATCCTCCAGTGCAAATGGGAGTTTTGTCTTGTGTAATCTGATAGCCCTTCGGCAAATCGGCATAGAAGTAATTCTTGCGCGCAAACTGATTTTCATAACGAATGTTGCATGATGTGGCTAAGCCAATCTTTACAGCATACTCAATTGCTTTCTCGTTCACCATTGGCAAAGTGCCGGGATGACCAAGCGACAGCACACTCACATGGGTATTAGGCGAACCGCCAAACTCTGCCGAATCGCCACAATATATTTTGCTGTGCGTGGAAAGCTGCGCGTGAACCTCAAGTCCAACTACCACTTCGTATTTACTGTATTTATCGTCCATAAATTATTTCTTATTCCAAAATGAGATATTCAACTTTGATTGCCAATTGCTATCTGATATTAAATCTAACGATGTAAGATATACAGCAGATGAATCCGAGTTTGCGATGTACGCACCTATCAAAGAATAGTTATCGAGAAGTTGATTCCTCCACACAGAAGCCTCAATACACATGGCATCATCCTGACAACCACTCTCTCCATTATGGTAAACAAACAATCTCGAAGGGTTGTTTTTAATTTCTGTAGAATATTCTTTAAACATTTGCCGATTATATTTTTGTTTCTCAAAGAAAGGATAGGTATAGATGTAGCCAGAAGCAGCTACACGTTTTGAGTAGAAATAGATTTCTGGTTCGTTGCTAAACATACTTAACTTCTCGTCCTTTGGAAGAAGTGTGTTAATGTGCGCGGCTATTTTTGGCATTTCCGAAAACATAGACCATTGATAATGCTTATTGAAAACTGATTGTGGTGACTCTGCAAATATTACAGGCGATTGGATACAGAAAAAGGCAATCAAAATGCCTGTAATACCAATTGAACTTATTACAGGATTTAACTTCTTGTCAAATAAAAAATATGCGTAAGCAACTGTAACCGCAAGTGCGGGGTAAAGAAGTAGGCTGTAGTGCAAGCGAAAATGAAATCCTGTCGAAAATGCGACAACTGAAAATAGTAACCATAATAGGAGGATTCGAGTTTCCGATTTAAATATGAATAAGCAGACCATCAGTAAACTGAAATATACTAAGTAATTAAGTGGTTCCATTCCGTGAATTACAATATTTAATGTCTTTCCGGGTCCGCCATTTGATAAACCGATATAAACTTTAGCGTAGTTTATTGTTAGAAAAATGAATTTATCCCAAAGGTTATAAACACTAACCCAAATAGCTACGAGAAATAATGGAATTGAACTACCTGTTCCAAAAATTAGTAACGATTTCAGAATCTCTTGTTTGCTTTTGCGTAGAATATCAGCTAGAAGTATTACCAAACCAAAAAGGTAAAAGGCGTAACCATATTGCTTCATAATTACTCCTAAACTAAGCATTAGACCTGAAGCAAAAAGAAGATAAAACTTTCTATGATTCTCTTTAGATTTAAGTAAAAGAAAAATCCCCCACACGACACAAAAATTAACGAAATGTTCTGCATTTGACATCAATCCTTCTCCATCCATAGTGCTATTAAAAGCAACTAACATTGTTGCGGCAAGTAGGGCAGCCACCTTATTTTGAGTTAATATATTTACTATACCGGCAACACCTAATGATGTGAACAGCAGAATTAACAGAACACCTAACCTTACAGATTCTACATTTTCATTGCCTGACTTCATAATTAAAGCATACATGAAGTAGGTGCCGGGAAATTTCATATTATAAGCCTCCTTATAAGGTTGAAAACCGTGTAGTATCAAACTTCCAACGTAAGCATATTCACCTTCATCTCTTTCAAAAGGTATGTGTCGGTAATTGAATCTACTGAAGATTAATATCACTAAAGTTATGAGTAATATCACAACAAAGACATTGGTGATATATCTGTTCATTTACTGATTAAATTTTTGACGTAATGTCTTAATCAAATTTTCCACTTCGCTCATACTTCCTGCGCTTGCCTGCACAAAATCGGCAGGACCCCCGCCTTTAATGGTTGGTGCAATTTCTTTTAATAATTGATTGCCATTTATATTTAATGATGGTGCGATACGAAGATGAACTACATTCTTTCCGTTGATAGATGAAGCTAACAACAACACAAAACCGTCTTTCAAATCATTCGTCAACTGAATACCCAGTTTGCGCAATGCTTCAACTGAATTCAATTCAACTTTAGTTGAAGCGAAGAATTTAACTGCACCGACTGTTTCAATCGAAGCAACAATTTGTTTCTTCAAATCAGCCACCGACTTATCTTCAAACTGCTGCAATTGTTTTTTCAATTCTTCGTTCTCATTCTTCAATGTATCAATACTCTTCAAAGCATCTTTCGAGTTGTTCAAGGCTGCTTTCACATTCGCTAATTCGCTAATTGCATTATTCGCTAATTCAATCGCTTTCTTTCCGGTAACCGCTTCAATACGTCTAACACCACTCGCAACAGAACCTTCGGAAGTTATTTTGAACAAACCAATTTGTCCGGTTGATTTTACATGCACACCACCACACAACTCGCGGCTGAACTTTTCATCGAAAGTTATTACGCGAACAAACTCTCCATACTTCTCACCGAACAATGCAGTTGCCCCTAACTTCTTTGCTTCTTCAATAGGAACATTTCTTCTTTCATCTAAAGCAATGTTCTCCATTATTTTTTCGTTCACTATCTGCTCCACTTTCGCAATTTCCTCATCGGTCATTTTGCTGAAGTGCGAGAAATCGAAACGCAGGTAATCTGCATTTACCAATGAACCTTTTTGCTGAACGTGTGAACCCAACACAATGCGCAAAGCAGATTGCAGTAAGTGAGTAGCCGAGTGATTCTTAATCGTATCGCTGCGCTTAACCGTATTTATTTTTGCATGAGCAGGGGCATCAACTTTAGCCGGAAGTTTCTTAACGAAGTGAACAATCAAATCGTTTTCCTTTTTGGTGTCTAACACATCAACTTTTTCTCCTCCAAAATCTAAGTAACCGGTATCGCCAACCTGTCCTCCGCTTTCGGCATAGAAAGGAGTTTTGTCGAGCACCACCTGAAACAGTTCTTTATCTTTTTGCTTAATGCTGCGATATTTTACCACATGCGCATCGGCTTCGGTAAAATCGTAGCCAATAAAATCGGTCTTTACATCTTCGCCAACATTTATCCAATCGCTTTGCTCTTTTGTAGCATCTGCTTTTCCTCTTTGTTTTTGAGCGGACATTTCTTTGTTGAATCCTTCTTCGTCAACAGTCCAGCTTTTCTCCGCTGCTATCAATTTAGTTAAGTCAAGAGGGAAACCAAAAGTGTCGAACAATTCAAAAGCGGTTTTGCCATCAATACCAGTTAATGAATCAATGCGTTTAATTCCATTTGCAAGTGTTCTTAAAAAAGAAGCTTCTTCTTCTTTAATCACATTGATTACAAAACTCTCTTGTGCTTTTAATTCAGGAAATACATCTTTAAACTGATTTGCTAGAGTCGGAACCAAATCACACAAAAACGGTTTGTCAATATTCAGAAATGAAAAACCGTATCTAACTGCTCTTCTTAATATTCTTCGTATTACGTAACCTGCTCCTGTGTTCGATGGTAATTGACCGTCAGCAATTGCAAACGAAATTGTGCGAATGTGGTCAGCAATTACACGAAGAGAAATGTCACTCATCTCAACTACCCATTTATTTGAAGAAGGAGATTTGGGACTGGAGCCATAAGGTGGTATGTTCTCATGTAACTCTAACATTTTTAAAATCAACGGCTGGAAAATATCCGTATCGTAACTTGAACTCTTTCCTTGAATAGCCATTGTCAAACGCTCAAAGCCCATTCCGGTATCTACATGTTGAGCTGCAAGCTTTACTAAACTACCATCTGCTTTGCGTTCAAACTCCATGAACACGTTGTTCCAGATTTCAATTACCTGCGGATGCGAAGCGTTTACTAAACTCTTTCCATCAACGGCTTTGCGTTCTTCATCGCTTCTTAAATCAATATGTATTTCGGAGCAAGGACCACATGGACCGGTGTCTCCCATCTCCCAAAAGTTGTCTTTCTTATTTCCGTTTATGATTCTGATTGGGTCAACGTACTTCTTCCATTCATCATAAGCTTCCTGGTCGAAAGCAAGATTCTCTTTCTTGTCACCTTCAAACACAGTTACATACAATCTGTCTTTTTCTAAGCCGTAAACGTTCGTCAGTAATTCCCAACTCCACTCAATCGCTTCTTTTTTAAAGTAATCACCAAAACTCCAGTTGCCGAGCATCTCGAACATGGTGTGGTGGTAAGTGTCAACACCTACTTCTTCCAAATCATTATGCTTACCGCTAACGCGCAAACACTTTTGTGTATCAGCAACACGTTTGTATTTGATTGGTTCGTTACCCAAAAAAATATTCTTGAACGGAGCCATCCCGCTGTTGATGAACATAAGCGTTGGGTCGTTCTTTACCACAATAGGTGCGCTGGGAACAATCTTGTGTCCTTTACTTTCAAAAAAATCTAAAAATGCTTTGCGAATTTCTCCCGATGTCATGCCTTCGATTCTGTAAATGAAAAATGATGATATTTTAGCTCCGTTTAAGGAGAGGCGAAAATAAAAGAAAACGCCAAAGACCCGACCGCAATGGCATTACTCAAAAAGAAAGACAAATTCATTTTCAATACGCAAACACTAGCTTACGAAAAAGCAGTGGTGAGCTGGGGAAACCGCATTTTGCGTTTGCTTGGGTTCTTGATTGCCGCGCTTGTTTTTTCATTGGCAATTTCTACCATCTACTATAAGTTTTTCGATTCGCCAAAGGAGAAAATTCTGAAAGCTGAGTTGAGCGCCATGCAAGACCAATACTATATCGTGAATCAGGAAGTTGACCGTTTGAGTAGCGTGTTGGATGGTTTGCATTACCGCGATGGAAATATTTACCGAGTGATGTTCGAAGCCGACCCGATTGATAAAGATATTTGGGAAGCGGGCTCGGGTGGAGTAAACAAGTATCGCTATCTCGAAAAATACGACAATGGCGATTTGATGAAAGACATTGCGGGCAAGGTTGACAAACTGAAAAAGCAAATGTCAATTCAAAGTAAAAGTTACGATGAAATTGCCGACCTGATTAAGAACAAAGAGAAGATGTTGCTTTCTATTCCTTCGGTGCAGCCAATACCGAACAAGAAGCTAGAGCGCATGGCTTCGGGCTACGGATGGCGCATTGATCCCGTTTATAAAATTCAGAAGTTTCATGAAGGAATGGATTTTACTTGTCCAATAGGAACCGAAGTGCATGTAACCGGTGATGGTGTCGTAGAAGCGGTGAACTATTCTTTTCAGGGTTATGGAAATGAAATTATTGTGAACCACGGTTTTGGTTACCGAACACGTTACGCGCACTTGTCGAAATTTAAAGTTCGCCCCGGGCAGAAGGTAATACGCGGTGATGTGATTGCTAACACAGGCAGCACGGGTAAATCAACCGGACCTCACTTGCATTATGAAGTTTTGAAAAACGGAAACGCGGTAAATCCGGTTTACTTTTATTTCAATGATTTGAAAGATGCTGACTTTGAAAAGATGGTGGAGATTTCGAATAACCCAGGACAAACGCTTGATTAATACGGAATGTTGAATTCGGAATTCAGAATGAATGCAAATCAAATTCCAAGACCTAACAAACTTTTATTCAAAAGCGCGGTGAGTTCCACCGCTTTTTTATTGGTGTAAGTCTTTGCTTCAAATTCTTTTACCCATTGAATTCCCTTCACTGCATTGGTAAAAATAATTTCATCGGCTTCGAGTAATTCCTTTGTTTCTATTTCACGCTCTTCGATTTCTCCTTCGAAAACAGAGATGAAGTAAGTGCGCATAACTCCGTTTACACAGCCGCTTTCTAAGTTAGGTGTGATGAGTTTATTTTCTTTTACCAAAAAAATGTTGGAGTGAATGGCTTCGCAAACCTGCGCGTAACTGTTCATCAAAATCATTTCGTCCCAACCTTCGGCTGCGGCAAATTGAGCAAACAGCACATAAGCTAGGGCGCTCGAATTTTTCAAATCGCTGATGTTGTAAACAGGTTTGAAACAATCTTCGCGCATGCCCACTTTTAATCCTTCGCCACATTCAAACTGCACGTTCTCAATTTTATTCATACTGATAACGTAGCCCAGTTCATCATCATCGGGCAAATACAAACCTTTTCCTTTTCTGAAAAACTGCAAGCGAATGCGCGCGTTTTTTACTGCATCATTTACCGAAGCCAAATCCAAAATCATATTCATGAATCGTTCAGTATCAAAACGCTTAGGAAAAACAGCCGACAAAACTTCAGCAGTAAATTCCATTCGGCTGAAATGATAATCGAGCAAGGGAATTTTTTTATCGAACATCACCATGCTCTCAAAAAAACCATCGCCATATTTAAACGCGCGGTTAGTTACCGGAAGCAGTTGCTCATGCTCGGGATAGATGTTGCCGTTAAAGTTGATATACTGCATAGGTATTGTTCGATAAAATTAAAGTGCCTTCGGCAGGTGGAAATTCTTTTAGGGTAAGGATATGTGTAACGCCTTTTTGTTTTAATAATTCCAATTGTGTTTTAGGTAAATGGTAGAAATACTCATTCGCCTTTGGTTCTAAAGCAAATCCTTTTTCCTTATCGACTAAGGAAATTCCGTAAACCATTTGAACTCTGTTATACCACTCTTCAATTTTCGATTCATCTTTTACAAACGCTTTCCAATCTACCCACGAAGAAACTCTTCCAAAATATTTCAACTCGGTGCACTTGAAAGGTTGAATGAAAACAGATTCCTTGTTTATCTGCTTATCAATTTGTAAACTGATTTCAACAACATCTTCTTTCAGTTTCCAATCATTTCCATATTCATGAAAAATTCCTGCGCGTTCAGTAAAAGAAGGTTTGAACAAAATCATCAGCAAAGCAGAAATTGCAATAGCAGAAACCAGAGGCAAATTGAAACTCGCATTCCATGAGAGCGCGTTTTTTTTTGATAAGAAGTTGCAGACAGTTTTTACTAAAACTAAAACCGCCATAAACTTTACCCACTGCGAAACTTTATAAAACTGCAGGTTGGTAATTTGTGGAATGTGCAGCGTATCCGAACACAGAATGTAAACCAAGGTTCCTGCAGCACTGAAAATTCCGAACCAGAGTATTGTTTTGTTTCCGGTGCTTCCAAAGAAAAGCAGTACGGCTGTGAAAAACACAAACAGAATTTTTTCTACCATAGGCATATAACTGAAAACGTAATGATGCGCATGGCGAAACTCATGATAAATGCGGAAAAATGTTTCGGATGGAAGCGAAGTGCCATCTAATTTTTGGCGTAACAGAACGGCAATGAAAATACCCGCACTCAAAAGATAAATGCCCGTGAACTTTACAAGCGTTATTCTGTCTTCCGATTTAATGAAAATGGTAATTGCAAAAAGTGTTGCCCATAACACCATATAAACTGTAAGCCCTTCAACCGGATGAATGATGGAAGCAATGCTCATCAAAGCAGCAGCGTGAATAAATCTGTTTTTAAAAAAGTAGTAAAGCGCAAATGCAATAATGGCAACACTCATGCTGCTCGCCTGAAGGGTATCAGAATACAATTCTACGTTACCCAAGCCGCGGTCGAATAACAAAAAAAAATTGACGAGAATGGCTATGCGCGCAAGAGTAATATTCCCGGTTATTACTTCTCCCAGTTTCTGCAAACCAAGAATCAGAAAAGCGGTTGAAATAAATTGAAGCAGAAAGCAAATCGCTTCCAAATGATTTCCGAAAAGTGAAAGAAACTCGCACACTACACTTCGCTCGTTTGGAACTTTCTGACTTAAACTCTGCACAAAAAAATCGTGCGCATAAAGTGAATGGTCCTGCAAATACAAAACGTAAGGCAGATACTCCACATGGTCACCCGTGCCGAAACGATAACCAAAACGCACGAGGAGCAAACTCCAAACAAGCACCGCAAAAAGAATAGAAGATTTGTTTTTCAATTCAAATTATGTTCGAAACAAACTTACACTTAAATTGAAAAGTGATTTACTCAGAATAAATATTTTCACCCCACAAAAATTTCAACATGGCTGACAGCAATAAATTTAAAGAAGCAATTCAAACCGGATACGATTGCAAAGGCGAGCATATAGTTTTAGGTGTGGCTATGCTCGATGGAAATGCAGTAGAAGGATTGCAGGTAAAAGCTCCGCTCAAAACTTTCAACCGTCACGGATTGATTGCAGGTGCAACGGGAACAGGTAAAACAAAAACCTTGCAGGTAATTGCCGAGCAGCTTTCGGCACAGGGAGTGCCTGTGGTTATGATGGATATTAAAGGAGATTTATCGGGCATTGCACAAGCGGGAAAATCAAATCCTGCTATTGAAGAGCGCCATGCAAAAATAGGAGTGGAGTGGGCGGCAAAAGGAAACCCTGTGGAGTTTCTTTCGCTTTCAAAAGAAAGCGGTGTGCGTTTGCGCGCTACGGTTTCTGAGTTTGGTCCCGTATTATTTTCTAAAATTCTTGCATTGAACGATACACAGGAAGGTGTGGTTTCTATTGTGTTCAAATATTGTGACGACAAAAAAATGCCGTTGCTCGATTTGAAAGATTTTAAAAAGGTGATGAACTACATTACCGATGAAGGCAAAAAAGAAGTAGAAGAAAATTACGGCAAAGTTTCTACGGCAACTACTTCTACTATTCTGCGCAAGATTATTGAACTGGAGCAACAGGGCGCTGAAATATTTTTTGGTGAAAAGAGTTTTGAGGTAGATGATTTAGTGCGCATTGATGAAAACGGAAGCGGGATTATTTCGATTCTTCGCTTGACCGATATTCAGGATAAACCGAAACTCTTCTCTACGTTTATGCTCAGTTTGCTTGCGGAGATTTACGCTACGTTTCCCGAAGAAGGCGATGCGGGCAGACCGAAGCTCGTTATCTTTATTGACGAAGCGCATTTGATTTTTGAAGAAGCCAGCAAAGCATTGCTCGACCAGATTGAAACCATCGTCAAACTGATTCGCTCAAAGGGCGTGGGCATTTTCTTTTGCACGCAAAACCCTGCCGATGTGCCCGATGATGTGCTGTCGCAATTGGGTATGAAAGTGCAACATGCCTTGCGTGCATTTACCGCTAAGGACAGAAAACAGATAAAACTCACTGCCGAAAACTATCCGCTTACCGATTTTTACGATACCGAAACCCTGCTCACATCATTAGGCATGGGCGAAGCATTGGTAACTGTGCTGAACGAAAAAGGAATTCCTACTCCGCTTGCCGCCACTTTATTGCAGGCACCGCACTCGCGTATGGATGTGCTTACCACGCAGGAAATTGAAGCCATCAACAACCAAAGTAAACTCGTAAAAAAATACAACGAGGTAATTGACCGCGAAAGTGCTTTTGAAATACTGAGTGGCAAAATCAATTCTGTTTCTCCTGCCGCAACAAACACCACTGCAACAACTAATACTATAAATCCTCCTGCAAGCAACGAACCGTCAATGGTAGAAAAAGGAGTAGGAGCTATTGGCGATTTTGCCAAGAGCAGCGCAGGCAAAGTAATTATACGCGAAGTAACGCGTGGCTTGTTAGGTGTGTTGGGTTTGGGGGGTAGAAGAAGATAAGACCAAAAGCCACACTATGTGGAGCTAGATTTTTTCATTCAGTAAATAACTGTTTATCTAATGAAGCAGGGTCAAAATTGTCGGGCATTACATCAAAGCTTAAAGTGGCGGTATTATCAATTCCATATTCTTTATCAATTCTGAAAGTTTCACCAACACAAGCCTTATTAATTTTATCAGTTATTATCTCGCTTAACTTTTTTAAGTCTTGAATTGTACCAGCAATGAAACCTCTTGTTATGGTTGGTTTGTCCCAAGTCATAATTTTTAGATAGCTATAAGGTCCATAATGTTCGTGTTCTGAAATACCGACATTGCCTTTGTTATTTGTGTAAGCGTCAACAAGAGTTGCCAAGTTTTTCAAGCCTTCCTTACTGCCTAAAAATTTCCATTCATTATCTTCATTTTCAAAATCATAATGGAAACGAAGTTGTCTCCATTCATCTATAAATTTTTCGTTCCAATTAATTGCCATTGTTTCTCAAACCTAAAAAAATCTCTCTCAAAACTTCTCTTTCCTAATCAGCAGTTTATTCCCACTCATTACTTTCAGCAAATAAATTCCTGCTGAAAAATTATGGATTGGTATTGCGCAAGGGTTGTTGCATTCGGTTTGGTTAATCAGTCTTCCGGTTATGTCGAAGAGTTCAGCTTTTATAGGCTGTAAATTTCCGGTGTTGATGAGCAAAGTGTTTCCGCTTTGCGTAAGAAAGATTTCATTTTCTACATCATTAATTCCTGTAGTGCCTACGTTTAAAGTAAGTGTGTCTATGCTTACACAACCCAGTTGGTTTTCTACGCGCAGCACAATGCTGTAAGTGCCGTTTTGTGCGTATTGATGAAACACATTTGGTGAAGCCACCGAGGCACTGTCACCATCACCAAAGTTCCAGAAATAAGAAGTAGTGTTGGTAGCAGGAGAGTAGAAGAACGCGTTGTGGCTGTTCAACTGAAAAGTAATATCTGCCACAGGGCACGAGTCAATCGTAATGGTATTGTATGCAGTGTCCGCACAAAAATTATTGTCAGCAATTAAGGTAATGGTATAAGTGCCTCCGCTGCTGTAATCATTACTATTGTTTAATGCAGTGGAAGTATTTCCATCACCAAAATTCCAGAGATAGTTTACAGCATTGCCGCTCATGTTTAAAAAGGCAACATGAAGTTCAGTAGCATTAAATCCAAAACCTGCATGTGGTTTAGGTGCAACATAAGTTTGAAAACTTTTCTCTTCGCCTTCTGCCATAATCTGATTCAGTTCTTTCACGGTTACCGAAACAAAACCTGTATCGTTCCATTGCACCGTAATAGAATTTCCGTTGTTTGAAATCAGTGTTCCGTTGCCAATAATGTTCCAGCAGTATTTACTTCCTGCTGTGTTTACCACCGAGTAATGCGCGGTGCTGTGCTCACACACAATAGAGTCGCCCGTAATTTCACTCGTGTGCGGTTTCAGCAATTCAAATAAGAATGGTCGCGCGTAATTGTAAACAGTATCGTTTAGTTGCGGGTTCAGCAATTCGGGTTCGTGACCAAAGCCAACCAACGGATGCAACACATTGGTAATTCCTAAATTAGTTAAGCGCTCGTGAATAGGCACGCTGCCATACACCTGCGGAAACACGGGCAACTGAAACGGATAACCGTAAACATAAGGCACTGCGTTGTCCTGGTCGCCATGAAAAGAAATTACGGGGGTGTTTTCTGTTGCCTCGATAAACGAAGTATCCATAATAGCTCCCCATTGATTCACTATGGCTTTGATATGCGGAATATGAAAACCTAAATCGGTATTGCCTGAACAATCCAAACAACCTAAATCATTGGGCTCAAGCAAACTTCCGAAGCTCGCGAGTGGTCGGTCGGCATCGTTGGTGAACGCATTGGCAAAAGCGCAAAAACATCCCGCACTTGTTCCTGTTAGAATGATGAGTGAAGTATCGAATTTGTATTGCTGCGCATGTGCGCACAAATAACGAATGGCAGAACGCTCATCCTGCACACCGCGGTAATAAGCGCGCACGGTACTGGCAGTATCCAACGGATTTAAACCAATACGGTAATCAATACTTGCCACGGCATAACCGCATTTGGCAAAGTAATTACAGAAAGCAGGTATAGCAGGTTGGCTGCGCCAACCAATCGTAAAACCACCACCAAACTGAAACACAATCAAAGGGCGATGTGTGAGTGTATCGTTAGCAGGTTCATAAAAATCGAGCAGCAAATCTTGCGGCAAAGCCAAGGCACCAAAGGGAGTTGCCGTGCCGAAATAAATTCCATCGGTTTCAGCAACACTATGAAAGATGGTATCCTGATAACGCAACGAATTGCATTGCTGCGTTTGCGCAAAATGAAAACAACATAAAGAAAATGCGAAGAGGAAAATCTTCTTCATAAACTGAAAGTAAAACAATTAGGGAATCGCAGAGGTTTTGTCATCAGCTTTTCAAAAACTCAATATTCCTTTTTAGTCCTTTGAATTTGGTGCGCTTTATTGGCGAGTCTTTAAACAGAGTTTTGAATTTTTCTTCACTTAACTCTTCCCAATCCTTTTGTTTCATGTTAAGTAGTTCGTCACTTGCATCAAACAATGGCTCTCTATGTTGCACTGCCTGTGAATTGATGGGACAAACCTGTTGGCAAATATCGCAACCAAACATCCAGTTCTCAAACTTGCCTTTCATTTCATCGGGAATCTTTTCATCCTTCAGCTCAATGGTGAAATACGAAATGCATTTGCTGCCATCAACTTTGTAAGGTTCGTAAATAGCATCAGTAGGGCATGCATCAATACATTTTGTGCAGGTACCGCAATAATCTTTCACGGGTGAATCGTATTCCAATTCTACGTCAAGAATTATTTCACCAAGAAAAAAATAACTGCCACTGCGCTTGGTGAGCAGATTAGTGTTTTTACCCTGCCAACCAATGCCACTGCGCTGTGCCCATGCGCGTTCCAACACAGGAGCGCTATCTACAAAGCAGCGAGCGTTTACATCTCCTGCCTGCGCACGAATGAAGTTTAATACTGCATTTAACTTGTGCTTTACCACCTCGTGATAATCTTTCCCTAAGGCATACATCGCTATCTTCGGTGTATCTTCTTGCTGCGTGGTTGGTGTGTAGTAATTGTGAGAGAAGGAGATAACGCTCTTTGCATTTTCTACCAGTAAACGGGGGTCAACACGCTTATCGAAATGGTTTGCCATGTAATCCATTTTGCCATGCAGGTTTTGGTTGAGCCATGCTTCGAGCAAACGCGCTTCATCATCAAGTTTTTCTGCTTTGCTTATTCCGCAGGCATCGAAACCCAAACGCCTGGCTTCACGTTTAATTAAAGCAGTAAGTTGTTGTTTGTTCATTGCAGA
Organism: Bacteroidota bacterium; assembly: GCA_947476645.1. Taxonomy (GTDB): domain Bacteria; phylum Bacteroidota; class Bacteroidia; order Chitinophagales; family LD1; genus Bog-950. Next base: position 20,661 of record CANJRM010000004.1, read on the forward strand.
ATATTCGCTCAAATAAAATATACAATTAATGTTAGCGTTAGTTTAATAATAGCTCAATCTTAACGTAGCTTCGGCACTTTAAAATTGCAGCGTAAATAATAAAACCAAAATGAAATTTTTCAGCAACATTTTTCTTCTTTTCATTTTACTGTTTACTGCAACACAACAAATTTCTGCTTCGCCACCATTGGTGAAACCAACTGAAGAAGAAACGGATACTGCTTCAAAAAATCTGAAAATACTTTCCTGGAATATTTATATGCTGCCTAAAATTGTTGTGCAGCGCGGTAAACGCGAACGCGCTCATGCTATTGTTGACACGCTTCGCCATTCAGATTTCGACATTATTGTTTTTCAGGAAGCTTTCTTTCCGGCATCGCGCGAAATTATTGGCGAAGGATTGAGAACGCTTTATCCTTATCAATACGGCCCTGCGAATAGCAGTGGTAGGACTTTGAAAACAAGCAGCGGTGTTTGGATACTGAGTAAAGTAAACCTGAAACTTCTGAATGTTACACAATTCAAAAACTGTGTAGGCTACGATTGCTTTGCGCGAAAAGGAGCCATGTTGTTAGAAGGTGTTTGGAACAATAAACCGTTTCAGATTCTCGGTACTCACTTACAGGCAGATGGTTTTGATATTGTTCGCCAGAAACAAATGGATCAGATTTATACTGACCTGTTAGCCGAGAATAAACGTGAAGGTGTGCCGCAGATTATTTGTGGCGATATGAATACCGAGCGCGAAATGACACAACACTATTGCGAAATGCTCAACTGCCTCGATGCACAGGATGGAGAAATTACAGGAGTGGAGAAGTGTAGTTACGATGGTGTGAACAATCCTATTGCGCAATCGTTTGGTGTAAAGAACAAAACCAACTACGATTATATTTTAGTGCGCAGCAATGGTATGAAGATGAAAGCTCTCCAACGTTTTGTAAGCGTTATGCGCAAAGGCAAAAAATACCTCAGCGACCATTATGGTGTTGCGTGTGAATTGAAATTCTGATTATTCCTTTTTGCTAAAGGAGAACATTTCTGACTATATTATTTTTCTATTTAGATTTTTGCAACGTAAAGGCAAAAGTAGTTCCCACACCAACCGTACTGCGCACATTGATGGTTTGATGATGCGCTTCAAGAATATGTTTTACGATAGCCAATCCTAGACCTGTACCGCCCTGTTCGCGACTGCGGTGTTTATCTACGCGATAGAAACGTTCAAATAAACGCGGCAGATGTTCTTCTGAAATTCCAATTCCATTATCAGTTATTTCAACCAAAATGTTTTCGCCCATGGGATAGAAGTTTGCGGTGGTGCTACCGCCTTCGTTACCGTATTTGATGGAGTTGTCGGCAAGATTGGTAATAACTTGACGAATCTTGTCTTTATCGGCATGAATAGCGTGGGGTCTCTCGCTTCCATCATTTAACTGAAGCGTCATGCCTTTGCGTTTTGCTTTTAGTTCCAAACTATCAAACACTTCGCGCACCAGTTGAACGATGTCGAAGTTTTCTTTCACAATAAAAATTTCTCCGCGTTCTAGTTTTGAAATTTCGTCAAGGTCATCAACGAGCGAACTCAACCGTTCTACACTTGTTGCAGCACGTTCTAAAAATGTTTTAGACACTTTAGGGTCGTCCATTGCTCCTTCTAAAAGCGTGTGCACGTAACCCTGAATATTGAAGAGCGGAGTTTTTAACTCGTGTGAAAGATTTCCGAGAAATTCTTTGCGGAATTGTTCGAGGCGTTTGAGGTCTTCAATTTCAATGCTTTTGTTTTTAGCCCAATCGGCCACTTCCATTTCCATTTCTTTGAGCGGGTCATCAGCCTGCATAGAGCCGAGAGAATCTTTTTGCGACCGATTCAATTTAAACTGATGAATGACTTTGTACACGAGGTGAATACGATTGCGCAGATAAATATCAACGGCATAATGCACCAGGAGAGAAGCAGAAACAAAGGTAACGAGCCAGTTGCTAACGAAGGAAATAAGTGAAGCATGAAAATATAAACCGGAAATACTTACGATGGTTGCCAGCAGCATGGCTATAACTATGGTAAGGGCGCGGGGGGAAAGTTTATCCAACGGTGTTTAGTGATTTTAGTTGGAACAAATTTATCAGGAAAGTTTAATGACGATGGTTTCAATGACGTTGGCTATGTCTTCGGCATTGTCGATGGCGGTTTCGAGGTCGTCTAAGATTTCTTTTGTTTTAATAATGCGGATGGGGTCGGGTTGGGTTTCGAAGAGGATGCCGATGGCATCTTCTAAAATAGTATCGCCTTCGTTTTCGAGCGAGTTAATGCGCACGAGTGCTTCGCGAATGCGCGACATGTTGTTGAGGGTTTCCATGTAGCGGATAGCAATGTCAATTTCTTTTACCTGTTTGCAGATGATTTCCGATAGCCGTTCCATGGCAGGGGAGTAGCGGTCAACTTTATAAAGTTCGATGCGGGTGGCGGCAGAGTTGATGCTGTCGGCTACATCATCGAGGGCGGTGGCGAGTTCGTGAATATCGGAGCGGTCGAAGGGGGTGATGAAATCGGTGCTTAGTTTGTTGTGGATTTCGTGGGTGATGTCATCGCCTTTGTTTTCGAGTTCTTTTATGCGGCTGAGAAATTTATCTTGCTCGGCATGTGTGGTGCTGAGCATGAGTTCGTGAAACACATTGCTTATTTCTATGAGGTTGGCGGATGATTGACACAAGAGATGATGGAAGACTTTGTTTTTTGGAACTAAGTAACTGAAGAATTTATTGAGGTGGAGAGTAGCCAATGCGGTTTATTTGAAACCGAAAGTAGCGCACATGTATTAAGCCCACATTAATTCTTCGCAAACTCCTGTTTGAATTCATTCATTACTTCCATGTAATTTTCTTTCATGTCTTCGTATGCTTCGCGCAGCAAATAATTTTCGGGGTCTTTGGCTAAACCTTTTTCGAGGCGCACTATTATTTTGTGACTGATGTAAGCAATGTTATTGCGCCCTATAAGTTTATAATGCCAAATCAGTTTATTGATTTTGCTCCACTCGGCATAGTATTGCCAATACAAAGTAGTTTCTTCTTCGCTGTGTTCGGTTTCTTTCTTCTCATCATAAGCATCTATAAACTCTACCAGTTCTGCGGCACGCGCACTCATTTCGTCTAACTCTTTACGTGTTGGTTTGCGGCCTAAGGTGTTTTGCTTTGCGGGTTCAGGTGCGGGAATGTATCGTCTGTTCCATTCATTGGCATCTTCGGCTAACCAGTCCTCATCGGGTGCGGGAATAAGAAAACCTTCATACTCCGTTCCTTTTGCTTTTGCCGCTAAAAGAAGATTGGCGTGCTCGACCGCTTCGCGCGCTATGCTTTTAAAAATTTCTTCGTGCGCCTTTTTGTAACCGCGTTTGGATAGATGGTAAGAGTGCAACGTATTGACTTTAATGAGGTCATCCTTTTCACCTTTCATGTGCAGTTTGGCAAGCAGGTAACAGGTTACTTCATCATAGTCATCATCGGCTTGGGTATCGGGGTCAACACTTAATGATAAATCCCAATCGTAGTTGTTTCCCGCGTTAGGTAGTACAGGCTTAGCATCAAAGCAAATCAAGTTATCATCTACTTCGTGCAGTTTTATTTCAATGCCTTTAAACTTTATCTGCGTTTCGAAATGCAGGGTATTTTCTTCTGAAGTTTCCATGGTCATTTTGTTTACGTAAATCAAAATGATAACGGTGAGAGAAGGAAGGATATTGCTAATGCTTTAATGATACGGGCACTGTGAATTGACGAGCATTCAGGACAAAGCCCCAACGGGGCGTCATATAACAGCGCAGGGCATCGCCCCGCGCTGTTATTACCAACAACAAAACGCCCTGCATTGCTGCAAGGGCGTTCTTGTATTTAAGTCTCCCCGAAGCGGAGATTTAGAGGGTTGCTATACCTCCAGGTTATTAAACGTAAATGTATAATGCCCGCTTACTACTCCTGTGTTTTGAACCATCAGAAACTTATTGGTATCGTCTAACCCTATTAGTGCTGCCAGGTCGCTGCTCAGTTTAACTGCACTTGTATTTGCCGATACATCAAAGAAAACCGCACCCGGTGTGCCGTTATTCGTAGCTGAGGCATACACGCGCATGTTGCTATCCTTAGCTTCAATGGTAACTGTTGTTTGCGCAGTGCCGTTAATACCAACTAAACTGATATTCGCCACAATGCCCATTGCCAAATCGCCTTCGCGAACGGCTGTGCCGTTAGCGGGGTTTGAAGAGCCAGCTACTAACGTAACAATACGCCTTACCGATTTGCCCGCCACGAACTTAATCGCAGTTTCTGTTTTGGTGGTAAAACCATCCTTACTCACTTTCAAATCATAAGTGCCCGGTTTAATTTTTGAAATCATCAATATGCCTTTGGCATCGCTACCCAGCGAGTATTTAACGAGATTATTTTGCAACAACGAAGCCACAGCACCTTTAATAAACGCATTATCTTCTGCCTTTACTTCCACGCGCAATTTCGTATGCACAGCACCAAGGTCGTAAACAACGCGCGCGCCCAAATAGTCCTTGTAAAAATCGGGGTTACTTACTTTAAACGGCAGCATCAGATTATCTAACTGCATCTTCAAAATAACATCGGTTTGCTTAAACAGGTTCGCTAAATTCAGAGTTGCCGTTTTCTTGCTCACCTTGGCAGTTCCGGGTGCAGGCACCTTCACATTATAAGCGGTAATCCCGTTTTGCAAAGCGGTGAGCACCGGAGCCGTAATACCATAATCTGCCAATGCCACCAAATTAGCATTCGCCTTATCGTGAATAATCTGACAGCGGTCACCCAACATATCATCACGCGTTTTCAGCAATTGCGTATGAGTAAAGTTCACCGAATCCAGAAGCTCATTATTGTTTTCCTGTGTGGCATACGCAATCACTGCGGCCGCTACTGGGAAACTAAGGTCTACAAGAGAAGCTTTCAAAACATTTTTGTCGGTAGAAATACCGGTAATAATAGCCTGCTGTTGCTGCGAAGCCGTGTGAATAGCGGTGATTTTTGCGGAGAACGCCCCTTTGATAGTAACAATAGCGGGTGTTCCATTCCAGATGATACTATTATCATCCAAAAGTTTTTCAGCAACCCGGTACATGCTGAATTTGTTTTCTTGTGTGTCTAACATCTGTGTTGATTTAGATGGTTTAAAAAATAATTTCAGCGGCAAATTTATACACGCTTATGCCTGAAAAAGAAAAGAAATTAAGCACCGTTTTTTGCTGTTTTCCACAGCAATTTTTGGCATATTCTGTGAGGGTACCTCTAACCCGCTGAAAATTAAAAACTAATCAACCCTCAAAATTTTGGTCTTTTTTTTGTGCCGCTAACTATTTTACCTGAGTTTTGCACACTTTTGGGGCGCTTTTGCCTTTCTTCCTCGCATTTCTCTCAACTAAACTCCGGTCATAAATTTCTTCGTACAAGTCTTTGCTCCCTTCGTACAAGTCATTGCTCCCTTCGTACAAGTCATTGCTCCCTTCGTACAAGTCATTGCTCCCTTCGTACAAGTCATTGCTCCCTTCATACAAATCCTTACCCCCTTCGTACCGGTCTTTGACTTCTTCGTACAAATCTTTGAATCCCCCGTACGCGTCTTTATTACCTTTATACAAGTCTTTGCTCCCCTTGTTACAATCTTTGAGCTCTTCGTACAAATCTTTAGCGCCTTCGTACAAGTCTTTGCCCTCCCCGTACATCGAAATCACGTCCTCTTTCTCTTCATTCATTGCCATGTTACCAAAACATTACCTGCCCAAAACCACTCCCATAATGAGCTAATTATTTCTAAAATTGACGCATAAAACCAACCCAAAATGGCTAAACAAAAAGCAAAGAAAGCGGTAGTAGATTCGCTTAAAGAAGTTAAGAAATATTCGAAAGCAATTTTCAAACTGCTCAAAGGGCTTAAGAAAAAGAACAACCACACAGCAGAATATAAAGCGGTATTGCAAAAGGCAATTGAATTAGATGTGCTTTGGCTTATAGCTATGGAAAAACATTTGGCTGAGCAAAAAGAAGTAAAGCTGGTAGTGGCGAAAAAGAAGAAGAAATAGAAGATATGAGTTTCTGTTTGCTTTTATCCATTCCATAAATGCGATGGCAATTAATCTCTTAACTTACCTTTTGTTTCATCCCATCTGCTTCAAGGCGAGGGGCAGGGTGTGCATAGCAGCTCTTCTGTCAACAAGAAAAAACTTTCTTACTTTGCATCATAAATTCAACGCCATGAAAAAGCTCCTCTTCATACTCGCGATACTTTTAACTGCTGTTCAGTTTACCAATGCACAGGAACACCGCTTCAACTCTGAATTAGATAAGTTTTGCAAAACCACTATCAAAGAATTTAAAAGCATTTCTAAAGAAAGAAAAACAGTACTCGATGGCATGGCAGAACAACTGGCTAAAAAGAAGTATGTGGTGTTTTCGTGCAAAACAAACAGCAGAAGAACCCTTATGTTACAGGTATGGGCGCAAACGGCATTCTACTATTATAGTATCCTCGGTAAATATGCTTTCTCTATTGGCGACACCGTTACCGATGTGTATCCGGGTGTAGCCGAAGTGCTTACCGAGGCGGGTTTTTATTGCACTTTCCAAAGAAACACAGAGCCCAGCGGCTATATTATTTCTATCAGCAAGGAATATCCACTCAATATGCTTTCTTCTAAGAATAAGGTTGGCACTATTGATACCGCTAAAGGAGTATTGGTGAATATTTGCTTTGATGCCAATGAGCAATCGAATGTTACAGCCGTAAACGGGCATCTTGATTTACCATACCAAAGCCCTACTCAGTTTGAAAATACGCCAAAGGAAAAGGAAACCTATGAAGCGCTCAATAAGCAAATTGCTGTAGAGATGCTCTATCTTGCCAAAAAAACTAAAGGATTCATCAACGAGTTGATGAATAATGCGGAGGAATAGTCTCTTCTTTCTATCTGTTGCATTATCAATTGAATGTTAAGAACCAATTCACCCGAAATGTTCATAAGCAGTGGGGAAATAAATTGCTTAACACAATCTTAACACAGTAATTACTATTTGATAGCATGCTAATTATACGTTCGCGGCACAAATTTCAATGCCATGGCACGAAAAATAGCCGTCCTCTTTTCCCTTTTGATTTTTTACACACTTGCTCAGGCGCAAACAGGCGTTATTGCAGGTAAGGTAGTTGATGCTAAAACCGGAGAAGCCCTGATGGGTGTGGCTGTAGCAGTGGAAGGAACAACCCTGGGTGCCATAACCGACTTAGATGGCAATTACAAAATATCAAACATTACAGAGGGTAAGGTAAACCTTGTGTTTCAATATGTAGGTTACAGCAAAAAATCGGCTTCACAGGTAGAAGTAAAAAAAGGCGAAACATTAACACTGGACCAAAACCTGAGCAGTCAGGATATTATTATTAACGAAGTAGCCATTGTAGCTAATTATAAAAGAGAATCGGTAAGTGCTGTAAACATGCAGCTGAAAAACGGAACGGTAATAGGCAGTGCAATTTCAGCCGAAGATGTAAAGAAAACACCCGACAGAAACACGGGTGATGTGTTGCGCAGAATTAGCGGAGCCAGTATTCAGGATGGAAAATTTGCAGTGATAAGGGGAATGAATGACCGCTATAATGTAGCTATGATAAACGGTGCACCGCTTCCTTCTACCGAACCGGACAGACGTGCTTTTGCTTTTGACCTTTTTCCTTCGGGCATGTTGAATAATCTAATGGTTTTAAAATCTGCCCGGGCAGATTTGCCTGGTGATTTTTCAGGTGGAATTATCATTATCAATACTAAAGATATACCTGAGTCAAACTATTACAATGTAGGTTTTACCACCGGCTTTAATACCACTACTACTTTTAAACCATGGACTTATTACCAGGGAGGCAAAACAGATGCCCTTGGGATTGATGATGGTAAACGCGCCCTGCCAGCAGGATATCCGAAAACAATTGATGAGGTGAATCATTTTCTTTCTACTGCTACTTATGACGACAGAACGAACATGAGTAAACTGTTTGAGAACGATTGGGCGGTGCTGAACAAAAAACAGGCTTTGCCTAATTTTAGCGGGCAGTTTACGATGGGTCAGTCAAAACAAATACACAAGGTGGAAATAGGAAGTGTGTTTTCCGCTTCTTATAGCAACAACAACAAGTTCAACGATATTGAGCGAAAAGATTTTTACACCATACCCGATTCGTTTATTACAAAATATGCTTATCGCGACAGACAATACAGCAACAGTGTTTTGTGGGGTGTGTTGTGGAATGCAGCTATTAAAATAGGAGAGAACCATCGCATTCGAATTTCAAACATATTCAACGTAAACAGCGAGAATCAAACAGTGCTTCGCGATGGAAATAACTTTGAAAATGAACAGTTGCGTAAAGGAACTTTATTCTCGTTCACCAGCAATCAACTTTACAGCGGGCAACTGGCAGGTGACCATGTTTTTTCGAAACAAAAAATAAAATTGAATTGGGTGGGTGGATATTCCCGCATTTGGAGAACTATACCAGATTTAAGAAGAACACTTTTTACCACACCTGATTTAGAAGACACTACTTACTATGCCGTTATTCAATCCACAGCAAATCCCGATTTTTTTGGAAAGTTTTATTCTAAACTTAACGAGAGCGTTTACAGCGGAAGTTTAGACATTACTGTTCCTTTTCAGATTTTAAAAAATGCCTGCAGTTTTAAAGCCGGAACGTATCAGCAGTATCGCACCCGTGATTTTATCAGCCGCAACATTGGTTACGTTACTGGTCCGCAAAGTAGTTTTATGTTGTTGACCCTGTCGCAGGACTCCTTGTTTCTGGCACAGAATATAGGCAAGAAGGGGTTTCTTATAAAGGAAGAAACAAAGTACGAAGACCAATACTTTGCTAACTCTTATCTCAACGCAAACTATGCCATGTTTGATTTGCGCTTTTTAAGCCGCCTTACCATTAATGCGGGTGTGCGCTTTGAGCAGTATCACCAGCAGGTTATGATTTACGATACTAAAGGGGAACAGAAAAAAATAGTTGACACGACCAGTTTTGATATTTTGCCAAGTGCCAATATTATAGTTGCGGTGAACGAGGCGAGTAACGTTCGTGCATCTGTTTTTATGGGAGTTTCACGACCTGAGTTTCGTGAACTTGCTCCTTTCAGTTTCTTTGATTTCAATACTTCATCTTCCGTTCAGGGTCGTCCTGATTTGTTGCGCACAAAAACCATCAATAGCGATTTGCGTTATGAATACTACTTTGGTAAAGGCGGCCAGATGATTGCGGTTACCGGATTCTTTAAGTATTTCAAAAATCCTATTGAGGTTACTTATTCGCAAAGCACGGGCTCTAATCCTGAGTTATCTTGGCGAAATGCTCCCACAGCCTATAACTTGGGTGTGGAAGTTGAACTGCGCAAGAACCTAGATTTCTTAAACAAAACATGGAAAGGGTTTGAAAATTTCTCGTTCGTTATCAATGGCGCTTACATTTATTCAAAGGTAAAACTGAACGATACTATTTCGCGACCTTTACAGGGGCAATCGCCTTATGTGGTGAATGTGGGTGTACAGTATAATGACCCTAAGATAGGTTTGAATGTAAGTTTGTTCTATAACCAAATAGGCAGAAGAATTGTTTTTATTGGTAGTGATATGACCGGCTTTACTCAATACAACGATGTATATGAAAGCAGCCGGCCAATTCTTGATTTTTCGGTAACTCAACGTATAACCAAGTATGCCGAAATTAAACTTACCTGCAGCGACTTGATTGCTAAAAACAATACGCTATATCAAGACATCAATAAGAACGGTAAGTTAGATGATAAAGATTCCCGTACTATCAATACCCGTGTTGGCAGAACCATTGCCATTGGCTTTTCATTGAAATTCTAGCAACTGTATTTTTGGGTGTTAACTTTTCGGTAACAAATACATAATTAAATAGTCACTTTTTTTTTATGTATGGGTAATGTAATGATGGCATGTTTGCAGCAACAAAAAACAATATACACACATGAACAAAAATTTACTACTCGCTGTAGCTTTACTGCTCTCGATGTTTACACAAGCACAAACCATCGTTAACATTTCAAGCGACATTACCAGCGATCAAAACTGGACTAACAATAACATCTATGTGCTTAACGACCGCATTTATGTAACCAACAACGCAACGGTTACTATTCAGCCCGGAACCATTATTAAAGGAGCTATCTCTCCGCAAGGAGCTTTGATTTTTACACGCGGTTCAAAAATTATTGCTGACGGAACTGCTGAGCAACCGATTGTATTTACATCGGCACAACCTGCAGGTTCAAGAGCTAAAGGCGATTGGGCAGGTCTTTGGATTTCGGGAAATGCACCGACTAATATGGGTACCGGTGTAAAACCGGAGGGAGGATTAGATTCAGTAAAAGCAAACTATGGTGGTCCTGATGCAAGCGATTCATCGGGTGTTTTACGTTACGTTAGAAGCGAGTTTGGCGGATATGCATATCAACCAAATTCAGAAGTAAACGGATTGACTTTTGCCGGAGTAGGTTCACGCACTGTGGTAGACCACGTAATGGTTTCTTATGCGGGCGATGATGCTACAGAATGGTTTGGAGGCAGTGTAAATTGTAAGTACATGGTCATGAACAAAACGCTTGATGACATGTTTGATACAGATTACGGTTGGTCAGGAACATTGCAGTTTGGTTTAGGTGTTAGCGATTCAGCTACAGCCGATATTTCGGGTTCAAATGGTTTCGAAAGCGATAACAACAACGTTTCTGCTGCTAACTATGCAGGTACGCCTCAAACCAAAGGTATCTTTACCAATGTAACTGTAGTGGGACCAAAGGTAGATGGTAGCACTTCTATCAATCCTAATTTTAAAAGAGCGTTGCACTTAAGAAGAAACACAGGTATCAGCGTTTACAACTGCGTATTCACTGGTTTTCCTACAGGTTTAAAAATAGAGAATCAGCAAACTGCTGATAACGTTACCGGCAATGTTTTACAATTCAAAAACAACATCATAGCAGGTTGCACTACGCCTCTCGATTCATCTACACTTACCTTTGGTATGGAAGGTTGGTTTAATAGCAATAACAACACTGTACTCGCTAACTCAAGCGATATCAATCTTGCCAACGCATACAGCTATACCGCTCCAAGCTTTTTACCAAATGTGGGTTCGCCATTATTGAGTGGAGCTGACTATACTTCTGCTAATCTTTCGGGCAATTCATCTGTAACACCGGTTACTTATCGTGGTGCGTTCAATGATGTTGATTGGACAAAATGTTGGGGTGAGTGGAATCCGCAAGATGCTGATTACTCTTCAAACCTTAATTACGGCTTTACATTAAACATTGCGCAAAGCGGTTCGTTTCCATCGATTACCTTAACAGCAGATAACGTTGCAGGAGCAACCTATGCATGGTCAGATGGAGGAACAAGTGCATCAACAACAGCAACTACTGCGGGCACATACACCGTTACCGTTACCAGCTCAAGAGGATGCGTTAAAACACAAACATCAACTGTTATAGGCACAGGAATAAACGAAGTAAGCAACATCAACAGCGTTCATTTGTTCCCTAATCCGAATAATGGATTCGCTACTTTAGAAATCACAGCAAACAATTCTTCTGAAGTAAATGTGCAGGTAACAGATATAACAGGAAGAACAGTTACTATGTTCAACCGTGAACTTACTTCAGGCAAAAACTCAATTGCACTCAACACCGCAGACTATGCGGGTGGAATTTATTTTGTTACAGTAAAAACTTCAACAGAAAATAAAGTGGTGAGAATGGTGGTGAACAAATAAACTATTCAAACTCCCACAACGGAACTAACTCCTGCGCAGCAATGTGCGGGAGTTTTTTGTTTTGTAGCTGGAGAACTATTTTATGTAAGTCGAACTAGTTACGGAAACAAATTTTTCTCTTTCAATAATTATCTTCGCGGCTTCAAAACGGTTTAGATAAAAAATCATGAGTAAAAAAGGAAAAGTATTAGTAGCCATGAGCGGTGGAATTGATTCCACCGTAAGTGCTGTTATGCTGCATGAGGAAGGTTATGAAGTAGTGGGCATTACCATGAAAACATGGGACTACGCCACGAGCGGAGGAACAAAAAAAGAAACCGGTTGCTGTTCGCTCGATTCCATTAACGATGCGCGTCAGGTAGCGGTTGATTTGGGTTTCAGTCATTTCATTATTGACATTCGCGAAGAGTTTGGTGATTTCGTCATCAATAATTTTGTGGACGAATACATGTCAGGTCGCACACCTAATCCCTGCGTGCTTTGCAACACCCACATTAAATGGGAAGCACTTTTAAAACGTGCCGATATGATGGACTGTGAGTTTATAGCCACAGGTCACTATGCGCAATTGCGAAATGAAAACGGTCGCAACATTATTTCGAAAGGTTTAGATAATAACAAAGATCAAAGTTATGTGCTGTGGGGAGTTAGTCAGCGTTGTTTGGGCAGAACTGTTTTTCCGGTGGGCAAATTTCATAAACCAGCTATCAAACAAATGGCGCGCGACATGGGTTACATTGAACTCGCCAACAAAAGCGAGAGCTACGAAATCTGTTTCGTGCCCGATAACGATTACCGTGGTTTTCTAAAACGCAGAATTCCCGATTTAGAAAAGAAAGTAGATGGAGGTGATTTTGTAAATGCCGAAGGCAAAGTGCTCGGCAAACACGAGGGCTATCCTTTTTATACCATCGGTCAACGCAGAGGATTAGGAATGGCTTTTGGCAAACCAATGTTTGTTACAGCAATAAATCCCGATACAAACACCGTTACACTTGGTGAAGAAGAAGAACTCGACCGCAACGGTATGTGGGTAGGTAAACTGAATTTACAGAAGTATGAAAGTATTAGTGAACCAATGGAAGCTATCACCAAAGTGCGTTACAAACACGATGGAGAGCAAAGTATTATTTCGCAAATTGATAGCCGTATAAAAGTTGAATTCGCTACAAAGGTTTCTGCCATTGCTCCGGGTCAAAGTGCAGTTTTTTATGAAGGCAATGATATGATTGGCGGAGGAATAATCTTTTCTAATTTCGACATCAAATGAATTTCCGCTTATTGAAACATAAATTCTCTTTCTGTCTTGTGTCTTGTGTCTTGTGTCTAACTGTCTTTTCATGCAAAGACAAAAAAGACGACTACACCGTTGACTATCTTACCGAATATGCTCCTGTCGATTCCGGTCACTATGTAATTTACGATGTAGATTCTATTACCTATCACTACGCCAATCCTGTTTACACACGCGACACCGCACGCTATCAACTCAAAGAAGAAATTGGCGATACCACTTACGATAACCTCGACCAGCTTTGCTACCAACTCGATTTATATCGCAGACCCGATAGTAATGCTGCCTGGTCTTTCGACCGCAGATGGTTGGTGAAAAGAACGCCTACCGCTTTCGAAAAAACCGAACTCGACCTCAAGTTTGTAAAACTTGTTTTTCCTCCGCAGTATGGCAAATCGTGGAACGGCAACGCTTATCTTCCTACTACCACGCCTTACCAGCTTTTCGAAAACTGGGATTACAAATACACCGAAGCTAACTATCCGCGCACTTACGGCAGTTTCAGTTTCGATAGCACACTCACCGTTTCCGAAGTAAGCGATTCAAACCTTTTAGAGAAAACACTTCGCAAAGAAGTCTACGCCCTTCACACCGGCATGATTTATCAGGAATGGGAACACCTCGAAAAAGGAAACGTTCTCAAAGACTGGCAAACCGGTCCCGAATCGGGCTTCCGCATACGCATGAAAATTGCGGGGCATAATTGACTTCTCCTCCTCCTTTTCTATTTAGATTATTCGGTTATTTTTGCCGCCCTTTTAATCAATAACAAAACTCACGTTAGCGGGGTGAGAATAAACAATAACCGCAGTCACTAAAATGGCAGAAGAAATTTTAGAAAACACAGTAGAAAATCCGGTTGAAAAAACAAACGTTCAGGTGAGCACACCTCATGACGATTTCGATTGGAACGTAGACAAGCGCAATGTAGTTACCTACAACGATGCTGATCGCAAAATGTATGATGTGCAATATTCATCTACCCTTAAAACAATCGAAAACGATGAGATTGTAAAAGGAACAGTAGTGGCTATCACTAACACAGATGTAGTGTTAAACATCGGTTTTAAATCAGACGGACTTGTTCCGCTTTCCGAATTCCGCGACATTGAAGAATTGCAGATTGGCAGCGAGTACGATGTGTATGTGGTAAACAAAGAAGACCGCAAAGGTATTCTTCAGTTAAGCCGCAAAAACGCGCGTATGCTCAAGGCATGGGAAGAAATTATGGATGCCCACAAAACAGGCATTGTGGTTCAGGGTAAAATTACTTCTAAAACCAAGGGCGGTCTTATCGCCAATGTATTTGGTTTAGAAACCTTCTTACCGGGTTCTCAAATTGATGTTAAACCAATTACCGATTACGATGTGTATGTAGGCAAAACAATGGAGTTGAAGGTTGTTAAGATTAACGAAGCCATTAAGAACGCAGTTGTTTCGCACAAAGCACTTATCGAATCAGATATCGAATCGCAACGCGAAGCTATCATCGGCAAATTGGAGAAAGGTCAGGTATTGGAAGGAACTATCAAGAACATTACAGACTTCGGTGCATTCATCGACCTCGGTGGCGTTGACGGATTACTTTACATCACCGATATTTCATGGGGCAGAATTGCACATCCTAAGGAAGTGCTCGAACTGAACCAGAAACTGAACGTGGTGGTATTGGATTACGATGATAACAAGAAGAGAATTTCACTCGGCTTGAAACAATTGCAACCGCACCCATGGGATACTCTCGATAAAGAAATCGAATTGGGCAGCAAGGTGAAAGGTAAAGTAGTAAACATTGAAGACTACGGTGCATTCATCGAAATCACTCCGGGTGTTGAAGGTCTTGTTCACGTGAGCGAAGTTTCATGGAGCAACACACCAATCAACAGCCGTGAATATTTCCACAGCGGAGATGCTCACGAAGCAATCGTTATGACGCTTGACCGTGAAGAAAGAAAGATGTCACTTTCATTAAAGAGATTGACCGAAGACCCTTGGGTTAAGATTGCTGAAAAATTCCCTGTAGGAACCAAGACCAGAGGGTTAGTGAAGAACATTACACCTTACGGTGTGTTTGTTGAACTGACTGAAGGTATTGGCGGCATGGTTCACATCAGCGATTTATCATGGACTAAGAGATACAATCACCCAACTGAGTTCACCAAAGTTGGCAGCGAATTGGATGTAGTAGTTCTTGACATTGATAACGATAATCGTAAACTTACTTTAGGTCACAAACAAATTGAAGAAGATCCATGGGATTCTTTTGAAAATGTATTCCCTATCGGTTCAGTTCACGAAGCTACCGTTCTTCATGCAGATGATAAAGGCGCAACCATTCTTTTACCTTACGGTTTAGAAGCATTTGCTCCAAAGAAACATTTAGCAAAAGAAAGCGGTGGATTTTTAGCTGCTGATGAAAAAGCACCTTTCAAGGTTCTTGAATTCAATCGTAACGACAAACGTATTCTTGTTTCACATGCACGCATTTGGGAAGAAGTGAAAAACGAAGCCATTGATGCAGAAGTAAAAGAGAAGAAAGTTGAACGCGAAAAGGAAAAGAAAGTAGTGAAGAATCTACAGAAGAATGTAGAAAAAACTACCCTTGGCGATTTGAGCGCACTTTCTGAACTGAAAGAGAAAATGGACAACAAATCTGCTAAAGATGCAAAAGCCGCAGCAGAAGAAACCAGCACTGAAACAACTTCATCAGAAACATCTGAAGAAAAATCACCTGAATAATTTCAGTTGAATAGAAATAAAAACCCTCCCCCGAGTACTCGGGGGAGGGTTTTTTTGTTTGCCTACTTCAACAACGTCAGCGTTCCTTTATAAATCTTTTCGCTGTGGTTATCTATAAATCCTGCGTGCAAAGTATAAACCAAAACAGTTGGTTCCAGCATTTTGCCTTTGTAGGTTCCGTCCCATTTAAAGTGGAGGTCGTTGCTTTCAAAAACCTTTTCACCCCAGCGGTCGTAGATTTCAACTTCAATAAATTTTAATGCCGGCATGTTCCCGAATATCTGAAAGAAGTCGTTGTTGCCGTCACCGTTAGGTGTAAACACATTCGGAATAAAGATATCGTAGTTCGGTATTACAGTAACGGGCACATTCATTTCCGCGTAACAATCGTTGCCGTTAATAGTGGCGGTAACTTCCAATCTATAATGAACGCTGTAATTAGATTCCACCACAGGATTCGGACAAGTGTAGCAACTCAAACCAAAGTTCGGAGTCCACAAATAAGTAGTTGAAGGGTCGTAATTAGAACTCGCATTCAATTGAATACTTGCTCCAAGATTTATCACCACCGAATCGGGATTCAAATTAATTACTACAGCCTGCGGCTCAGTAACAACAGCAGTAGAAGAATCGGCACAACCGTTGGCATCGGTAACGGTGTAATCATAAGTTCCTGCAATAAGCGCAGTGAACAATCCATTTGTGTTTGACGATTGATTATTCAGATTGAAAGCATAAGCAGGAGTTCCTCCATTTGCAGTAATTAAAATTTCTCCATTGGCTTCACCAAAACAATGAACGTTGCTTACAGAATCTGAAAGAAGGAGAGGAGTGGGTTCGTTAATGGTGAGAGAAGAACTTGCTGTGCATCCGAAAGCATCGGTGGTATTCACGGTATAATTTCCGGCTACGAGCGAAGTGAAATTTCCCGAAGCATTATTCGCAATTACACTTCCACCAAAAAGCAAATCATAGTTGTAAGGTAACACACCACCGCTTGCTGAAGAAAGAATACCTGCTGTGTTTCCTCCATTACAAAGTTCGTCCGTATTACTGCTGTTTAATGTCAACTGAATTACTTTAAGGTTTGTAGTAACCACACTATCGCAACCAAATTGATTGATGAGAGTAACCGGATAAATTCCTGTTATGCTCACACTACTTCCATCAGGAAGAATAAAAGATGAACCATTGCAAATAGTATCAAGAACCGTTACCGCAGAACTTGGTTTAATAAACAAATGCGTAATCACCACGCTGTCGCATCCTGCAATGGTGTTGAGAGTGTCGGTATAATTTCCAGCAGTGCTTACAATTATTCCGCCAGGCAGCGTATAGGTTTGATTCGAGCAAATGGAATCAAACACATCGGTCACGGGAGGAGGAGTTACAAAAAGGTTGGTGGTAATTACACTGTCGCAACCAAAAGTAGTAGCAAGTGAATCAACATAAACGCCTGTGCTGTTTACCACAGTTCCTAATGGCAACGTGTAACTCGTGCCTTGGCAAATGGTATCAAAAACAGAAACTGCATAAGAAGGATGAACCGTGAGGTTGGTGATGATTACACTATCGCAACCAAACCCGTCAAACAATAATGAAGTATCAATTACAGAAATAATTGAAGTAACACCACTAGGAAAAGTATAAGTAGTTCCCTGACAAATAGCTTTGTCAATATTTGTTTGGGAAGGATTGTGAACAGTGATGGTTATCGTATCACGCACATCGCACAAACCAATAAATGAAATATCATCAATGGCAAAATCATTTCCTCCGCTGGTAGTATTTTGATTGATGATGCAAATGTTTGCAGTCGTGTTAACTCCTGAATTCCACAGTGCATAAAACTGTTGCCAGGTGCAAACCGTTCCTGGTGCATTGAAAGGAACACTCAGCAGCACTCCGTTTATTTCAAATTGCAGAATAGCAGGACTACCTGCACTTACACTGGTTACCCAAGCGCCAAAAGCATAATTTGTATTAGGTACAACGTTGATGGTCTCACACCACACATTTGTGTTGGGAGTTCCTGCACCGTTTACAATCATTAGATTTCCCGTTCCGCTGGTATGGTCAACACAGGCAGAAAAACCAGGGTGATACGTATTCGGATTAGCACCTACATAATAAGTTGCTGCGGGTGTAAGGTCACTTTGGTAAGCATATGCACTGCTGAATCCTGCGTTGCCACCTTCAAAATCTCCGTTGCCAATTAAATCGCCACTGGCTACTTGCGTAGTAACAATATAATTTCTTGTTTGTGTTGGTGTAGCTACAGGATTCGAAATGTTCGGGTCGCTCAAATCCGTTGTTGGTGTCCATGCATACGATAGCAGACCACCACTTGCATTCAGTTGCACCGCTGAACCTAAACAAACTTGTGTATCGTTTGAAACGATAATCGAAGGAGGAACAACTGTCAAATTGGTAGTGATGATGCTATCGCATCCGTTAACGGTAGAAAGTGTGTCAACATAAATTCCTGTTGTATTCACAATCGTTCCGCTTGGCAAAATGTATAAATCACTCGGGCAAATAGTTTGTGTTACGCTATAAGCAAAAGTCGGATTGACTGTAAGATTGGTGGTGATAACACTGTCGCAACCATTCACTGTGGGCAAAGTATCTACGTAAATTCCTGCGGTGTTTGTTGCTGTTCCATCGGGCAAAGTGTAATTCTGATTTTGGCAGATGGTAGCATTTACCGAATTGCTGTAAGTCGGATAAACAGTAATGGTTACAGAATCGATTCCCGTGCAAAGCGGTGCAAATAATATATCGTCTAACGCAAAATCATTTGCACTTGCAATGGTGTTTTGATTCACAATGCAAATGGTTGCAGTAGTGTTGGCTACTGAATTCCACGTAGTATAAAACTGCTGCCAGTTGCAGGTGCCATTAGTTGCTGTGAACACAGAGCCAAGCAAACTTCCATTGATGGAGAATTGAAGTTGTGCAGGATTGCCTGCAGTTAAAGTCATTAACCAGGTCGAAAAAGCATACGTAGTATTCGGCAACACATTTACAGTTTGGCAATAGATGGAAACGTTCGCTGTAGTTGCTCCATTTACGCAAAGCATACTTCCACTTCCCGTAGTATGGTCTCCGCACGATGCCATTCCACCGTTCCATGCTGCTGCATTCGAGCCAACATAATATTGTCCTTCGGTAGTGTTGTTGGTTGTGTAAACATAGTTGGAAGAAAAACCTGTATTGCCAGCTGCAAAATTTCCGTTGGAAATCAGATTTCCAATAGGCGCTTGCGATGAAACTGTGTAAGTGGTAGTAGTTGTTGGAGACGCAATTGGATTGGCAATGTTAGGGTCATTCAAATTAGTTGTTGGTGTCCAGGTATAAATTAAAGCACCTGTTGCATTCAGTTGAGTAGATTGTCCGTTGCATATAGCTGTATCGTTTCCTGCATCAATGCTGAAAGATGCAATGGAAAGATTTGTAGTAATAATGCTATCGCATCCGCTTACGGCAACAAGTGTATCAATATAAATTCCCGCAGTTGATACAATACTTCCATCGGGCAAGGTGTAAGTTGAATTGGGGCAGATGGAAACACTCACATTAACAGCAACAGGATTCGACAACGAAAGAATCATCGTATCTCTTGCGCTGCAACCGCCAGCAGAAACTTTCACCCAATATGTTCCTGAACTGTTTGCTGAAATAGTATTTGAAGTTGCAGCTGTGCTCCACAGATAAGTTGCACCGGCTGTTGTTGCATCCAATGTAATCGGCTGCCCGTTGCAAACGGTGGTATCATTCCCAAGATTTACAGTTAAACTTCCACTGTTGAAAGTAACCTTGATAGTATCATGAGAAAAGTAACAACCGCCAGCATTTACACTAACGTAATAAATTCCGGTGGTGGTTACATTCAGTGTTTGATTAGTAGAGCCATCCTGCCAAAGAAAAGTAGCGCCTGCATTTTGTGCATCAAGTGTAAGGGTTTGCCCCGTGCAAAGCGTAGTGTCGCTTCCTAAATTTACAACAGCACCTCCGTTTGGTGTTCCTGAAAAAATAGAATAGCTCGTCCATTTGCGCGCAGGACCAGCATCGTAAAGCCAAACTAAATTATTGGCGTATGAAAAACGGAAACTGTTATTGGTAACCGCAGCAGCAGGCAAAGCAGACATTCCACTATACGCTCCTGTTGCTTTGTTGAAGAGCAGAATATTTTTGGCTACATAATCTTCTATACCAATTTCATTTCCCGCGCAACCGGTATAAACCACACTTGTTGTGTTCCAATTGCCTACAGGCACAGGGCAACCTGTCAAATTGTAATTGCCAAGCAACGCTCCATTAGTTCGTGCGTAGCGATAAATTTTTCCATTGAAATAGTAAACGATTTCATCTGCCTGGCAATCATAATCACCACACGATTGCGCATCAGGTTGATTTTGCCCTGTGTAAATATTTGTTCCTGTGTTCAGTGCGTAGCCGGTGCCATTTAAATTTGAAGTCCACAATCCTAAGTTGAAGTAGCCATTTCCTTCCACTTCATTGGTATTTGGATTCCACCACAAACCACGAAAATCAAAACCTGCATTCGTTTGAAACAAAGAAACGCCCGAGGCATCAAAGGTTTCATAGGGAAAACCCGGATTACCTGCAATGGCAGCGTAATAAATATTCAGATTAGGATTGTATGCCACACCCGATGCGTTTGTTCCGCCACCTTGCACATACGTGTATGAAATTCCTTGCACGGCATTAGGCAGAATAGTGCATTGCGAAAACGCAAAGCGAAAGAGTGATAAAGTAAAAGCGAGCGCGTAAAGTTTCTTCATGTGTCAGGAAAATCGGTTTAAAGATACAGTTTCGTTGTAATTGGTTGTATGAAATTCTGCATACTTTCATCTGCGTGCAATTATTTTACTTTCGCGCCCTATGGAATTTATAAAACTCGCGCTCGATTTTTTTCTGCATTTAGATAAACATCTGGCAGACCTTCTTACCCAATACGGAACACTCACTTACGGAATTTTGTTTCTCATCATTTTTGTGGAAACAGGCTTGATTGTAATGCCGCTTCTGCCTGGCGATTCATTGCTATTTGCTGCCGGAGCATTAGCAGCTGCTACAGGAAAATTAGAGTTAGTGGTTATCATTCCTTTGCTTATTACAGCCGCTTTGCTTGGAGATAATGTCAATTATTTTGTAGGGAAGTTTTTCAGCAAACAAATAAAAGCGCGCGACCGCATTTTATTTTTCAAACGCGAATACATTACCGAAACTGAAGCCTTCTATGACAAGCACGGTGGCAAAACAGTGATTATGGCGCGCTTCATTCCTATTGTAAGAACCATTGCTCCGTTTGTAGCTGGTGCAGGAAGCATGAGCTATTCTCGTTACATTTTGTTTTGTGTTAGCGGTGCTGTGCTTTGGGTAGCGGGCATTACTTCGCTGGGTTATTTATTTGGGAACTATGAACCGGTGAAAAAGAATTTCGAATTCGTTTTGCTTGGAATCATTTTTGTTTCGGTTTTGCCAATTGTATGGCAGATGATAAAAGTGAAGTTCCTGACTAAAGAATCATGAAAAAATTTGGATTGATAGGATTTCCTCTCTCTCATTCCTTCTCCAAAAAATATTTTGAAGAAAAATTTCAACGTGAAAATATTTTTGATTGCAGTTACGATTTGTTCGAACTGAAAACAATTGAAGAACTTCCTGTTCTTCTTAAATCGAATCCTGACCTCATTGGTTTAAACGTTACTATTCCTTATAAAGAATCGGTGATGAAGTATTTAGATGTTCTTTCCGATGAAGCAAAAGAAATTGGTGCGGTGAACTGTATCAAAATCGAAAACGGGAAACTGAAAGGATATAATACCGACACATTTGGTTTTGAGATTTCGCTACAAAAATTTCTAACTATAATTCCTGATAAAACTTTTGTTCTTGGTTCAGGAGGTTCATCAAAAGCTGTTTGTTATGTTTTGAAGAAACTGAATTTGCCTTTTACTAAAGTGTCCCGCGAAAAGAAAGATGATTGTAGTTCATACGAAGAAATTTTTTCGTTAATGAAAGAGAGCAACCTCTTCATCAACACTACTCCACTTGGCATGTTTCCCAATGAAAATGACTGCCCAAACATTCCTTACGATAAGTTAAGCACTCACGATTTTCTCTTTGACCTTATCTATAATCCTGCCGAAACTTTATTTTTAAAGAAAGGCAAAGCAATAGGAGCTAAGACTCAAAACGGTTTGGAGATGCTGCAATTGCAAGCAGAGAAGAGTTGGGAAATTTGGAACAGCAAATAAATTAAGAGCATAAAAAAACCCGAGTCGAGCGACTCGGGAATTTTTGGACACACTAACTAAAGGAGAGACTCTTTATCAATCTACATTATCATGCAGATAGGAATTGTTCTTTTTTATTTCCGGACGGTCAAAAGCATCGGTGCTTACACTATAGCGAGAAGCATCTGTCTGTGATGAAAAATCATTTTGTCCACCAACTTCAACGCCTTTTCTTTTATAAGCCGGTTCATTTTCTAATTCATTTACATTCTGCTTGCTTCCAAAACGAAAACTCAAACCAGCTAATACTTTTTTTCTATCTTCTAAAACCTGATTTCTATCGTGTTCTGTTGTAACAGTAGGCGTAGTTTCGTAAGTGGTTTTTGTATAAATCACAAAGTCATCTTCTTGTTTCTGTAAAACAGGTGTTACTTCTGTTGATTCGATTTCAGTTTCAGCAACAACTTCGGGCAGTAACTGCTCTTCGCGGCTTACTTCAAATTCAACACTAACTTCTTCTTTTGTAGTTTCTTCAAATGAAGGAGCAAACAAATCGTAATGTTCTTCTTCTGTTACAAGCGTATTTGTTACTGGTTCTTCAACTGTTGGTTGTTGAATATTTACAACAGGTTCATTGGTAATTAAAGGAAAAGTAGCCGTTGATGTTTCTTCTTGTTTGTCGTTCAACTCATAAACCTTCACCACTTTTTGCTCAATGAAACCACCAGGTTTTTTAGCTACTTCAAAACCTGTAGCAATTACAGTAACCGAAAGTTTATCACCTAAAGAAGGGTCATCGCAAGCTCCTAAAATAATATCGGTGCTTCCTGCTGCTTCCTGAACAAATTCCATGATAGCTCCGATTTCATCCATCGTAACTTGTTGGCTGCCTGTAGTAATGTTCACCAATACTTTTTTCGCCCCATGAATCTCTGTATCATTTAATAAAGGAGAACTCAATGCTCCACGAACAGCAAGCATTGCTCTGTCATCACCTTCAGCAGTAGCGCAACCCATAATAGCCGAACCACCATTCTTCATTACTGTTTGCACATCGGCAAAGTCAACGTTTATTTCTCCCGGCACAGTAATGATTTCTGAAATTGCTTTTGCAGCAGTAGTCAAAATGTTATTAGCATGGCCAAACGCTTCACTACGTTTCAAGTTGCCATACATGCCACGAATTTTGTCGTTGTTGATGATAAGAAGCGTGTCAACATTCTCACGTAATCTTTCAATTCCTTCGAGTGCGTGGTTATAACGGTTCTTACCTTCAAACCAAAACGGAGTAGTAACGATTCCTACAGTAAGCACTCCCATTTCGCGGGCAATGCGCGCTACCACTGGCGCAGCACCTGTTCCAGTTCCACCACCCATACCGGCAGTAATGAAAACCATTTTGGTATTCTTCGAAAGCAAATCTTTTATAGCGTCAATAGATTCTTCAGCAGCAATTTCACCTACTTTAGGTTGAGCACCTGCTCCAAGTCCTTGCGTAGAATTAGGTCCTAATTGAATTTTGTTTGGAATCAGACTCATATCTAATGCCTGAGCATCGGTATTCAGCACTACGAAGTTCACACCTACAATACCTTGGTCATACATATGATTAACGGCATTGCTTCCGCCTCCGCCCACTCCGAATACTTTAATAATAGATGCTTGGTCTTTTGGTAGGTCGAATTGAAAAAGTGGTTCCATGTTGTTTGCTTTTGGTTCAGTATGTTTTAAGTAACAAAACCGAACGTGAATAATGTGTGTGCGTTTATTCGCGACACGAACATGCATGCTGCGCGCTTAAAGCGGAAATATTTTCGCCTTCAATTATCTACTGCAAAATGTGTTGTGTAAAAAAAAAGATACAGGAGGCTGTTTGCCTGAGAAGACTTGTCCCCCTGAGCTTGTCGAAGTGTTACCTCATGCAGATTCCCGCGAACTCACAAAACTTACAACGTTCAATGCCTTCAGTTTTTGCAAACTGAATTGTGGTATCAGTAAGTTCGCTTAAAATCTCTTTCAGTTTCTCTTCGAAAAGTAGTATGGTTGATTCATTGAGCAAATCATTCGTTTTATCGGTGCGAAGCGTTTCTATTTTTTTGTCATCACTCTTCAGCCAGTAAATTCCTGAACGAATAGCAAAATCGGTTTGTTGCTTCTGTTTATAATAAAGCCAGGCATAAACCAACAACTGAACAGGCTTGGAATGTTTAGGGTCAGTAATGAGTTCCGTCCACATCTCTTCATCAAGCACAGGAATTTTCTTGGTGCGGTTCGATGTTTTATAATCGGCAATTTGAAATACTCCGCCTACCTTTTCAATTCTATCAATCTTGCCGCTTACCAAAATTTCTTTTCCGTTGATGGTAATAGGTGCTTGTAATTTTTCTTCGAGCATTACAATTTCAGTTTGCACTCCTACATCATTCAGTTGAAGAAGATTGGTTTGTTCGAACTTCAAAAAGTCTTCGGTCAGTTTAACGCAAACTTTAAACAGCAATAAATTTTTACCTCTGCTCAGGGATTCGTTATCGAAGCGTGTCTGCAAATACTCTTTTACCAAACTTTCAATCTGCGAACGGTCTTTCACATACGTTTCAATAAACTTTGCTCCAATCGTTGCGCCTTTCTTCTGTTCATAAATTTTTTCTAAAGCATGATGCACAGCCGAACCTATAGTAGAAGCATCGAGGCTTTCTTCCATATCGTCCTGCTCGCGAATGCCAGCTATGTAGCGGAAGTAATATTGTAGCGAACAATTGATATAAGTGTTCAGCGCAGAAGGTGACATACCCGACTCAGTAAGCAACTTCATCAACTTCTTCATCACTTCCTCATTCTTTTGAATGTTGATGGCTTGTTCACCTGTGGTATCTGGCGGGTCAACCGCAAAAATTAAATCTTCGATTTTTGTTTTTTCTGAAATGAGTTCACGTTGCAGCTGAAGAATGAAACGGCTTTTTTCTCCGCCACCTAATTCATCGGGTTCGGTATTATACAGCAGAAAAACATTTTCTGCTTTTTGAAACAAGCGGTAAAAAAGATAAGCAGTGTTCGCATCGCGCTCTTTGTGTGTGGTCAAAAACTCTCTGCGCAATTCGTAAGGAATATAGGTGTTCGTGTTTTTGCCGGAAGGCAGAATGCCTTCATTGGCAGAAAGAATAATTACGTTTTTAAAATCAAGCCCACGCGTTTCCTGCAAACCCATTATCTGCAAACCCTGCACAGGGTCACCTTCCAACGGCACGCGCTCCGAACGGAAATTCTCGCGCAACATGGCTATGAAAGTTTTAACGCTCACTTCATTTCCCTGCGAAAAAATAGTTTGAGAAGAAGTAAGAATATTGAGAATGCGGAAAGTGATTTCAACTTCAGAAGCAAGCGAGGCATTTCCTTTTTTTGCTTTCGCAATCAACTGTTGCAATAGCGTATTGATGTTTGAAGAAAGAAACTGAGCATATTGATTCGCTTCGTTACCATGGAAGAAAACAGAATCAATCTCATTGCACAATGCTTTTAAAACTTCTTCTCTTCTTATCAGAATACGATTCTGGGATTTCATCTCCTCCACAAATCCTTCAACTTTTCTTTTGTTGAAAATTAAAGCAAAGAAGTTGTGGTGCAACAATTCGAAAATATCTTTATAGTAGAATCGTTGAGTGCCGTCTTTTGATTGGTAGCGTTGCGTACTCTCATACAAGCGAAAAATTATTTCGAACCACGAAGCGGCATTGCTTCCCGCAATGCTTAATCCCATCGTAATGTTTAAGGTGTCAATATTTGACGGCAAGTGAGCGATGAGCGGAGAAAGTAATTTCTCATCAGGAACGACAATAACTGTGTCGAGCGATGAATCGGAATTCAATTGTAATTTATTTTGCAAAATATCAGCCATTACTTTTAGCTGACCAATATTTTTTGCCGCGCCAATGATTTGAATTTTCTTTTCGCGAGTTGCTATTTCATTTACTAAATCCGTTTCCGGAATTCTGAACTTAGATTTGTGCTTGCGAAAAAACATGCCAGCTTCCTGCAACTCATCGTTCACATAATACTTATCGGCATCCCATAAAATTTCAGTTTGAGTTTTCTGTGTCAGATAAGCTATGGTCACTTCATCGGTTTTGTTCAAACCGCTAAACCCGATAAAGTAAACATGTGAATTATTGACAGCCACTTCGGAAATGTTTTCCGCAGTGTGTCGAAGAATCATTCCGCGATAGCCTTTCTTTTCGCTCAATAACTTTTCGCGGAGAGCGTGATACAACAAGCCAAAGTCTTCCCAAAACTTTCGATACTTGATTTGATACTCCGTTAACTCTTCTCCGGGAACAAAAGTGTTCATGCTTTGCAGCATCTCTAAATTTTTGAAGAAGAGTTTCGAATCGCACATCTGTACATCTAGTTCGTCAAAATCGTTGAGCATAATGTTGGCTATACCTATAAATTCATCGAGCGTTAAACTGCCGCCAATTTCCTGGTGACATTTATAAAGCAAAGTGATGAGTTCAATATTGTCAGCTAACACGAGTTTACTTTTGTTTAGTAACCAGTTTTGAAGGGTTGAAATCTCGGGAGTGATAATGGCGCACTCCGCCAATTGCTGCAAAGCATTTTTGAAATAGGTGCACGAACGTTGGTTGGGCATAAGCACCAACATATTGCGCAGGTTGTTGCCATGAGCAAGTAGAATTTTTTCAGCAGCTTGTTGTATGAAGGTTTTCATTTTACGGCAACCGCTTTTTGAGTTTGTGTGTAAAACAAAATTTTCTCTTTCACTTTTATTCCCGCCTCTTCGAGCCATTGAGCGTAATCGCGCAACTGCTGTTGATATTCTGCTCTTTCATTTCCTGTTTTATAATCGAGCACTGTGGCTCCATCTTCAAACAATATCACTCTGTCGGGAATTCTGATTTTTTCATTCTTCTTTAGTAGTTGACGTTCGTTTAAAACCGTTGCGGTGCCGTCAAAATATTTTTTCAAGTCAGGATGTTGAAGAATTGCTTTGAGTTGCTCACTTAAATTTGGCACATCAGTTTCTTCAATTACTCCTTCAGCAAGTAATGCGCGTAACACGGTTTTTTCATCACCTGCTTTCTGAATTCGTTTCAATGCTTCGTGCAATAAATTGCCTTCATCTATTTTCTCTTTGCTTTTATCGTTCCACAATAAATCAACGCGCATTCTTATTTTAATGTTGGATGCAAGTAGATTTTTTGCAGTGGTCTTTTCCTTTACAAATGAAGCGAGGGAAGCATGGCTGCCGCTTTTAAATATTTTCACAAACTCTTCATCACCAAAATTGTAATTACGGAAACCATCCCACAAGCCAATTCTTCTCAGGAATGAAATAAGAAGTGCAGTAACAGAATTGTTAGAGGGAGGTTCTTTCTTTTCTTCTTTCGAAAGAATATAAAGTGCGTCTTCGGCACGCGTAGTTGCTACATAAAGAAGATTCAATAAGTCGAGAAAAGTTTTTTCCTCTTCCTTTTCATGCAACGGGGCAAACTCAGTTTCTAAAACATTTTTTGTATTGGGCAACAAACCGATGTGAAGCTGCGGCAGCCAGCTTTTCTGTACATCAATCCAAAATAAATCTTCTCCGCGCTTTTGCGTTTCGCTCGCATCGGCAAGAATTACAATCGGGAATTCCAATCCTTTCGATTTGTGAATGGTCATAATGCGCACGGCATCCATGCTTTCAGGATAGATGATGCTCTTCTTGTCCTTTACTTTTCCCCACCAGTTTAAAAAATCGTCAATACTGTTTCCATAGCGGGAAGCGAAGAGCAAAACTTCATCTAAGAAAAATTGAACGAACGGGTCATCGTTTCCCAACTGAAAAATCTGAATGAGTTGATGAAGCAAATCGCTTAATCGTCCTGTGACTAAGTCGGTTGAATTGAAATCTAATCCTGTTTGTTTGCGCACATATTCTTCAAACTCTAGGGCAGAAGTTTTCAAATCAATGGTTTCTAGATGAAGTTCTTTGTTCAACAGCAAGAAAGTAAAATGTAAAATTTCAGCGCGCGCAATGTGATTGTCTTTTCTATTGAGATAGGAGAGAACCGCAATGAGCAAATGCACTTTTGGCGAATGATGAATAAGAAAGCTTTCAGGTGAAACAACTTTTATTCCTTTAGAAACGAGATAGGAAGCAATGAAACTCGCGTTAACGTTCGAGCGTGTAAGCACGGCTACATCTTTGTAATTGTATCCGCGTTTCAAAACATCGTGCACAATTTCTTCAACACGAAATGCGCGAACATCATTCAGTGATAAGTCGGCTTCTTCGTCTTCTTTCAAAAACTCGATGCTTACAAAACCGCCATCATCTTTTCTTCCTTGTTTTTGAAAATAGTCGGTATAAATATTTTTGTTTTTTAGTTCAGGCAGTTCGAGCAATTCTTTGTAAAGCGAATTGTTGAAGTCAACAATTTCTTTTCTGCTTCTGAAATTATTCTCCAACGTAATTACACCGGCTCCGTAATTGTTGATGGCAATTTCTCGCCCTTTTAGAATCTCATCTCCATCGCTGCCATAAACTTTCGGCAATACGGTAAACTGCTCTACTTCACCACCACGAAAACGATAAATAGCCTGTTTGCCATCGCCCACCACCAAACTGTCTTCGCTTTTAAATTGTGAGTTTTCAATTAGCGGCAACAGATTCCTCCATTGAATCACAGACGTATCCTGAAACTCGTCAATCAGAATATTATCGTAGCGGTCGCCAATGCGTTCATAGATAATGGGTGCATCTTGCTCTTTCACAATCTCAAAAACCTTGTGTTGAAAATCGCTGATGTGAAGAATATTGTTTTCGGTTTTTACTTCGTCCATCAGCTTCTTTAAATCGGTAAGCAGAATGAAAGAATAGAAATTTTTGAGCAGCAAATCAGCAAGGAAATAGTCCTTCCCTTGTTTGCTCCAGAGTTGAGCGATGTTGTTGTAATGAACATGTAGTTGTGCTTTTTGCGGTTCTGTAATGGCAGAAGTTTTGCTCCATTTGTCATCGTTGATGGTAGCGCGCACATAACTATTTCCCAAAACATCATTGGGAAAATTGCCATCGGCATATTTGTTGAAGAAGCCAAACAAGCCGCTGGTGCCGTAATGGAAATCTTTAGCTGTAAGTCCGTTGGTAACAATAAAGTCAAATGCCTTTTTGCCTTCGTCAAATATTTTTTGTTCAAACGAAGTTTTGAAAGCATAGAGTGAGATGCGTGCTTCGCGTAGTTCGTCAAACGAAACAAAACTCAGTTGCTGAATCTTTGGTTGCGCTTCATCAATGAATAATTGCTTTCCGAGTTTCGAAATTTCCTTTTCTACGTTCCAGCTTTTGCCGTCTTCAATTTTCGATTCTGCAAATTCCACAACAGCTTGTGTCACCTGCTGGTCTGTTTCATTCAATCGGTCAAGTAATAACTGAATGGCTTCATTCAATAGTTCGTTGCTATCCATTTCAATTTCAAAGTTCATGGGCAAATGCAAATCGTAAGCAAACGAACGAACGATGCGGTGAACAAAACTGTCAATGGTGCAAACCGAAATATCGGCATAGTTGTGCAACATGTTTCGAAGAATGATGGCTGCATCGTTTTTCAATTCATTTTCGGTTTTGCCCGTTAGCTCACATAGTTCCTTATTGAGCGATTGATACTTGCTTTCGCTTTTAGATAGACCTTCGAGTGCTTCAATGATTCGCGTTTTCATTTCAGCAGCAGCTTTGTTGGTGAAGGTGATAGCAAGAATGTGCCTGAACTGCAAAGGAGATTTGAGCGCAAGTCGCAAATATTCCTTTACGAGCGTGTATGTTTTTCCTGAACCGGCAGAAGCTTTATAAATACGAAGCATGTGCGCAAAATAACCATTGCAGAACGCAATGTATGTGCGCGCTGATTATTTTTTGTGAGATCTCAACATTTCTCTTCGTCCGTGTGGACCTTGCAACTTTTCGATAGCGAAACCAACTTCTTTCATCGCTCGTTGAACTGAAACCTTTGAGCAATACGTAACCAAAATACCACCAGGTATTAGCGAGTCAAATATTTTTTGAAAAACTTCTGGCGTCCACATTTCAGGTTGGTGTTCCGGAGCAAAAGCATCGAAGTAAATCAGGTTGTAAGTTGGGGGTTGTGGGTTAAAGGTTATTAGTGAAGAGTCATTCTTCTTGAACGAAAAATGCTTTGTGATTTCGTGCCATTCCTTCCATCTACACAAATGCAGCGAGTGATAAGGACCGTAACAAAATTCATAACCAAGTTGCTGCGTGTAGTTCAGTTCTTTGATAGTTTCAATTGGTAGGGGATAAGGTTCAATTGTTTCGTAGTGAATGTTGAGATTGCGTTTTTCTGCTTCGAGCATGGTGACTAAAGCATTCAAGCCTGTTCCGAAACCAACTTCGAAAATTTTGATTTCTTGTTGAGTGAAATAGTTCAATCCGCTTTTAATGCAAATGTGAATAGCTTCTTCAATAGCTCCTTGGCGTGAATGATACACCTCATTAAACTGCTCACTGAATAAAGTGTGCGAGCCGTCTTGTGTGGTAATGATGAGCATGATGTGGTAAAACTAAAAGGCAGAAGACGAGTAGTGAAAGAATTATTTCTTCAATATCATCTTGAACCCGGTGCCGTGTATGTTCAACACTTCCACGTTAGGGTCGTCCTTCAAATACTTGCGAAGTTTGGCAATGTAAACGTCCATGCTTCTGCCAGCAAAGTAAGAGTCGGTGCCCCAAACTGCATTGAGAGCAACTTCGCGCTCTAGAATTCTTTCAGCGTATACCGCGAGCATTTTTAAAAGCTCCGATTCCTTAGTGGTCAATTTAGTTTCCTTGGTTCCTATTTTCAACACGCGGAGCGTATTATCAAAATCAAACTTCCCTATACGGAATTGGTTTTGTGTGCTGGCTTCAGTTTTTGGCAAGCGTTTGAAAATATTTTCCATACGCAAACACAATTCGTCAACACTGAACGGCTTGGTCATATAATCATCGGCACCGAGTTTCAATCCTTCAATCGTATCTTCCTTCATAGCTTTTGCAGTAAGAAAAATAAGCGGAATGGTAGCGTTCATTCTGCGAATGTCTTTTGCTAGCGTAAAGCCGTCTTTCTTCGGCATCATTACATCGAGCAGACACAGGTCGTACTTATTTATTTTGAACTCCTGAAATCCTTCTTCTCCGTTGCGCTTTAAAACTACTTCGTAATTTTTTTCTTCGAGCGCATCCTGCAAAATACTTCCGAGATTAATATCGTCTTCTACTAAGAGGATTTTCTTTTTGGTTGGCATGTGGTTAAAGATTTTGGTTTTAGTTTAACACAACAAAACTATTCTTGTTTAAAATGACTGTTAACGCCTTATCATTTATTAACAGAACTAAATGGAATAAGCATATCGAATCGGCTGCCTTTTCCCTGTTCACTGTCAACGCGAATATCTCCCCCGTGCGCACTCATAATCACCTGCACGTAACTTAGTCCTAAACCGAAGCCTTTTACATTGTGAATGTTGCCGGTTGGAACGCGGTAAAATTTCTCAAACACTTTCTTTTGGTTCTCTTTCGAAATGCCAATGCCTTCATCTTGTATGCTTACGATAACACCCTTTGCATTATTTTTTGTACTCACGGTAATCTTTAGGCTATCGTCTTTTTTGTACTTAATGGCATTGTCAAATACGTTATAAAAAGCGTTGGTCAAATGGAAAATGTCGCCTTTTACGTTAGGATTTGTGGCAGCGAAATTTCTAAGCAATTCTCCGTTTTCGTTTTGAATGCGTAAATCAAGTGAGTCGCAAATGTCAGTGAGTAAGGTGTGAAGGTTCACATCTGCCAGTTTCAATTTAAATTCACCGCGGTCAAGTCGGGCTACTTGTAACACATTTTCAATGTGTCCGCTCAGTCGCTTATTTTCTTCCTCAATCATGGTAGCGTAATTCTGAATTTTCTCCTTGTTGTTCTGAACCTTTTCAGTCTTGAGCATTTGGCTTGCAAGCGAAATAGTAGCTACAGGAGTTTTGAACTCGTGCGTCATGTTATTGATGAAATCGGTTTTCAAATCATCTAATTTTTTCTGACGATAGATAACATAGAACGAGCCGCCAAACGAAGCAAGAATGATAAAGATGAAAGAACCTGTAGCTGAAAGCATCAGCCACATGGACTGAAAAATGTAATTCTGTTTCTGAGGAAAGTTGACTACTAAGAAACCTGAGTTCTCGTATAAGTCATTAGGGAAAAGAGGAATGGAATAGAAATTAGTGGACTGTGCTTCTTCTTTGGTAACGGTGATATTTCCAAAAAGCATTCCGTTTGCCCAATTGTCGAATACTGCATAATGGTAGGGCGTATTGATTCCCTCTTTGTGAAGTTCTTCGTTAAGCAACTTCTCAATCATTTCTTTATTCAGTCTTGTGCTTAGACATTTATCATCAAGCATAAACTGCATGGCCAAATCCTGAAACAAACGGTTATATTTTGAAAACTGCATTTCAATAATGTGCCGCTCACGATTGATATCGTTATGTGCCATATCTTTGTTGTCGCTTAACTCGTGCATTTTTTCTGCCTTCTCTTTAAGGTAAGTAATGCTTCCCATAAATTTTGAAACAAACCCTGCACTCGTATCGCTGAAACCAAATTTCATAGCGTGCTGTCCTACCGAATCAACCAGCGTAAACTTGGGCGAATACGTTTTAATCGTTTGTACGGTATCGTACATCTTGTTGATGTTTCTACCAAAATCGTTTAGACCTGATGCAGCAAAATAATTGACCGCTTCATCGCGCTCTAATTGTCGGGCAGTATTGCTTAAAGAAAGATAAACAGCTTGATCAAATTTTTCTTCGCGCACCGCGTAGCTTTGTTTTATCCATTTCCATTGAATATAGATAAGCCCTGTAAGTGCTATTGAAATAGCAATGATGATAATGTTGACGAGCCGTTTATTCACGCGGCAAAGATATTTTTAGCACCGAATGTTGAACTATGCGCTTAACGTAAATTAGGGAGACCAGTTGGTTCACTATTTTCATTTCCTTTTATAGTTCTTGACTTTGCACCCTTCTAACATTTTTTATTTTGCACTCCAAACAAATAACTATGGCAAAAGTTGAAACCGCTCTTACTAAAATGCTGAACATTGATTATCCCGTAATCATGGCTCCCATGTTTTTGGTGAGCAATGCAAGAATGGTGATAGAAGCGTGCAATGCAGGAATTGCAGGAGCCATTCCCGCTCTCAATTACCGCACCGATGCAGAGTTTAGAAAAGCGTTGGATGAAATAAAAGCAGCTACTGACAAAGCTTATGGCATTAACCTCATCACCAATAAATCGAACATGCGGTTAGAGGAGCAATTGAAAACCTGTGTAGAATATCGCGTGCCGTTTATTATTACATCACTTGGTTCACCACAAGGAGTTATCAATGTTTGTAAACCGCTCGGCATAAAAGTTTTTGCCGATGTGATTGATTTGGAGTATGCTAAAAAAGTAGAAGCCATGGGTTGCGATGCTATCATAGCTGTAAACAAAGAAGCAGGCGGACATGCAGGAAGAATTTCTCCGCGCGATTTAATTACCACGCTGGTTCAGCATTGTAAAATCCCTGTTATATCAGCAGGCGGAGTAGGCAACGGCAAACAAATGAAGCAGATGCTCGATTACGGTGCTTGCGGAATTTCAATTGGCAGTCCGTTCATTGCCTCTACCGAAGCTCCTGTTACCGAAGATTACAAAATGGCTTGCGTAAATTATGGCGCAAAGGATATTGTAATGACCACAAAACTTTCGGGCACGCCATGCTCAGTTATCAATACCGATTATGTAAAGAAGATTGGCACGCAACAAAACTTTGTAGAAAAGTTTCTGAACAGCAATAAGAAAATTAAGAAGTGGACGAAGATGATTACCTACTACAAAGGAATGAAGGCACTGGAGAAAGCAGCGTTCGGAGCTACGTATCAAACTATGTGGTGTGCGGGTCCTTCTATTGAGTATGTGCATTCTATTCGCCCGGTGAAACAAATTGCCAATGAACTCACAAGTGAATTCGAAAACTCGCTGAACTAAATTTCTCTTTAATTACACTTCATGTTGCTAGTCAAATTTATTACAAAGCGTTTCCTCAATGGCTTTTTTGTAATGATAGGTGTGGTGATTGCCATTTTCTTTCTGTTCAATATTCTTCCCGTTAATTCTGCGCGAATGACACTCGGTCAGCGTGCCGATGTATCTTCTGTGGCTGCTATTGAAAAAGAATTTCGTTTGAACCTACCATGGTATCAGCGACTTGCTCTTTACTTCAACGATATTTCTCCTGTGTCGCTCAATAATCAAAAGAATGAAGATGCGCCTTCGTATCTCAATGCCGATGAAGTAAAATTTACCTCGCTGTTTACTGTAGGTTCAGTTTCGCTGGTATTCAAAGCACCGTATCTTGGTAAATCATTTCAAACGCGAAGAAAGGTGAGTGAAATTCTTGGTGAGAAAATCTATCCCACTTTTGTGCTTGCGCTTTCGGCTATGTTGTTTGCATCGTTTGCAGGAATTATTCTCGGTGTGTTTGCCGCAGTGAAACAATACACGCTTTGGGATGATGCTATTCTGGTGCTTTCAACTTTCGGCATTTCGCAGCCTGCATATTTTTCAGGAATTATTCTTGCTATGATTTTCGGTTATTACCTCAGCGACTGGACTCACCTTAACGTGCGCGGCTCACTTACCGATATTGATTACAACGGAGAAACCGTTACCATTTGGAAAAACCTTTGGCTTCCGATGTTTGCGTTGGGTGTTCGACCTGTGGCAATCATTACACAACTTACGCGCAGTTCAATGCTCGATGTGCTCAGTCAGGATTACATACGCACAGCAAAAGCAAAAGGGCTTAGTTATTATCAGGTGGTTTTTAAGCATGCACTTCGCAATGCGATGAATCCCGTGGTGACTTCCATTTCGGGTTGGCTTGCTGCTTTACTCACAGGAGCATTCTTCATCGAAAAGGTTTTTGATTACAAAGGTCTTGGATTACAAACTATCGAATCGCTTCTCTCATTCGATTTTCCGGTGGTAATGGGCAGCGTGCTTTTTGTTGCCTTTGTGTTTGTGGTGGTCAATATCTTCAACGATATTCTCTACTCGGTGCTTGACCCGAGAGTTACGGTAAAATAAAAAGAGAGAATTTTATTGCGGTGATTAGAGATTTGTCATCCTGAGCTTGTCGAAGGATATTTTCGAATACGCTTCGACAAGCTCAGCGTGACATAGTCTTACTACTGACACTTATACCCTAACGATTCATAGTAACGATAGGCCTGATTATACGAATCATCGGAATAATCTTTCTTACACATTTCAAACTTGTCGTTCACATTTGGATACTTAGTGCAGGTAGTGCAGTTTTTGCAACTGTTGAAACTACAAGCGAGAAAAAGAGAAACTGTGATGACAAGAATTGATTTCATAAAGTATGATATTGAAACCGAAGATAGAAAACTGTTTTAAAAACGGGAGAGGAGTTTGGTAAAGTTGAGATGCTATATTTAGCGCGTGAAAAAATTTCTGTTTGTATTTATTGCAATCGTTATTGGCTTGGGAGTTGGAGTATATCGCATTGCGAATATTGAAGGCAGCAAATCATTTTTTACTAATGGTAGCTGGACGGGCAGCCAGTCGTTGCCTCTCGGTAAAGATAATTTACTCACTGCTCAGGTTTCTACCTTTGCTTTGTTTGCCCTGCCGAGCGAAGAAGCCATCTACCTTTTTGCAAGGCGCGATGAACAGCATGAAAAGCTCACAGGCGAAAACGATTACGTTATTGCCGGAAACGTTAACCAAATCAAAGCATACTACTGGAGCATTACGGCTTATGGAAAAGACTTGTATTTAATTCCTAACGAAGCCAATCGTTTCTCTTTCAATAATTCAAACCTGCAAGCCGACAGCGCTGGAAATTTCTCTATTACTGTTTCCAGCAAAAAGCAAAGCGGCAACTGGTTGCCATCGCCTGAAGGTGCACGATTCAATTTAGTGATGCGCATTTATAAGGGCAAGAAAGATTTTGTAGAGCATTTGAATGAAGTTCCTCTTCCATCAATTAAACGATTGACGAAATGAAAAACTATTTCAAATCGGCTTTGTGGTTTGCGGCAATTGTTTTTGCCACGCAGTATTTGTTTATTGCTTTGGTGCCCGATATTATTTTTGCTATTGCCAAACACCGTTCGGGTAAACCGTTGAACACGGTTATACAAGCCCCGCGCACAGATGCAAAACTTCGCAGAGTGGTTTTGCCCAATCCCGATTTTGTTTACAATGCCTGCTTTTACGATGTAAGCAACAACGATTTGCTGATTACCGGTTTGTTTTCAGATTCTACGCAATACAGTTCGCTTGCTTTTTATGACGATAACGTGCAGCCGTATTATGTCATGAACAACCTTCAGGGCTTCAAGAAAAAATATTCGGTGCGGCTTTCATCGGTGGGTAGAGAGAATGGTTGTATAAGAACGCCATCGAAACAAGGCGCTATTTTAATGCGTGTGCTGGTGACTGATTCAGCGCAGTATGAAAAAGCAAAGCAATTGCAATCTGTTTTTAAAGTGCAATTGCTGCCGCAAAATAATTGATAGATTTTAATTTCGAACTCATCTATGCTCCGCACTATCGAAGTTACCGGCAAAGAATCCGAAGAAAAATTTCTTCAGCTTCCCTATTCTATATATGAAGGCGATGTCAGCTGGATTGCTCCGCTTAAACAGGATATTCAAAAAGTTTTCGACCCCAAGAAGAACAAATACTTTTCGCATGGCGAATGCACTCGATGGATTTTAGAAGATGATGGCAAGACCATCGGTCGCATTGCCGCCTTCATTAATTACGATAACGCGCACAACGAAGAACAACCCACCGGTGGCTGCGGATTTTTTGAATGCATCAACAATCAGCAAGCCGCCAATCTGCTTTTCGACACCGCAAAAAACTGGTTGCAGCAACGCGGCATGCAAGCCATGGATGGTCCCGTGAACTTTGGTGAGCGCAATGCGTGGTGGGGTTTGCTTGTGGAAGGATTTACGCCAGCCACTTATCAAATGAACTACAACCCGCCTTACTACATTCCGCTTTTCGAGGCTTATGGATTTAAAAATTATTTCGAGCAGTATTCTTACCGCATTGATTTAAATGAAAAACGACCCGAGCGTTACCGCCCCATCTTCGAGCGCATGATTAAAGGCGGTGATTATACTTTCCGCCATATAGAAAAGAATAAGCTTCGAAAGTATGCCGAGGATTTTCGCAGCGTGTATAACCGCACCTGGAAATTTCTGCCGAACTTTCACGAAATGAGTGAGGAGCAATCGCTTACTATGATGAACAGCATGAAACCCGTGTTGCTCGATTACCTATGCTGGTTCGCGTATTACAAAGAGGAGCCCGTGGCTATTTTTATTATGCTGCCCGAGCTCAACGGCTGGTTTAAACACACGCGCGGCAATCTCAATCTTTGGGGCATGCTCAAATTTCTTTGGTATAAAACATTCGACAAAACCAATCGCAAAATATTCGGAATTATTTTTGGAGTGGTGCCCGAGCACCAGAAGAAAGGAGTGGAAGCCGCTATTGTAATGGCTGCCGATGAGGTGGTGATTCCTAAAAACCGTTGGGATGAAATTGAGCTGGTTTGGATTGGCGATTTTAATTTACCCATGATTAAAACCTGCGAAACCCTTGGCGCAAAACTGTTCAAGCGCCATATTACTTACCGCAAATTGTTTGATGAAAGCAAAGCGTTTAAAAGGCATCCGGCTATTGAGTAGTTTATCTAAACTGTCTGCAATCTTCTTCAAATGCTTTTTCAATTCCTTCCATAGTAGCAGGAACTACTTCAGAAAATTTCATTGTCGCATCACCTGTTTTAGTGTAGTCCCAGTTTTTTTTCACGTAACCCTGCGCACCTCCGCGCGTTTTCAAGAACTCTGAAACGGGATATTGATGCACCATCATGTTGTTATGAATACTCCACGAGTAACGCAACAAACTATCGCTTGCCATAGGTTCGGGCAATAGATGTTTTTTATAATAGTTGTAAATCAACTTTACGTAATGCAGATACGATTTATAAGCGACCAGACGTGCATGTTCCGCTGAATCTAATTTCAGATTTTCCGTTTCCTTTTGGATAGATAACATGGCGTTTATCAGTGACTGATGTGTGCCTATAGAATCATCGTTCAAAATATTTTGCGCATGATGAATAACTGATGCCGCTTTGCCATAGCAAAAGTTGTAGTATTCATCAAGCATTTTCTTTTCATCGGTTGAAGTCCGCCATGATGTGCGCGCATACAAATACAAACCAATTCCCGTTGCACCGACACTGTAAGAACTTTCGAGCGTAATACCTTTTATGTTTTGCTCTTTCCAATAGCGAATCCGCTTTACAAATTCTTCCGCTTTCAAATTCCATTTCAATGGCTTGTCAATATTGTTGATAGGAAGACCGTAGTAATCGTAGATGAAAAGGTTGTTTGTTTTCTTCTTCCATGCTTCAATCATTTTTTCGGGAGTCATATCGTGTTGATATCCGTAAGGAATAATCTGCACAATCACATTCTTCCCCAATTCAAAATGTGGAGGCTTAGCGTGCGTGTTGTAAGCATATAGATTAACGAAAGCAACAGGAGAAATTTTCTGAAATTCTTTTGCAACCAAATTGGCAAGAAAGAAAACACGGTCACTTACAGTTCCCATTTTCTTGCATTCATCACATTGGCAATCCCCCCCCCCATCCGATGGCTCTACCGAAATGCAATACAGCTCCTGATTAGGAAATGCCGTTATATACTTTTGCAATTGACTGAGCATATCTGCCACAAATAACTGTTGCATGCCTTCGTTGCTAATGCAAAACTTCACTGCAGTGTTTGGTTTCATTCTTGCTCCGTTAATTTGCGCCATGTATTCAGGATGCGCATTAAGCGCTTTAACATTGCGCCATAGAAACTCATTGCCCGCATGACCTTTCAGTTGATAGCCACCGCCCATTCGGTTTCGTGCCGCCCACTGAATCCAAGCATAGTCAACAACTCCTTTTTTATCAATGGTTGCATTGCGAGGTGTTCCAAACGTGCCGAAGAATGTGCGAAGCCCGAAATCAGGAGCAAATACGTTATCGAGTTTAATCCGCGCATCGCTTAGCTGAGGAACTCTAGTCCACAATTCACCCGGATGATACCAGCGAAAGCCAAGTGTGTCAAGGTAGGAGTAGATTCCATTAATCAATCCTTGCCTTGTGTAAGAAATAATTTTGAGAAAAGTTTTTCCGTCCGATTGAAGTAAAACGTTATCGGCATTCAAAGGGTCAAGGCGCTTATCAAAATTTTTATCTACAGCAGCATCTAACTTCACCAAAATAATTCCCGTTGTGCTGTTGCTGTCTTTGATGTTGATGGTAAAGTTTTGATTGGTGGCTTTGCTTAGTTGTAGTTGCAAATCATTCGTTGCATCCTTAATCAGTTTGTAAGTTTTCGGATGGAGAGTAATCTTTGCACCATAAAACTGCTGAGAGAAACCACAATGGCCAAGCATCACCAAAAGAAAGAGACACGAAAAATATTTATTAAAAATTTTCATGAGGAAAAATATTACTGCTTGGTTAGTTTAAAAAGCCGTGTGCTGCCATCTTCAAAAAAAAGTTCAGCAAAATAAATTCCTGTTTTCAAATTGCACGTTGATATTTTTGTTCTTGTGCCAATCAATTTTCTGCTTGCTATTTTTCTTCCGGTTACATCTTTCAATTCAAAAACCGCTTCTGCTTCTAAATCAACCATTTCAATTTCGAAAAAATCGTTGAACGGATTCGGATAAATCTTCACTTCGTTGAATACAGCATTTCCAATTCCGGAAATAAGAGGAAGAAACGTTATTGTATCCAATGAAATAATGGAACAACCAATAGAATCAGTAATAGTGAGCGAGATAATATAAGTGCTGGCACTATCGTAGGTATGCGATGGTGTTTTGAAATTCGAAATTGAATCATCACCAAAATCCCAGTGGTAATTTGTGGCATTAATATTTACAGGAAAAAATGAAAAGCTGTAAACAGAATCCTGAACAGTTGTGAAAGAGGCATTCGGTTCGCTTACATAAACGGTTATATCATCAGTTGCCGAACAACCGTAATCATCTTCTACACTTAAAGAATAAGTATTGGTTTGCGCAATAGAAATAATTGTTGAGGTATCACCACTACTCCAGGTATAGTGATATTGATTTCCGATGTTTACTTCTATCATTTCATTTTTACAAATGGTTGTATCGCTCAAACTAAGTGTAGGAATAACTTCACCTGTTGGGAAAATATTCGCATCCATCCATGCCAAACGTGCAGCAACAAAATTTTTCAAATCAGTTACTGCATCACTATAGTTTGCCACTCCTCCCCATAATTGATAATTTCTTGCAGCAGATTCCTGCAACAATGCAGCGGTAGAATCAATAAGCATATTGAACGAATCATCACTCAACACATTCATTCGAAGTTCTGTCCATCGGCAATACAATTTTTTCAGGTAAACAGAATCGCTATTCATTTTGCTCCACCAAAACGGAAATGGCCAATACGGATGCGTGATTTCCCAAACCCAGCCATTCTCTGTGCCTGTGTGGTATGCGCGGTCATAATCCCATGGCGGACCAATGTGTAGTTTGCCGCCCTTCTCTTTATACATATATGTGCTGCGTCCGTAGCTATCGTAGTTGGCACTGAACTCATCAATGATTTGAAAATTAATAAACGATTTTTCAGAAGCTAAATTTCTCCAAGTGTTCGGGTCGAGTGAATCATTTTGTAATGCTAATTCAAAACTGTCTACATAATTTTTAATGTAATTGTGTTGCTGCGGCTGGATTTCATCTTGCTTCGGATAAACTTCTTTAAACTCTACATTGAAAGTACAAGTGGCATTGTTGATTGGCGCATAGGCAGAAGTCCAAGCCGGTGGGTCGCCATTAATATTCATTTCAATAATGTAGCCGCCTGTTAAGTGAAGACCATCTGTATCCTGCGGATTTAATTTTGCAATGTCAACTCTATTGTCATCGCGCTTTACTTTTTCGGTGAGCGAATATACGCCAACATATTCTCCGTCCACC
Organism: Bacteroidota bacterium; assembly: GCA_947476645.1. Classification (GTDB taxonomy): domain Bacteria; phylum Bacteroidota; class Bacteroidia; order Chitinophagales; family LD1; genus Bog-950. The sequence continues at coordinate 61,985 of CANJRM010000004.1, forward strand.
GTTACCTCGCAATAATTTGTTCGCGGTGCATACACACCCATGCGTCTGCTCATTTCATACGTCAGCGAGTTTGCCATTAAACTCGGGTCTGTATATTCTCCTTTCAAAATCCAATCATGTTCAGTTGGCATTCCTAAAAGAGACGTATCTAATTTACTGCTGTCGGCATTTATGGTATAGAAGTCGTAATTTTTTTTCGGATACGATGGACCTGAGTATCCTTGCAACTCGGTCATTATTTTTCCAACGAAAGCATAGTTGGTATCTGTTACAAAATTTCGAACACCTGTACCGTTATCAATAACTGCAAAGTCAGCTTCAATCTTCGGGTCGTTGAGAATTACATTGCCATGCGCATTTATTTTTATGATTGGGAGATTGGAAGAAAAAGGCGGAAACGGATGCACCGGTTGATTGCCAAACGTAAGTCCCCAGCCAATTAAAAAACCTTGGTCGGCAAAAGGATAAGTGTCGTGTAAAACCAATGTCCAGTTACCATTTGGATTTTGCCCGTTGTTGAAAATTCCCAAATCGCCCATTGCGCGATACGCACTATTGAAGGGAGCAGTTCCGGAAGAAATAGGAAATGGCGAAACTCCGTTGAAGCAAGTAACATTAAAATTATCGCCATCGCCACCTACATGCGTGAAGAGTAAAACAATACTTCCGTCAGGCGATTTCAGTTTCACTTCCATATCATCATCCCAGGTGTGATTGAGAATAATGCAAACACCTTCTAAACCAAAAGTAGTATCAATAGTGTTTTGCAAACCACTCACCGGTACATCATACATCACCGTAGAGCCGTCATCAGGAACAGTTTGGTTGAAGGTTTGAGAAAAAGTTTGCGCTTTTGTAAGAAGAGTTGTGAGTGCAAAAACAAAAACGAAAAAATGTTTCATTGAATCTGTTGAACTTCGAATTTAGTATTATCTCTTATTTTGCCCTCGTGAGTTCACAAGTTACTTACGTTGATGTTATTCTTCCTCTCGCTTTGCCGCAGGCATATACTTATGCCGTGAGTATAGATTTAGTGCCGTTTGTAAAAGTAGGTCAGCGGGTTATTGTGCAGTTTGGCAAGAACAGATTTTATTCTGCTATTGTAAAAACTATTCATCATCAGAAACCTACAGTTGAAGCAAAATTGATTGAAACCATTGCCGAGGAAGAACCGATTGTGACCGAAACGCAATTGAAGTTCTGGAAGTGGATGAGTGAATACTATATGTGCACCGAAGGCGAAGTGATGAATGCGGCTCTTCCATCAGGATTGAAACTTTCGAGTGAAACAAAGATTCGCTACAACGAAAGTTACGATGGAGATTTTGAAACGCTGAATGAAGATGAGTTCTTGATTGTGCAGGCATTGCGAGCGCAACAAGAAATAAAGATTCCTCAGGTGCAGGATTTGCTGAAGAAGCGCAATGTGTATCCTTTGCTTAAAACCCTTTTCAATTTGGGTATTGCTATTTCATCGGAAGAAATTCTGGAGAAGTTTAAGCCGCGAACAGAAACTTACATCAAACTCAATGATAAGTATGAAGACCAAGCTGAGTTAGAAAAGATTTACGCTGAACTCGGTCGCGCACCAAAGCAAGTAGAGTTGCTTCTTGCGTTTTCGCAATTAGAAAGGAAAGCAAAGTTTATTCGCAAGAACGAATTGCTTGAGCTTTCAAAAAGCACGGCTGCTGTTCTGACTGCTTTGGTAAAGCGAAATGTTTTCATTGAATTCAAAATGGAAGTTTCGCGTCTCGGCAATTTGCAAACTGCCGAAGTTGATTCTCCCGATTTGAGTGAAGAGCAGAAAACGGCACTTGCACAAATCAATCATCATTTCGAAACAAAGAATGTGGTGCTGCTTTACGGAGTTACCGGAAGCGGCAAGACCAACATCTACATCGAAAAGATAAAGGAAGTAATTGCTGAAGGCAAACAGGTGCTGTATCTTCTTCCTGAAATTGCACTGACCGCACAAATCATTAACCGCCTTCGAAAGATATTCAATACGCAGGTGGGCGTATACCACAGCAAGTTCAACCAGAACGAGCGCGTGGAAATATGGAACAAGATTCTGCATGGCGAATACAAAATTCTGATTGGTGCGCGCAGCGGTTTGTTTCTGCCGTTCAAAGATTTGGGATTAGTAATTGTAGATGAAGAGCACGATAACTCGATGAAGCAAGCAGACCCTGCTCCGCGTTACAACGGGCGCGATGCTTCGATTGTGCTGGCTACTATGTTCAATGCGAAAGTTATTCTTGGCACAGCAACACCATCGGTGGAAACATTTTACAATACTGAAAAAGAAAAATTCGGATTGGTGACGTTGAATAAGCGATACGGAGGCATGGAGATGCCCGAGTTTGTGATTGGCAATATTAAAGATGACACAAAGTGGAAGCGCATGCAGGGAAGTTTTACGCAGTCGCTGGTGAATGATGTGAGTCTTGCTTTGAAGAATAAAGAGCAGGTGATTTTGTTTTTGAACCGCAGAGGTTTTGCCAACTATCAGGTTTGCAAAACCTGTAACTACGTTTACAAATGCAAGAACTGCGATGTGAGTTTAACCTATCACAAGTTTTCGCATCAACTCAAATGCCACTACTGCGGCTACTTTGAAAAGATGGCGGACAAATGCAAGAGCTGTGGCGCGATTGATTTAGATATTGTCGGCATGGGTACCGAAAAGATTGAAGACGAAATTGCGGAACTGTTTCCATCGGCAAAGGTGAGCCGATTGGATTATGATGCGATGAAAACTAAGCATGGTCACGCTAAAGTGATTGCAGAATTTGAAAACCGTGAGGTAGATATTTTGGTGGGAACGCAAATGGTTACCAAGGGTTTGGACTTCGACCATGTGAGTTTAGTTGGCATTATCAATGCCGACCAGTTGATTCACCATCCCGGTTACCGTTCGCACGAGCGTGCGTTTCAATTAATGATGCAGGTGGCAGGACGTGCCGGTAGAAAACATAAGAAAGGGAGAGTGATGATTCAAACTTCTGACCCCGGACATCCTGTTATTCAGAATGTGCTCAACAGCGATTTTAAGAAGATGTATGAAACTGAAATTCTTTCGCGAAGACAGTTTCAGTATCCGCCTTTTATGCGCATGATTGAAATAACAATTAAGCATAAGCAGGTGCAAACGATTGAGCAGGCGGCTTTGTATTTAGCTAACGAGTTACGCAAAACAAACCTGCCTGACCGGCAGGCAGGTACAGCAAAAGTGCTTGGACCTGTTATTCCTTATGTTTCAAAAATCAATAACTACTATATCCGCCAGATATTGTTGAAGAGCAATCAGCAGGCGCAAATGAAACATGCGCTGCAAACTGTTTTAGATAAAATGAAAACAATTCAGGGTTTGAAGGCTGTTGAGGTGAAGGTGGATGTAGACCCGTGAGAGGAATGCGGAATGTTGAATTTAGAATGCGGAATTAAACTGCAATAACAAAAATTACTTCACCAGCATCAACTTACCGCGCAGGCTTTGCTCTTCGGTTTTAAGTTCGTAGAAATATTGACCGGCACTTAAATTCTTGCCGTCAAAAACATAAATCTGACGGCCGGTTTTTGTGTTGTCGTAATCGTTGGAGGCCACTTTCTTTCCGCTCATATCATACACATCTAAATGAACTTCTTCGTTGGTGTTTAGTGCAAATGAAATTTCGGTTTGGTCGGTAAAAGGATTAGGAGCCACCTTTACTTTATTGGCAAGCGGTTCTGTTTTTTTAATGTCGTTCCATTGTTGTTTTACAATGGTAAAGCTGTCTCTTATTTCGCCATTTGAAGTAAGATAACGACCATCTAATCTATCGCCATTTACATCCCAAATAAATGAGCCGTAGCAGGTATCGCAGGCTTCGCCCCAGTAAATTGCAGGATGCGTGATTGGGCTGTACGTATTTCCTTCGCTTGAGTTTCCTGCAATTACATAAACAGTTCCCACACCATTCATAGGGCCATTGGTGTATTTTACATAAGGACCTTGTTCGGCTTCTCTTCCGCTGGTGCCGTTAATCATCATAGTAGTAGAATCAAAATCGGGTTTGCCACCATAATGACCGTTGATTAAATAAGTGCGCTGATAATTATGGTCGTGACCCACAAGCACTAAATCAACTCCGTATTGTTCAAGAATAGGATTGAAGTGATGGCGTGTTGCGGTGCAAAAAATCTGCACACTGTTTTCTTCGGTAAAATTATCCTGACCGCTGTAAGGTGTTTGATGCCAGATAACCACTTTCCATTTTTTTGTAGTGGCAGCTAAATCTGCTTTGAGCCAATCAAGCATAGGAGAGGTGAAGGTTTGACTCGTGTTTAAAACGCCTGTCCAGTTGTAAGAAGAAGTATATGAACCGAGTTCAGAATTCATAGATACAATGTGCACATCGCCATAATCCATGCTATAAAAAATCTTTCTGCCCGAAGCCACACCGCCTAACTCGCCTTGTGTGGGCGGGTCAATAATATTTAAGTAAGGGCCGGTATGTGTGTTAGGGTCTTGTCCGCAAAGCACCGGAATGCCTTGCGCATTTTGCCATGGACAAATGCTGTTGTAATCGTGATTGCCGGAAGTGGTTATGAAAGGAAGATTGAGAAACACATTGCCAAAACAATTTACAGTATCAAAAACTTTGTTTTGAAATTCTAAATCTGTTCCATCGCTGTAAGCGTTGTCGCCTACCCAAATTTGTGCATCGGCAGGATGTCCGCTGTTGACTGCATATTGCAAATATGAATCGCGCACTTTGCGTTCAGCATCGTTACCGTGTCCAAAATCGCCAATGGTCCAAAAGCGAACAGGTGAATGCGATGAAGCATCGGGGGCGGTATTGAAAAACAAAGCGGCATCGTTTCCACGCAAGGTGTTTGACGTGGTGCCCACACTGTAATAGTATTTGGTGAGTGGTGTAAGCCCGTTAATTTTCACTCGGTGTTCTGTTGTAGCTGTCGCACTATCAGCAAACAAGGTTTGTGAGCCAATACTTGTTCCATAGTAAACGCGGCTATCGGTTGGTGTATCGGTTCTCCAGCGAATAATAATGCTGTTAGGCCCGGGGCTTTGCAAATAAGGCCCGCGTAAAATTGATTGAGCGGTTAAAGAAGTTACAGAAGAAAAAAAGAAGATGATGAAAAGGAGAGTAGTGTAAAGTTTTTTCATGGCAGAAATATTTTTCTATTGTAAACGTAGAAAGAAATTTGGAAAAACGGGAACTACGAGCAGTAAACGTATACTCGAAGACAACCGCCTTACTATTTACCCTAACCCAAACAACCAAAACTTTACTATAGTAGTGCCTGAAGCACTGGCACAGGGTAATACGGCACACTTAAGTATTTTTGATAACAGCGGCCGCGTAATAAAAGATGAAGAAACCGACATAAACGGCAACCGCGTAAACGCCAACATAGGCACTGTGCAAAAAGGTTTTTATACGGTAATACTCAGCAATGGGCATAGGAAGTTTACAGGCAGAGTGATGGTGGAATAACCCCCAAACCCCTTCCCGCTTAAAACGGGATGAAACAAAAGGGGGCTTTAACAGCCAAAGGCAGAAATACAAAAACAGAAAGCGGCACTGCCGCTTTCTGTTTTTAGATTTGAAATGATTATAGAAACAAATAATAGAAATGAAGGGCGGCTGTTTATAAACGTGCAGGATGTAACTGTTGAAAGTGATGGTGATGCTGAAATTTAAAGAAGAGTTAAAATTTTTTGGAGCGCACACAATATTTTTGGGGGTATGAGCGTTTGGAAAAAAGAGAGGGGGAGATGAAGGCGGAAGCAAACAAAAAGAAGAAAGTAGAATTGAGGATTTAGAATTGAGAATCGGAAACAAAAAAAGTCGGAAGACCCAAGACGGAAGTAAAACAGAAATCAATTAATCTAAAACAAAAGAATAAGCAGATGTAAGACTTCGACATTTTTCATAACCTAAAAACAATTATCATGAAAAAGACGAAGTATAATTTTAAGCAGGCTGAGTTATATACTATAGCTTACTTTATTCTGGAAGCAGTAAGTTCTTTACTGGGTAGATTTACCGCATTTAAAGGAAAATATGTAGCCGCATGGGTAGCAGACCGCATTGCGCAAGTAGATGCCGCTGCGGATGAGCCCGATGAGGACCAACGCAGTGCCACGCACGAGGTGCTGCGTGTGCAGTTGCTGGCATTGGTGCAGCAATCGTTGATTGCTTTTAAAGCTATGGAGCGATATATTGCAGATGTGTTTCCGATAGATGAGCAACAGATAAACATAGATGCCGCAGGCGGCACTCAATATGCCGATGCTGCTAATGATGATTTTGATGCGTGTGAACTGATGCTTAAAAATCTAAGCAAGTTTGCAGACGATAATGAAATACAATTATTAAACGGTGGTTTAAATATGCCCGCTATTTATAAAACGAATCTGGATTTGCTGAAGGTTTCGTTTAAGGAAGTGCATTTGAGTTTTATAGGTGCCGAAGGCGGTGCTGAAATAGGAACCGATGCAAAGATTGATTTGAACAATGCTGTTTATACGGAGATTATCAGTTCGATAAATGCGGATGCGCAGGTAATTTTTGATTCGGATGCTGATGCTGCGAAACGTAAACAGTTTGTGCTTGAGCATCAGTTGTTTTTAGTGCGCGGTGCAGGTGTAGCAGGGATGCGAGTGCATGTAACTGATAGTGCTGATGAACAGGATATAGCTGATGTGGAAATAAAAGTAACACCGGGAGATAAAGCAGTTAATACTGATGAGAACGGTCGCGCGCTTTTGCTTCAACTTGCAGCAGGTAATTACACGATAGCAGTGGCGAAAACCGGATATGTGACACAGGAAATTGCGGTGGCTGTGGAAACAGGAACTGTGAAAAGAGTTGATGTGGTGCTGGTGAAAAATCCGTAATACAGACACAAGACAATAGACTTTAGACGTGAGACAACAGCCCGCATTATTGCGGTTTGTTTGTATTGAATAGATTTATGAGCCGATTATTTTTTAGCTTTTACTTTCTTTTGGCTTGAACCAAAAGAAAGTAACAAAGAAAAGTTCAAGACTGTGTGACTTTTGGCTAAAAATCATTCCCACTGCCTAAACTGCACAAACTCGCGCATCAAAATTTAACATCGACAGTTAATGCTCGTTGGCGCTCAGACAGTGCGCAGTTTTTAACGGCAGTAAGAATGATTTTTTTAACGCCAAAATTCACAAGGTCGTTCCTTATGTTGACAAAATGCATAGCTCATACCTAAAGGAAAAAATAAATAGAAGCAGTCATGAAAGATTGGGGCTGTTTGTTATTTTACTAATAACACCATTCCTTTGCGCTCCACCTTTACACCATCGTTGGCATAAAACTGAATAAGGTAAGCATAGCCGCCCTGCTGCGCTTCTTTGCCGTGGTCGTTTCCATCCCAACCAAGTGCAGGGTCGTTGCTTTCAAAAACCATTCCTCCCCAGCGGTTAAATATAGTCAGGGTGTAACCCTTAGGGTCACCATATATAATAGTAGGTTTAAAAACATTGTTTACACCGTTAGGTGCAAATGCATTGGGTATATAAATAATAGGGCGGTGAATAATGCAAAGCTCGTTTGAGAAACTCGAAAGTGTTTGATTGAAACCCGCAAGTGGCAAGTTTAAATCATACACGGCTTCAATACGGTAACAAAAAATGCCGTCTGCTGTCAACAACTGTTGCAACGAATCAGAATAACTGTTTATCCCCGGCAGAAAAGTTTTAATCAATTGATAACCGCTGCCCGAGTTGCGGTAAAGATTGTAACGCAGCACATGTGCGCTGTCAATTTCCAAATCGTTCCAGGTTAAGTTGGCAATGTAGTAATCGAACAGTTCGCCTTTCAAACAAATTGTTTTTGCTATAGCAGTGGGGTATTGATTCTGGCAACTGTCTACGGCCGTGGTGCGGTAGTAATAAGGACTGTGCTCGGGAGTTGCAATGGAGTCAACAAAAGTTTCGGAAGGATTAAGCGGAGAAGGTGCGTTCAACTGCGCCACGTTTGTAAAACTCAGATTATTTCCGCTGTTCTCTATGGTGTAATAAATGAGTTCTCCTGCCACATCAATAATCCAGGTAACCCAAACGTGGTTGGCTAAATCAACGGTTACATTAGTAATGTAATTGTAAGCAGGCGGCTGAACAATAGAAGCGCGCATGCACATGAGGTTGCTGTTTGAATACACGTTTGAATCAGCCGCACTAATGCCACGAATAAAAACGCAAAGCGAATCGCCATCATTATAATTAGTCAAACCGTAAGTCTGTGTGCCGCTGTCAACAAGTGCCACTATAGCAAATGCTCCTGAGTTTCTGCTGAGCCAAACTTCATATTGTTTAACTCCCTGCGGCCAGTTGATGTAGCGGTTCCAGTTAAATGTAATTTGCTTAACACAAGCGGCTGAAGATTGAGTAGCGTAAATAGTATTGTGCGGAAACGTATTGTATGAACTGAATTTATCGCATGAATCAAAAGCAGCTATAGTATAAGAAACAGATTGTGTAGTTGGGTCAGCAGCAAAATCAGTAGTGGTGGTATTGAATCTTCCGTAAACAGTATCGAAAGGGAACACCTGTCCGTTTTGCGCATAGTAGTAAATAACGTAGCCCTGGGTTTGTGGTGAAGAATCAGGAGCCCAGTTGATAACTGCATCACCACTTTGCGTTACATCTACATTTACAATATCAGGCGTAGCGGGGTTAAGATTATTTACCGTATCTGATTGCAGCACCGTTGCACCCGGGCAATTGTAATCTGCTTCTATGTAGAAATACCAAGTTGGCGAAATTGAAATGGCATTTAAATATACAAATGATGTAGCTGCCTGATTGCTTTCGGCAAAAGTATTGTAAGGACCAGAGCTACCAGTACTCGAAGCATAAATAGTGTATTGCACAAATGCACCGCAGGGATTTGCAGGAGGATTAGTCCAATACAAAGTAATGTTGCCGTTCGATGCATCGGTAATAACACATTGCAAATCGGGCGCTAAAATAATTTGGCTGAAACTTCGGAAGAAGAAAAGAAGAGAAAGGATGGAGATTAGAAAATGCTTTTTGTTCACGCTTATTTTTAAAGTGGCTGCAATTATAAAGAGTATAGATGAAACGGTTTAGTTGCAGCTATTAAACTTAAAAAAGGATTTCATTTTAATGTTTTGAAAAGCGGCAAAAACATGCCGTTGATAAAAAAACAAGCGTTTTTTTTTGGTATTCTGCTTATCCGTTTTATTTTTCCGACTGTTTTCAGCGAAAAGCTATCTTCAAAGAAGCTTTTTTACACTAACAAATTGAAAAAACTAACATTACAAAACTCACAAGCATGAGAAAATTTTTATTCTGTACAACCCCGTCGTTCAGATCTGTTTTTCTGTTTACGGCAGTATTTTTTCTTCTGAATAATTCAGCAACCGCTCAGTGCGGTCTAAATGCATTTGCAGAACCTGCCGGTGCACTTAACCCAACAAACAGTTGGCAAAGTGCCAGCGTAGGAAGTGCCACTTATGCCGATTTTAATGTTATCACCGGAAACATTTATTCGTTCCGATACACATCGGGATTAAGCAATTTGAATAACCTTTGGGATATGACTTTCTCGTCAACATCGGCTGTTATTCCTTATAACAATTCACTAACCCCTGTTCGTGATTCTTGGACTGGTGGCGAAGGATGTGCAAACACAACTCTACCTGGTTCTTTGGAATGGTATGCTACTACAGTCGGCACCGTTCGCATTAATACTAACTCATATAATGGCGGTTGTTTAGGTTGGGTAAACGGACAGACCTCTGCATTGCTTGAATATAAAGTGTGTCCGGTTAGTGCAGAGCCAGCACCGGGTTCAGGAGTTTGGAATGTGGCAGCATTTGCTACCACTGATATCAGTATTCCTGTTCCACAGGCTTGTTATGGTTATTATGTAGATAATTCAGGAACAAGTTTCGCAACCACCAACTATTGGGGAAATTTAAGTAACCCATCAACAGCAGTAGGATGGACCGGTTGTTCAGACATTCCGAATGATAACGTAACTATAAGAGCCAGACGTGTAGGTTTTCCATGTAACCGCTATATCGTTACTTTTAATGGTGGTGATGATAAAGTTCAGGTCTATATTAATGGCGCTTTGGTTTATAATATTACCACACCATCAGCGGTTCCTGTTCAATTAGCCGATATGATTTTAAGTGTAAATGATTTGGTAGAAATTCGTCAAACCGGATTATGTAACTCGGATTATGTAAGTGTCAGTATAGTTCCTCAAGGGCTACCTGTACTTGCGGGTGGAACTATCGGTGGTATTGTTGACGGTTCATCTGTTTGCGAAGGACAGCCAATTGGGCTGTTTACGAATGTAGCTGATGCCACCGGAGGTACTTTTGGTTTTGTGAATGGTGGTTCTCCAAATTATTCATGGACTCTTTCCACAGACGGAGGCATTACTTATAATGTTGTAGCGGGCGTCACTACCTCTTCTTGGAACAGTCCTATCACCGTTCCACCCGGAGCAACGTATGTTATCTATAGATTAGCAACAGATGCATGTTTTAATACTCAATCCTCCAATTCAATTTCTGTCGTTGGTAGTCCTTCTCCAAACGGAAGTTTATCACCTGCAACTCAAACAGTATGTCCTGGAACAGTTGCGGTGTTAACTGTTAACTTCTCACCTGGAACAGGACCATATAGCTTTAGTTTTACGGACGGTGCAACTACTTATTCAAGAACTGGTAAAAACGATGGCGATACTATTCAGGTTGTAGCCAATGTTACTACCAATTACAATTTTGTAACCATCACCGATTCTTATGGCTGTTCACGTAACAGTGGTTTTACAGGGGGAGCACAGGTAATTACCATTCCACCAATTAATATATCTTACACATTAACTGATGCTCTTTGCAATGGAGGCAGCACAGGTACAATTACTGTTACCGCTACAGGAGGTCAATCTCCTTATACTTACTCAATTGATAATGGTGTTACATATCAGGCATTAGGTCAGTTCACAGGTTTACCAGCTGGTTCTTATGATATTGTGGTGCAGGATAATTTCGGATGTATAAAAGCATATGGAAATCCGGCAATCGTTGGTCAGCCTACTGATATAGTTCAGGTATTAGACTCGGTAGATGCAAGTTGTGCGAACGTATTTGACGGTTCAATTACGGTAACAGCATCGGGAGGAACTCCGGGATACAACTACTCACTCAATGGCGGACCTCCGCAACCCGGTAATGTATTTACAGGAGTAGGTGCCGGTTCTTATAATATTTATGTTTATGATAATAACGGATGTGTAGATACAGGGGCAATCTCTGTAGGCAATACGTATGTTATATCTGTAAGTATTACTACGCAAACCGATGTTTCATGTTCCGGTGCATTTGATGGAACTGCAAGTTTCCAAGTAAACGGTGGTGTTCCTCCTTATATGTATTCTATTAACGGTATTTCATTCCAATCATCTCCATCGTTTACAGGATTGTCAGCAGGAACATATATAGTAACCGGTCGTGACTCTAAAGGTTGCACTGAGTTTGTTACACTCACAATCAACCAACCGGCACCTATAACAGTAGTGCTTGATTCGTTGAACAACATCACCTGCGGTGGAAGTTTAACCGGTGATATTTATATTACTGCTACCGGAGGTAACGGTGGTAATATTTATACATGGACCAGCAATGGAACTGTTGTAAGTTCAAACGAAGACCTTGTAGATGTAGTTGCCGGAAACTATACGGTAAGTATTACTGATGTAAATGGATGTTCTGCAACAGCAGGCTTTACTATTACCGAGCCTTATCCATTGTATCTCAATATTGCTACTTACAACAACGTTCAGTGTTTTGGTGATACCTCAGGCTCTATTGATGTAACTGCAAATGGTGGAGTACCTGCTTATTCTTATTTGTGGAGCAATACAAAAACTACAGAAGATATCTATAACCTCTTAGACGGAACTTATACCGTTACAGTAACGGATGCAAACGGATGCACGGCTACTATTTCTCAAACCATAACATCACCTCAGGCAATTTCATCTACCATTACAGCAGTGGATGTAAATTGCAACGGAGATAATAACGGGTCTGCTGATTTAACAGTAACGCAAGGCACTGCACCGTACACTTTCTTATGGTCTAACTTCCTTACATCGGAAGATGTTAGCGGTTTGCATGGTGGTTTGTATTACGTTCAAATTACTGATGCTAATGGATGTATCAGTAGTAACTCAGTTTTAATTGGTGAGCCATCGCCACTTAATTTTGATTCAGTTGTTATAAAAGACATTTCTTGTTATAATTTGAATGATGGAGCTATACATGTATATGTTAGCGGTGGTACACCAGGCTACGTTTACAATTGGAGCGATGGTTCGCATGCTGATTCGCTTGCCAGCCTTCAGAATGGAATTTATGCAGTAACTGTAATTGATGCACACAACTGCACAATAACTACTTCGATAACGGTTATCAATCCTGAAGTTCTTACAGTTGACTTCTTCCCGCAAAACCCATTATGTAATGGTGATACTAACGGTTCAATACATTTATTGCCAACAGGAGGTACTCCTAATTACTCGTATCTATGGAGTGCAAGTGCTAATAATGCTACATCAAAAGATGTTTCGGGTTTAACTGCGGGTAGTTATTCTGTATCTGTAACAGATTCTAAAGGTTGTACTGTGGAAGGTTCAGTTACGCTTACCGAACCTGACTTGTTCGCTGTTTCAGGAATTGTGAAAGATATAACTTGCCATAATGATAATGACGGAACCATTTTAACTTCGGCTTATGGTGGAACACCGCCATACACCTATCATTGGGTTGATAGTCTTACTCTGAACGAACCAACCAACGGACCGTTTGCTAACAATCTGGCTGCTGGTGTTTATTGGTTGACTACTACTGATGCTCATGGATGTAGGGCTGTTCAAAAATTCCCGATTACCAATCCGGTTGCTTTGACGACCACGCACACTTCTACTAATGTTTTGTGTTATGGTGCATGCACTGGTCAGCTTGTTGTAACGCCACATGGCGGTACAGGTTCTGCTACCGGTTATTATTCTTACCTATGGAATAATTTCCTTACCGATTCTGCCCTTACAAATGTTTGTGCAGGTCATTATGTGATTCAGGTAACAGACTCGAACGGTTGCTTTGTATATGATTCAATAGAAATAACACAACCTTCAGAAATTTCCATTGCTGCTACTATTACCGATGTTCTTTGTAAAGGTGCCAGCACCGGAGCAATTGATTTAACGGTTATAGGTGGAGTAGCAGGTTATACTTATAGTTGGACAAATACTGCTACCACTGAAGATATATCAGGTCTTGCAGAGGGTCCTTACGGAGTTACAGTAACGGATGCTAATTCATGTCCGATGTCAGCAAGCTATACCGTAAAATCAATTATCAGCTTGTTTTATAATGTTTCGCTTTATACACCAACTTGCCACCATAGTAATAATGGGTTTGTTGCCGTAGATATTACGGGGGGCTCGATACCATATAGCTATGCATGGAGTACTTCCCCACCACAAAACGGGGCTATTGCAACTAATCTTACAGCAGGCAATTATATTTTGACTGCTACCGATGCGAATGCCTGCTCTATTAGTGTTTCTGTAACCTTAGCTGACGCTGATTCGATTATTGTTACAGCCAGTTCAAATCAATCTAAATGCTATAATACAGCTACAGGTTGGGTAACTGCAAGCGCCACAGGTGGTGTTCCTCCTTATGTTTATATGGTTAATGGAATCATTCAACCGAATGATACTTTCAGAGGTTTAATGCCAGGCTTATATACTTTAGGAGTTCGTGATGTAAATGGATGTGAAGGAACTACACTGTTTACTATTGTATCTCCTGATCCAGTAACGGTTGATTTAGAAGCACCACAGTTTGTTATTCTAGAAGGTATGAGTACGCAGTTATTTGCGCACGGATCGGCAGGTGTAACACACTATTATTGGAGTCCATTAGTTGACTCTGCTACAGGTAATATTTTTGATTTCAGTGATTGTGCAGATTCTACTAATTGTAGTAATCCACTGGTTGCACCGCGCCTTACTACCGTGTTTACTGTATTTGCTATGAATGACGACTCATGTGAGGCTACCGATACAGTTACTATTTACGTGTTGCATCAGCAGTCTATGTATATACCATCTGCCTTTACACCAAACGGAGATGGTTTGAACGACCGTTTTGAGTTTGATATTTTGGGGGCAACTCATGTGGACATTACTATTTTCAGCCGTTGGGGAGATGTTGTTTATCATAACGATAGTCAAGCTAACGGAGTGGATTGCGTATGCGGATGGGATGGAAAGAAAGGTGGAAAAGACCTGCCTTACGATACCTATGTTTACAAGATGAAAATCACCTTGTTTGATGAGCAGCAAAAAGAGATTGCAGGAACAGTTACTATTATGAAATAGCGATGAAATGCGAAAAACAAAAAGGCGTTCCGAATTCGGAGCGCCTTTTTTGTTTTCTGAAATCAGCTAGTTATTATAAACTTCTTACTCCATCGCTAACTTGGCATTCGTAGATTTCGCATTGCGAACCTGTAACTGAAAAATATTTTTCGGAGACCTTATTGATTAGTTCATCAACCGCAGTTGAATGAACTAATGCTATTGCACAACCACCAAAGCCAGCTCCAGTCATTCGTGCGCCAAGGCAACCTTTTATTTGTTGCGCGGTTTCTGCTAAAGTATCTAATTCAATTCCGCTGACTTCATAATCATTTTTGAGTGAGGTATGCGAAGCATTCATTAATCTACCGAAAGTGGAAAGGTCGTTCATCTCTAAAACTTTTACTGCTTCGTTTACACGAAGTTGTTCTGATATAACATGCCTTGCTCTGCGTTTAAGAACTTCATCACTCAGCACATCTAACCAAAGTATATCTGCCTCGCAAAGGTTTTGTATTTCAGGTTTAGTTGTTTTTATTTTCTGCAAAGCAGTTTCACACTCATGTTTGCGTTCGTTGTATTTGGAATGAATTAGTGAGCGCGGTTTTTTTGTATCCATAATTAGTAAACGATAGTCTCCTGTTTCAAATGGAATGTATTCATGATGAACTTTGTTGCAATCGAGTAGCATTGCCTGATTTTTCTTCCCAAGGGCAACTGCATATTGGTCCAT